>CAXTOB010000522.1:0-4805 GCA_964245505.1 uncultured Acetobacteraceae bacterium | reverse complement strand
CCTTGATGCGGCCGGCGACGATGCCGACGACGCCGGGATGCCAGCCCTCGCCGTGGATCAGCAGTGCGGCGTGCCCGGCCGCCGACTGCTCCGCGGCCTGGGCCAGCGCCGAGTCCAGCATCGCGGCCTCGACCTGCTGGCGATTGCGGTTGGTGGTGTCCAGCGTTTGCGCCAAGGCACGTGCCTCCACGGGATCATCGGACAGCAGCAGGCGCAGCCCAAGGTCGGAGGTGCTGATGCGCCCGGCGGCGTTGATGCGCGGCCCCAGGGCGAAGCCGCAGGTGAAGGCAGTCGGCAGGTCGCGCGCCGCCGCGGCTTCCAGCAGTGCTGCGATGCCGGGCCGGGCGCGCCGGGCCATGACGCGCAGACCCTGCACGACCAGCGCCCGGTTCAGCCCGGTCAATGGCATCACGTCGCAGACGGTCGCCAGTGCCACCAGGTCCAGCAGTTCCTTGAGGTCCGGCTCCGCCCGCCCGGCGAAATGTCCGGCCCGGCGCAGCGCCCGCAGGGTGGCGACCGCCGCCAAGAAGGCGATAGCGGCGGCGCATACGCTCCCCAGCCCGCTGGTGCAGTCGGCGCGGTTGGGGTTCACCGTCGCCAGTACCAGGGGAGGCGGCCCTTCCGCGACGTGGTGGTCCAGCACGACCACGTCCGCCCGGCCCTGCACGGCCGCCAGAGCCACCGCAGCGGCGGTGCCGCAGTCCACGCAGACGACCAAGGTGGCGCCTCGGTCGGCCAGGGACTGCAGGGCCGGGCCATTGGGGCCATAGCCTTCCAGCAGCCGGTCGGGCACATGGGTCATCACCGTACAGCCCAGAGTCCGCAGCACGGTCGTCATGATGGCTGCGCTGCATGCGCCGTCCACGTCGTAGTCGCCGAACACCGCGACGGTTTCCCCCCGCTGCACCGCCGCCGCCAGCCGGGACGCGGCGGCGTCCATGTCCTGCAGCACCGAGGGGTCAGGCAGCAGGGCGCGCAACGTCGGCTCCATGAAATGCGCGGCGTCCTCTAGGCCGATGCCGCGGGCGGCCAGCAACCGGCCCACCAGCTCCGGCAGGGCGAGGCGCTGGGCGATGCCGAGGCCCAGCCGGTCCTCGGCCTGGCGCCATAGCCAACGGCGTCCGGTCAGGCTGGACTCGATGTTGAAGAGGCTGGCGTGGGTGGCGTGGCTCAAGTGGTCCTCATACGCGTGCTGGCCGCGCTGTCGGTGTTGGCGTCGCATGCCGGTTGCGGTGTGGCGGCCCAGGGTCCGCCAGGGCCGAATCGTGGCCTGCGCGGCCTCTGGATTGCCGCGTTGCTGCGCGCCTCGCAATGCGGATTAGGAGATCATTCGCTTGTGGGACCTAAAAGTCAGGGGTGCACCGCGCGTGGGAAACCCTCCCTCCCTGACGAGTGATGAGCGCGCAGCCACGACAGGCGACCGAAAAGCAGTGGATATGATCGGGACGCCATTCATTTAGCGCAGAGCCTGTTCTTACCGGATAGGCGCTTCCTACGTCAGTCTTGTTTTTTGCCGAGGTGTAGAAAGACAAGGGCTACGCCGCAAGCCTATCCCGCTTCTGCCAGCTTTTTAAGCGACTGCAACCACTCTTCATGCGACGCGAGAAGCTGGTTCCGCAAGTGCGACCGCCGAAGCAACAGGACCAAGCCCTTTTGTGCCTCTTCTGTAATGACGCGGCAGCCGCCCGGCGTTGGCTCGATGAACCATGCGTGAGAACCACTGGTTCCCGCAGGGCCTTTTGCTGACCAGACAAGCATATGACAGGGCGAGAACGTCTCTACTTCCGGCTCAAAGTATAATCTAAGTGTTTTGAAACGAAACTTTGCCTTGGAGTCCAGGAGCGGACCGCCGCGCAGCATGGACACATCCGAGCAATGTTTATACCATTGCGGCCACTTGATGCAGTCTATCAGCAGCGACCAGACCTCCTTCGGCGAAGCCGCTATCTCGACGACATTCTGCGCAAACACTAAAGCCGATCCGGGCGAGTGCCCGGCCGGCCAGACGATGCGCTGGTCCGAAGTTTGCTTATGCTGCATGGCAGAATCACTTTTCGGTTTCCTGACAGCCGATCTGCCAGTCGTCACGTCTCCGCAGCGGGCAGCGGGAGAGCTTCGCATATCGACGTCATGGACAAGTCTTGCCCGAGAGCCATCCTCGCATCCATATTCGACACATTGGCCTTATAATGTCAATATGTCAGGAAGTCACCCAAGATACCAGCCGCGCCAGCCGGTCGTGGAACCGCTCGTGAGGTACAAGTCCGTCCGACGAGCGCATGAGGCCTTTTGCAGCCGCGACGAGCGTATCTGCGATTTGCTCGGCGTTGGCGTCGCGTCCATGCCCTTCGAGCGCTTCGACTACCATCTTTAGGAAGTGACCGTCCGCGTCTGATATCACCAGACCGGTCAGCCGCGAGCCGGCTTCGATAAGTTCGTAAGCGTGTGGGCTGGTGGCGAGCAGCCGAAGAATGCCGCCGATTCGCGCATCAAGCAGGCCAATCAGGGCGTCATCCAGCGTTGCGGCCGCAGCCAACGCGTCGGCCGCAGCGGCTAACGTCTTTCCGTGGAGTTGATTGACGACCGCACGAAGCACGTCCTCCTTGCCCGGAAAGTAGTGATACAAGGCGGTTCGGGAAACACCTGCACCGGCGGCGATATCGGCCATGCTCGCGCGTTCGAAACCAAAGCGCAGGAAGGCTCCGCCGGCTCCCTCAACAATGCGATCCCGCCGATCAGGTGAGCTTGGCTTGCTGACGTTCATCGTGGGATTCTGCTCCCCGAGAGATGAAGCTGTCGAATAGACGGGGGATCACGTCGGATGAGAAACGTCCGCTGGACGACGACTTGCACCCCAGCCCTCTCCCGGAGGGAAATCAAGCAGGAGCATTGGTCGTAAGCCCGGGCTGGCAGCCTATTCCGGCTGCCAGGTCTTGGTCGCGAAGTTGTGGTTCGCCTCGATGTAGCGGACCGTGCCGGACTTGCTGCGCATCACCATGGAATGCGTGTAGGCGCCGGTCCCGAACCGCCGCACGCCCTTGAGCATCGCCCCGGAGGTGACGCCGGTGGCGGCGAACATCACGTCGCCGCTCGCCATCTCGGACACGGTGTACTTGTGGGAGTGGTTGGTGACGCCCATGCCGGTCGCACGCTCCCGCTGGGCGTCGTCCTCATACATCAGTCGCCCCTGCATCTGCCCGCCGATGCAGCGCAAGGCGGCGGCGGCCAGCACGCCCTCCGGCGCGCCGCCGCTGCCCATGTAGATGTCCACCCCGCCCTCCGGCATCGCCGCGGCGATCACCCCGGCCACGTCGCCGTCGCCCAGCAGCATGATGCGGGCGCCGGCGGAACGGCAGCCCTCCATCAGGTGCTCGTGCCGCTCCCGCTCCAGCATGCAGACCACGATGTCGTTCACCGAGCGGTTCTTGGCCCGCGCCAGGGCGCGCAGATTCTCGCCCACGGTGGCATCAAGGTCCACGATCCCCTCCGGCAGCCCTGGACCCACGGCGATCTTGTCCATGTAGATGTCGGGGGCGTGCAGGAAGTTGCCGCGCTCCGCCAATGCCACCACCGCGAGCGCATTGGGGCCACCCTTCGCAGTAATGTTGGTGCCCTCCAGCGGGTCCACGGCGATGTCCATGGCCGGACCGCCAGCGCCGACGCGCTCACCGATATACAGCATCGGCGCCTCGTCCATCTCTCCCTCGCCGATGACCACCGTGCCCTCGATGGCGACGCTGTCGAAGGCGCGGCGCATCGCCTCAACCGCGGCGCCATCGGCCTCGTTTTTCTTACCGCGGCCCATCCAGCGGGACGCGGCGAGCGCCGCAGCCTCCGTCACGCGGACCAGGTCCAGCGCGAGGTTGCGGTCAAGGCTGATCTCGGGCTTGTTCATGTCGTGTCCTCTGGACCGGGCTTCGGCGATGGAGTGCCACGACGCTTCGCCGCCGGCAATGGATGGGACGCGGTGTTCGGGGGTTCTTCGCCCTCTCCCTCCGGGCTACGACGGTTATACTTGTCCGGAACGATTGCTACATCAGGCGCAATCTCACCCATCCCGCCTTCAAGCGAGTGAGCCAGCCTGGGAACGGCCGGAGATATCCCTTTCTAGCCGACAAGCATCCTACTTCCTCTACCCAGACGGACCTGCCGAAGATTTCGTTCCGGACGTGGGTGACCGCCGCAGCCCCGAGGGAAAGGGAACAGGCGAGTTAAGCACCCCGCCCGCCATCGGCGCCGGAACGCCGGTCGTGCCGGGGAAGCTGATGGGCAGGCCGCGCAGCCGGCGCACGGCGAGATAGGCAAAGCACTCCGCCTCGATGGCGTCGCCGCGCCAGCCCAGGTCCTCGGCGGACAAAACCTCCATCCCGGCCCGCAGCCGCAATGCGTCCATGATCGCCGGGTTGCGCCGGCCGCCGCCGCAGACGGCGAGGCGCGCGGGGCGTCGCGGCAACAAGTCCAGTCCACGCCCGACCGCGGCGGCAGTGAACGCGGCCAGCGTTGCCGCGCCGTCCTCCAGCCCTAGCCCGTCCGCCATGGCAGCCGTGAAGCTGAACCGGTCCAGGGATTTTGGCGGCGGCGCGGCGAGATAGGGGTGCAGCAGCAGCCGCTCCAGCCGCGCCTCGTCCACCCGGCCGGCACGGGCCAGGGCGCCGTCGCGGTCCATGCCGGCGCCGGTATGGCGCTCCACCCAGTCGTTCAGCGGCGCATTGGCCGGGCCGGTGTCGAAGGCGACCAGGGCGCCGTCCGGTCCGGCCCAGGTCAGGTTGCCCACCCCGCCCAGGTTCAGCGCGGCCGTCTCCGGA
>CAXTOB010000521.1:0-4810 GCA_964245505.1 uncultured Acetobacteraceae bacterium | reverse complement strand
GCCGCGACGAGGGGCGGCGGCTGCGGCGCGAGATCACCAGCTCGCGCAACCATGTTCTGTCCCTGGTGGATTTAGCGGTGGCGCAGGGCCTGGAAGGTGTGGAGTGGCCCGCGGCTGCTGCCCAGGCTGATGCGCTGTTTCGCGAGCGGGGCAACCAGCGCGACCCGCTGCCCTTGGTGCCCATCGCCGCCCGGCTGCGGGCGTTGAACGTCCATGTCCAGGAGCAGGTGACAGCGGCCCTGGCGGCTGTGGAAGTCGTGAAAAACGTCCCCGCGGGGCCGGAATACCGGCCCCATCTTACAACTACAAACCAACTTACTATCGCTGCCGCGACTACAAACCAGGCCGACGAAGCAGGGCCTTCTAGGCCCATGGCTGACAAGGAGGCGGGTAGTGACGGCTTGGCAGGTCAGCAGGCAGCACAGCGGCAGCTACGAGTCGGGCCGACTCAGGCAAGTGAGGTTTACCCCAGCGCATTGCGGGGCTTCGTGGTAACGCCAGGGTTCATCCTGGCGGTCGCACCCACCTTCCGGGATTGGACCAGCAGCGCCCGAACCGGGTGGGATGGACTGGACCAGGCCGCATCCCAGGTCCGGTCAGCACTCGGCATCTCCCCCCAGGCGTGGGGACAAGCGCGCATCATGCTTGGGCAGGAGGAGGCCATCACAGTGCTGGCGGCGATCTGCGCCCGCCACGCGGCCGGAAAGGTACGCTCACCGGGAGGGCTGCTGCGGCGCATGGTGGAGCTGCACCAGGCAGGCGGGTTACGGCTGGACCGGACCCTGTTCGGGTTGGCTGACAAGCTGAACGGCAACAAACGCCGGGGTGCTGGCACCGAGCAGGGGTGAGACGGCCAGAGTAGTTCTTGGTATGTTCCTGGTTGTCACCTAGCGTCCTGCTTTCAGCCCGGGGTGCCCATGCCCGATGACGCCCCACAGCTCCGGCCGGCCGGCCGCGCCGAACTGCTGCACAGCCTGTCCTATGCGCTCCGGTATGGGGCGGAAGGCCCATCTCTGCGAAAACGTACGTTAGCGTATTGCACGCAATATCGTGGGTCGGGTTAGCGGCAGCGCGGGTGTCAGGTCGTCGCACACCAGGCTGGCAAGGAACGCCGCCATCCAGCTTGGCTCGCCAGGCACGTCGGCAGGTGTTGAGCGTATTGCACGCAAAGTCATCCCCCGCGTTAGCCCCCTGGGTTTGCTACGTGCAATACGCCAAGCTAAATCGGGATATGCCGTGCATTGTTGATTGAACTAAGCCGCTATCGCGGCAGTGCTTCATAATCTGCCTGCGTTTTTTTGGTCTTACCGGGGGAATATTTGCTTCGTCGCCTGCGCTGCTCAGGTAGCGTTTGGAGAGCGCGCCACGGCGGCGTGTGACCGTGTTGGGGGCAAGATGGCGCTGCTGTTGTCAGCACACCATCAAAGGAGATGCCCCATGAGCCCGCTTCGCCGTCGCATGATCCAGGACATGACGGTTCGCAACCTCTCTTCCTACACCCAGCGCAACTACCTGTTCGCCGTGAGCCGTTTCGCTCGCCACGTCCGCATATCTCCGGCTGCGGTTGGGCGGGAGCAGCTGCGGGACTACCTGAACCACCTGGTCGGGCAGCAGGTCTCGGCGTCGTATTTCAACGTCAATGTCGCCGCCCTGCGCTTCCTTTACACAGTTGTCCTGGAGCGGGACTGGGTACTGCCCAAGTTGCCCTTCCAGAAGCGCCCGCGCAAGCTGCCGACCGTGCTCAGCGTCGAGGAGGTGGGGCAGTTCCTCGCGACTGTTCCTGACCGCAAGATGCGCGCCGTGCTGGTCACCGCCTATGCCGCCGGCTTGCGCGTCTTCGAAGTCGTCGTCCTGCGCGTGAGCGATATCGACAGCACGCGCATGACGCTGCGCGTAGCCGACGGAAAGGGCGGAAAGGCCCGCCTGGTCATGCTCTCGCCGAAGCTGCCCGACCTGCTGCGGACCTACTGGAAGGCCGAGCGCCCCCGCGGGGAGTGGCTGTTCCCGAGCCGCGACCCAGCCCAGCACGTCAGCGTCCGCAGTGTCCAGCTCGCCTGCCAGACCGCCCGTGAGGCGGCCGGCATCGGCAAGCACATCACCATGCACACGCTGCGGCACAGCTTCGCCACCCACCTGCTCGAAGCCGGCACCGACCTGTGCACCATCAAGCTGCTGCTCGGCCATCGCAGCTTGTCCACCACCGCGCGTTATCTCCACGTCGCCACCAGCACGGTCTGCGCTGTTCCCAGTCCGCTCGACCGCCTCGACCTGGCCCTGCCTGCCCACTGACCGCGTTCCATGGACCGCGCAGAGCTCGAGGTGGCGGACGTGTTCCGCCGCCACGGCGCAACTTATCGCCAGGTGCATGCCGACACGCTCGGCCGTGCCCGGCTGCGGGTCATGCGCGCTATCGAGCTCTGCCGGACGGCGGCGTTGGGCGGGCATGTCGAGCAGTGCGACGCCTGTGCGCACCACAGGGTCGCCTACAACTCCTGCCGCAACCGCCACTGTCCCAAGTGCCAGGCCCTGGCCCGGGCGCTCTGGCTGGAAGCCCGCAAGGCCGACCTGCTGCCGGTGCCCTACTTCCATGTCGTCTTCACCCTCCCCGAACCGATCGCCGCGATCGCCCTGCAGAACAAGCGCGTCGTCTACGACATCCTGTTCCGCAGCACGGCCGCGACGCTGCGCACCATCGCAGCCGACCCACGTCACCTCGGCGCCGAGATCGGCTTGGTCGCGGTGCTGCACACCTGGGGCCAGACCTTGCAGCACCATCCCCACCTGCACTGCATCGTCCCCGGCGGCGGGCTGGCGCTCGACGGCCAGCGCTGGGTCGCCTGCCGGCCCGGCTTTTTCCTGCCGGTCCGCGTGCTGTCCAGCCTGTTCCGCCGCCTGTTCCTCGAAGCCCTCGACCAGGCCTTCCGGGCAGGCGAGCTGGCGTTCCAGGGATCCCTCGCCGACCTGAACGAGCCCAAGTGCTTCGCCGAGCAACTCAATGCGGCGCGCGGCATCGACTGGGTGGTCTACGCCAAGCAACCGTTTGGTGGGCCGGAGCAGGTGCTCGACTATCTCGGCCGCTACACCCACCGCGTCGCCATCGCCAACTCCCGCCTCACCGAGATCGGCGACAGCACCGTCTCCTTCGGCTGGAAAGACTACCGGCACCACGACCGCCGCAGGGTCATGACCCTCGACGCGCACGAGTTCATCCGACGCTTCCTGCTGCATGTCCTGCCCGACGGCTTTCAGCGCATTCGCCACTACGGACTGCTCGGCAACCGCGGCCGCCAGGCCAAGCTGGCCCGCTGCCGCCAACTCCTCGACGCCCCGCCGCCGATGCTCGCCCCGCTCGCCGACCCGCACGACCGCTACCAGGCCCTGACCGGGCGCTCGCTCCATGTCTGCCCAGCCTGCGCGGCGGGAGCCATGAAGCGCATCGAGCTCCTGCCCGCCACGGTCGGCCGCAGTCCCCGCCCAGCCTGGGCCGACACATCATGATGCCGCATCTCTGCCGCCGACCATCAACGTCCGACATAAACCGAAAGCATGCCGGCCTTGCCCCTGGCTTGCCCGGCGGGTTGGGCAGGCTGCAATCGGGTTGTCTCGCACGTGGGCACGGGCGTCTCGGACGAGCCAAACGCCTGGTTCCACTGCCGCCAGCATCTCACAGATCTCGTCAAAACCTGCCGCAGCCGTGCCAGAGAACGTCTCGCCAGCTCATCTGCGGCCGACTTGAGGCAGCGACGCTGAAGCAATCCCCATAGTCAGCGCTGGCGGCCCGCGGCTCAGTTCAACGCGCTTCTTTACGCCATCCCGCACCGTCCGAGCCGCACGGGGCATCTGTCGTGCCAAGGATGGCGTAAAGAACGTTATCCATTGCACGCCATGGCTGCACGCAATAAACAACCAGTTCGTGCCATTGCCGGACCAAATATCGCTGGATCAGGTCCTAAAAGGTGTGAATCAGCTCGGGCGCGAGACCCAGTGGTAACTGGACTTTTCAACATCCTGTCGCGCTGATCAGCGCCGAAACCCACCGCTGATTCACAGCCACGTCGGCTGCCATCCCGCACGTCTTGATGATTGAGACCGTCAAGCTGGTGCTGGCCGGCAAGGGCATCCTGATCCTGGCGCAGCGGCCGGAACCGGAGGTGGACGTGCGGACAGGGCTGTTGCAGGCGCTGGACCTGCTCACCGCAACTCAGGATGTGGCAGGGCGAGCATGAGCGCCAACCAGTCGCACGCCGTTGATGCCGCCGCCCGCGAGTTGGTCGCCGCTGTTCGGGCATTCGTCATTGAGGCCATGCGGGAGGATCTGCGGCTGCAGACGTAGGGCGACGAGGACGCCTATGCACGCGCCTGCATGGAAAACCTACCCGAGCGCCGCCTTCTGGCCCTTGTCGCCGCCCATGATGCCCTGGCCGCAGCACTCAACGCAGCGTCGCCGGAGGCCCCGCCGATCCTATCCTTGACCACGGAGGAACCTGCCTGACCAATCTAGACGAGCCCGGCCCGGCACTGACGCCAGTAGAAGCCGCCGCCCTTCACGACCAGCCGGACGGCATCGCTGTGGCCTAGTTCGCCATCCCAGCGTCGGACGGTGCCGGCGTGATCGCGCGGGCGCACACCGAGGCGCGCGATGGCGGGCGGCTGCTGCCGGGGTATCTGACCGCCGGCAGCCTGGACGAGCTGCAAGCCATGATGCCAGCGGGGCTGGCGTTTGATCCAGTGCGTGGAGTTGGGTCGCCGCGGGGGTGAACCGCGCCGGGTTTGCCGGAGGCATTTTAGCTTGAGTGCTACGCGGCTATGG
>CAXTOB010000520.1:0-4814 GCA_964245505.1 uncultured Acetobacteraceae bacterium | reverse complement strand
CTTCGTCCGTAGGAGACAGGCCGGTGGTGCCAAGGACCCAGGCGGCACCTGATGCGGCCAAGGCTTCGGCGTGGGCGGCAGTGACGGCGGCATGGGTGAAATCGATCACCGCGTCCGATGCCGCAGCGAGACCGGGCACGTCATCAAACACAGTGATCCCATCCGGAATGGCATGGCCGGACCCGGCGCGCTCGGTCCCGCCTGACAGGGAGTGGCCGGCGGCCAGCACTTCCTCCGCAATGAGGCGGCCCATACGGCCCGCAACGCCAATCACGCCGATCCGCATGGTGTCAGGCCCCTATGGGACTGCACTGCACTCCGCTGCTCCCTCTCCCTCCGGGAGAGGGTCGGGGTGAGGGAAGCCGCACAGCACTCGCTTAGCAATCGAAGGGGCAGTTTAGGATCGGGGCAGAACTGCGCCTGCCGTTTCCCTCACCCCAACCCTCTCCCGGAGGGAAAGGGAGACAAATATCGCACGCCTATGCTGCGCGCTTGAACAGGATGCTTGCGTTGGTGCCGCCGAAGCCGAAGCTGTTGGACAGCGCCACATCCACCCGGCGCTCCTGCGATTGCAGCGGCACTCGGTCAATCACGCTGTCGCGGCTCGGGTTCTCCAGGTTCAGCGTCGGCGGCACCACGCCGTCCCGGATGGCGAGCAGGGAGAAGATCGCCTCGATGGCGCCCGCCGCCCCCAGCAGGTGCCCGGTCGCGGACTTCGTGGAGGACATCGCCAGCCCCTTGGCGTCCTCGCCGAAAAATCGTTCCACCGCCTCAAGCTCCAGGTCGTCGCCGAGCGGCGTGCTGGTGCCATGCGCGTTCACATACTGAACCTTGGACGGCGACATGCCGCCGTTGCGGAAGGCAGCCTTCATAGCACGGAACGCTCCCTCGTGCCCCTCCGCAGGCGCAGTGATGTGGTGAGCATCGCCGGACATGCCGTAACCGCATACCTCACCGTAGATCTTAGCACCGCGGGCGCGGGCGTGCTCCAATTCCTCTAGCACGACAATTCCGGCACCCTCGCCCATCACGAAGCCGTCGCGGTCGCGGTCCCAGGGGCGGGACGCCGCGGCAGGGCGGTCATTAAAACCGGTTGACAGGGCGCGGCTGGCGCAGAAGCCGCCCATACCGAGTTCATTCACAGCCCCTTCCGCCCCGCCCGCGACCATCACGTCGGCGTCGCCCAGCATAATGAGCCGCGAAGCGTCGCCGATGGCATGGACGCCGGTGGCGCAGGCCGTCACCACCGAGTGGTTCGGCCCCTTGAAGCCATACTTGATGGAAACATGCCCGGACGCGAGATTGATGAGCGCGGAGGGAATGAAGAATGGCGACAACCGACGGGCCTTGCCGGTGTAAACCAGCACCGCCGCATCGTAGATCGTGCCGATCCCGCCGATTCCCGAACCGATCATGACGCCGGTGGCGCAACGGGCATCCTCATCTGGGGGAACCCAGCCGCTGTCCTCCACCGCCTCGATGGCCGCCACCACCGCGAGGTGGATAAAGCGGTCCATCTTCTTCTGGTCCTTGATGGGGATCCACTCGTTCAGGTCCAGCCCGCCGGTGGCGCGGGTTCCGGCTGGTACCTGGCCGGCGATCTTTGCCGTCAGCTCCGTCGTATCAAACGACTGGATGGCGCCAATGCCGCTTTCGCCGTTCACCAGGCGGCGCCATACATGCTCCACCCCTAGGCCGAGCGGGCAGGCGATGCCCATGCCAGTCACCACCACGCGCCGCATCGCCGTTATTCCCTCACGCTCACGCCCGTTTAGGCCGCCTTCTGCTTCTCGATGAAATCGATCGCGTCCTTGACGGTGCTGATCTTCTCGGCGGCGTCTTCGGGGATCTCGACGCTGAACGCCTCCTCGAACGCCATCACCAGCTCGACCGTGTCGAGGCTGTCGGCACCTAGATCGTCGATGAACGAAGCCTCGGGAGTGACCTTGGCCTCCTCGACGCCCAGGTGTTCGACCACGATCTTCTTAACCTTGTCGGCGATCTCGCTCATCTTGTCCTCGGTTCCTGTCTGCCGTTTAAGCCCGCGTCAGCGAGGCTTGGTCAACCCGTCCGTTTCGCCATCAGCCGCCACCCGGCAGAGCTAGCCATCGTGAACGAAGTGGCAGGCCGCTTAGCATGGTTCCACCAGCCGCGCCAAGGCAACACGCCAATCTAGGACATCGCCATCCCGCCATTCACGTGCAGCGTGGCCCCGGTGACCCACCCGGCCTCGTCCGACGCCAGGTAAACCACCGCCGCCGCGACGTCGTCCGGCTGGCCCATGCGGCCCAGCGGTATGGCGCCGGTCAGCCGCGCTTTCTGGTCGGCGTTGAGGGCATCGGTCATCGCCGTCTGGATGAAGCCCGGCGCCACCACGTTCACGGTGATGCCGCGGCTGCCGACCTCCTGCGCCAGTGCCTTGCTCATGCCTACCAGCCCGGCCTTCGCCGCGGCATAGTTGGCCTGGCCGGCGTTGCCGGTGCTGCCGACGATGCTGCCGATGCCGATGATCCGCCCGGCCCGGCGTTTCAGCATCCCGCGCAGCGCGGCACGGGCCAGGCGGAACGGCGCCGACAGGTCCACGTCCAGCACGGTGTTCCAGTCGTCGTCCTTCAGCCGCATCGCCAGCATGTCGCGCGTCAGCCCAGCGTTGTTGACCAGGATATGCAATGGACCGCATGCCGCCTCTGCCGCCGCGATCAACGCATCGGCCGCGCCGGCGTCGCGCAGGTCCGCCGGGCAGGCATGGGCACGGTCGCCCAAGTCCGCCGCCAGCGACTCCAGCACGTCGCGCTTGGTACCCGACAGCGCAACGGTGGCACCCTGGGCGTGCAGGGCGCGGGCGATGGCGCCGCCCAAGTCGCCCGACGCGCCGGTGACCAGCGCGGATTTGCCATCCAGCCGAAACATCAAAGCACCCTCAGCATGGCTTCGATCTCCGTCGGCGTGCCAGCGGACATGGCGGCGCTGTCCGGGCTGATGCGGCGCATGAGGCCGGTCAGCACCTTGCCGGCGCCCAGCTCCATGAAGCTGTCAACGCCGATCGCGTTGCAGGCCAGGATGCACTCGCGCCACCGTACCGTGCCGGTCACCTGGCGGACCAGCAGGTCGCGGATGTCATCCGGCTCCGACGCGCGCTCCGCGGTGACGTTGGCGATCACGGGGACGACTGGGATCTGCACCGTGGCCTGGCCCAAGGCATCGCGCATGGCATCGGCGGCCGGGGCCATCAGGGCGCAGTGAAAGGGTGCCGACACCGGCAGCAACATGGCCCGGCGCACGCCGCGGGTCTTGGACAGGTCCACCGCGCGCTCGACGGCCGCGCGGTGGCCGCTGATGACGACCTGGCCGCCGCCGTTGTCGTTGGCGGCTTCGACCACCTGGCGCTCCTCGCGACCGTCCTCGTGCACCAGGACGGCGGCATCGGCGCAGATGGCGATCGCGGCCTCCAGCTCGACGCCCAGCAGGGCGGCCATCGCCCCTTCGCCTGCCGGCACCGCCGCCTGCATCGCATCGCCGCGCAGGCGCAGCAGCCGGGCGGCGTCGCCGAGTGTCAGACCCCCGGCGGCGGCGAGGGCGCTATACTCGCCAAGGCTGTGCCCCGCCACCAGCACCGCCTTGTCCTCGAGCTTGAACCCGCCCTCGGTTTCCAGCACCCGCAGCACGGCCAGCGACATGGCCATGAGCGCGGGCTGGGCGTTTTCCGTCAGGGTCAGGGTTTCTGGCGGGCCTTCGAACATCAGCTTGGACAGCTTCTGCTTGAGGACCTCGTCCACCTCCCCGAACACCTCCCGCGCGGCAGAGAAGGCGGCGGCGAGGTCGCGGCCCATGCCGACGGACTGGCTGCCCTGGCCGGGGAAGACAAAGGCGTGGACGGGCATGGCGTGGGGTATTCCTGCGTAAACGGCGGGGCGGTATCGCGTCCGGCGGGGGCTGGTGTCAAATCTGCAACGCTCGCAGCGGGTCAGCTATGCTGTCCTTGCTTCGGTTCGGTAGCGGGATGTAATGTAGTTGTCATCCCGTGCCGGAGGTGCCGCATGTGCCGCTTCCTCGCCTATCAGGGCGAGCCGATTTTGTTGGAAACGCTGGTGGCCGCACCGTGCCACAGCCTGATCCATCAATCGCTCCATGCGTCCGAGGCCAAGACGGAAACCAACGGCGACGGCTTCGGTGTCGGCTGGTATGGGGAGCGGCCGAACCCTGGGCTGTATCGGGAGGTGCGGCCGGCGTGGTCCGACGAAAATTTGCTGAGCATTGCCGGGCAAATCCGCAGCCGCTTGTTCTTTGCGCATGTGCGGGCGGCGACGGGAACGGCGACGAGCCGGGCGAACTGCCATCCCTTCGCGCACGGCAAGTATATGTTCGTGCACAACGGCCAGGTCGGCGGTTGGTCGGCAATGCGCCGCCGGGTGGAGGAGATGATCCCGGACGAGCTTTACACCGCCCGCGCCGGCACGGGGGACAGCGAGGCGCTGTTCCTGGCCGCCCTGGCTCGCGGGCTGGACCAGGATCCCGTGCGGGCGATGGCAGACACTTTCGCGGAGGTGAAGCGGCACATGCGTGCGGCCGGGGTGCAGGAGCCGCTGCGGTTCACGGCGACACTCACCGATGGGCATACGCTGTGGGCGTTCCGCTGGGCCTGCGACGCGCGTCCGCCGACGCTGTACTACAAGGAGCTGCCCGGCGGCGGGCTGCTGCTGGTGTCCGAACCGATTGACGACGACCGGCTATGCTGGAAGGAAGTGCCGCGGGGCGGGGTGCTGATTTCTGCGCCGGGGGAGCGGGTTCGCGTGGATGTGATGGATGGGGGGATG
>CAXTOB010000519.1:0-4816 GCA_964245505.1 uncultured Acetobacteraceae bacterium | reverse complement strand
GGCCCAGGTGCGCCTGCGCCTGGCCGCCGTGCACGACGCGCTGCGGGACCGGGCCGGCCGGGATGGCGGAGCTGGCGTGGTGATCGCCTCCACCGTCGTGGTGCTGCTGATCCGCGACGGTCACTTCGCCTGCCTCTGGGCCGGGGACTCCCGCGCCTATCTGCTACGCCGCGGCAGCCTGCAGGCCGTCACCCGCGACCACAGCCTAGTGCAGGAGCTGGTTGAGGCGGGCGCGCTGTCTGACCAGGAGGCCGAGCGCCATCCGCAGGCCAACGTCATCACCCGGGCGGTGGGCGGCGGTGACGCGGTGCTGGAGCTGGATAAGACCATTGGGCCGCTGGAACCAGGGGACCGCTTCCTGCTGTGCAGCGACGGCCTATGCAAGACACTGGACCTTGCGACGCTTGCCCGGCTGACAGCGGACCCGGCGGACCCGGCCGCGCAGCTCGTGGGCGCGGCACTGGAAGCAGGGGTGCGGGACAACGTGACGGCGGTCGTCGTCGAGGCAGGCGCCGCATGACCAGGCCGGCCCTCTTTCTCTGCCGGTGCATGCTGCAGGCTCAATGCGGGGCGCATCGCCGCGACAGGCAGGCAGCCGGAGTATGTTTCGCAAAAATAATGACTATTCGGTGCCGTAGGGCTATGTTCTCTGCGGCGGAAAACAGGTGGGGTATTGGACGATGATTTCCTACAGGCAGGCCAAAGCGTTGAGCACCTTCTTTATTTCAGGTGCGACAGACCCGGCCTTTGATGGCAACTACAAGCGCTATGGACCGGCCAACGGACCTTCCGCGTCGTTCTATCATAACGATTGGCCGGACGGAGCGCCGCACAAGGCTCATTTCACGATCGCCCTTCAAGGCCGCGGCGCCGACACAAGGTTCGAGCACTTCCATATCAGCGTCGAGTGCGATGGGACCAATGTCGGCATCTACTACAATTACAACGCGGCCCGTGGGAACCTGGCCAAAGCCATCAACTACGGGCATGTCTCCCCCAATATCCGCCGCGCGTTCAATGATTTCTACTCGGTCGAAACCAATTGGCGGTCAATCGACGTAATGGCTCTTCAAGGATTCTCGAAAATTTCGGGCATCCTGGTCAGCACCGTGTTTCACACGGAATACCGGGCGAGCGAGTTTTACGCCAACATAAAGACCGAGGTGGACGAGGACCTATCGCTGGCATTCGCACAGCTGTTCCAACACTGACCCCTGCACAGGCCCCATAATTACCTGACCCTGCCGCGCCACATAGCCCTGCGCGCGGCGGGTTACGCCCCAGACGCCTCGACCGCATCCGCGTCGAACACGGCTTCATGGCCATCCCGCACCCGGGTCGCATGGGTCGGCAACCAGGTGTTCCAGCCCAGCCGCGTCATGCTCCCAACCTGTAGGGCGGGAACCGCGTCGGCGGCCAGCACTGGGTTGATGGCAAAGCCGGTCTCGAACCCCAGGAAGGCGCGGACCAGGGACACCAGGCGGGTCAGCGCGGGGCTGCCGGGCAGCAGCGCCTCGAACGCGGCGCGGTTCAGCGGGCCGATCCGCAGCACTACCCCGGCCTGTGCGTCCCACGCCCGCACGCCCACCGCGGCGTCCACGCCTAACTGGCAGAACTGGCCCGCCAGCCGGCCGCGGGGCAGCGCCGTCCGCTGCTCCGGCGGCAGGGCCAGCCAGGCGCCGGTAAACTGCATCACCTGCACCGGGCGGCCGCACCAGTCGGACACCAGGGCCTGCAGTCGGTCGGCGGACCGCGGACGCATGGCGAAGAAGCCGGCGTAGTGGCACAGCGGCTCCGTCCCGGCCTCCAGCCGGTCGGCCATGCCGCCGGTTGCGTAGCCCGTCAGCGCCAGCAGGGCAGCCGTTACCGGGTCCCGCACCGGCCCGGGCGGCAGGACGGCAAGGTCGGCGGCGCGATGCAGGCGATATTTGGTGCCGGCCTGGGCGAAATGCCCCACCATCCCATGCGATAGCAGGTCCAGGAAGTCATGCAGGGCGCGGGACCGGTTGCGGAGGGTAGTGCCTAATACCTCGGTGTAGCCCCGCGGCAGCACGCCGGTGGCACCCACCAAACCCATGACGGACACGGTGACCTGCGGCGGCTTCCCAGATGCGCCCGGAGTGATGGACAGCACGTCGGCGGGCGGCTGCGCCAGGCTCGGCACCGAGCGAAAGCGCAACACCGCTGCCGGGTCCTGGTGCCGGGCGGCGTGCTGCAACAGGCGCACCGCGGCATCGAAGCCGAACCGGCGCGGTTGCCGCATTAGGCGCGCAAGCGGAGAGCCGTCCGCAACGGCGCGCTCCCGATTCAGCGTGGTCCGATCCGCCGTGGCCCGATCCGTGGTGGCCGGACCCGCCTCAGGCCGATCCGTCACAGCAGCGGACGCGCTCCGGCGCGGGCCGGCCACGACGCCGCCCGACCGGGACGGCCACGCAGCACCACCGCCGTCCGCACGAAGGCGTTCACCGTCGCATGGAGCGCCAGGAAGGCGTCCAGCACCGAAGCCAGCAGGAACAACCCGCTACCCTGCCAGGCCCGTGCGTCGAACTCCAGCGTCACATCCAGCCCGCGGCAGAAGGCGCCGGCCCGGCTGCCCGGCACCCGTGCCGTGCCGGGACGGGAGGTGACCCCCACCAGCCCCTCGATGGCCGCCGCGGTTTCCGCGGTCTGCCGCAGGTCATACAGCCGCAGCACTTCTCGTAATGCCGCCGCTCCATCCTCGCCGCCGACCACGGAAAGATGGCCGAGCGACAGGTGCGACACGAGGCGCCAGAACCCGGCCTCACGCAATGGCGGACGCAGAGGCGGGGTCGGGGCAGTCAGGCAGGCGACCCTGCCGATCGCGGCCATGCCCTCCGTCAGGGTCAGCCGGGGGTGGCCGCCGCCGAACGGCAGGTCTGCCGGCAGGTGGCGGTTGGTGCACAGTGCATCCACCGATAGCACGGACGCGCCACTCTGCTCCGCGTCGAAATCCGGCTGATACGGGCCGAGCAGCACGTCACTGCCGGGCAAAGTCGTGGAGGCCCGGCGCAGTACGGTATAGAAGCCGCCCGGCTGTTCCTCCCCGCCCGGCCGCAACCCGGCCGTGGCGCGATAGAACGGCGCCCAGGGCCGGTGCGTGCCATCGGACCGCCCTTCGCGCACCCGCTCCACCGTCCATACCTCCAACACCCCGGGGCGGCGGCGGTCCGGCTCCACCCGATACTCGGTGGCCAGGTGGTCCAGCGGCACCGGGTCGCAGCGCTGCGAAAACAGGTTGACGATGGGCGTGCAGCCCAATGCCACCGTGTCCGCATCCACCGTCCGCTCCAGCTCGGCGGCGCTGCGGCCGAGGTAGATGAACACGTCCATGCGCGGCCCGGCGCCCAACAGGGTCTTGGCGTCCAGTCCCGACAGGTCGAGGAACAGGAACTTCTCGGCGAAGGCAAAATACTCGGTCAGCAGCCGGAAACCGGTGAAGCTGCGGGCCGGCCAGGGCAGCAGCGCCTCCTCGGGCGTGAAGCCGCCGGGCGCGATGCTGGAGGCGGGCAGGATCACTGGGGCCGGGTCGTTAGGGCCGTCCGCCAGCGCAACCGACAGCACATGCGCACACAGCAGCTCATACAGCGGTAGCGACACGTTCGGCGCAGCCCGCAGGAAAAGGCGCAGCCGGTTCAGGCCCAGCGCCGTCAGCGTCATGCCCGGCGCTGCGCAGCGCAGCGTCAGCCGCAGCACCGCAACCGCCCGGGCGCTGTCCCGGCCCACTGCCTGGGGGTTGGGCGGCGCCGCCAGCGGCAGGCCGGACAGGCGGGCAGCCTCGATCTCCACCGGCCATACGGTCGCGGCGGTGGTGGTGCGGTAGCGGCAGGGCTCGCCGCGCACCGGCTCGGTATCCAGCATGCGTCCCGCCGGCACCAGCACCGGCCCCTGCGCGTCGGTCGCCGCGGTGAACTGGGCGATGGCGCAGGACGGCACCGGCGCCAGGTAATGCGGATACAGCGTGGTCAGCAGCGCGTCGGTCAGCTCGGGGAAGTCGTCGTCCAGCCGGTGCTGCACCCGTGCGCCCAGGAAGGCGACGCCCTCCAGCAGCCGGGCCACGTGCGGGTCGTCCACGGCGTCGGCCGACAGCCGCAGCCGCCCGGCGATCTTCGGGTTGGCGTCCGCGAACTCCGCCGCCAGGGTGCGGATCGCGTTCAGCTCACGGTTGTAGTACGGCAGCAGGCTGTCGGACACCATTACGGCTGCTCCCGCGCAGTAACCGTGACGTTGGCGGTCAGGGCGTCCACGACGGTGTCGAAGGCCACCGGCTCCGGCGCCGGCTCGGCATGGAGCAGTGCCTCCACCCGCAGGCGCAGGGTGGCGCCCAGCTGAGGGTCGGCGTCGGGCAGCGATACCGAAACCTGGGCGAAGCGCGGCTCGAACCGGCGGATTGTCGCCTCGATCTCTGCGCGCAGGGCTTCCCGCTCCCGCTGGTCGTTGAAGCTGCCGGCGGTGCAGTCGGGGATGCCGAAGCCGAGCGGCGAGGTGTCAAGCTCCCGCCATCCCGCCGGCCAGGACCGGAAGCGCCGCCGGGAGTTCAGCAGCATCTCCAGGTCTCGCCGGACCGAGGCGCGCAACGCCGCCATCGCCTCCCCGGGGGAGGGCGGCACGTCATGCTCCCGCTCCGGCTCGTTATCTATCAGCCGGTCCAGCAGAGGCAGCAGCGCTCGCGCGGCGCTCCGTCGTGGCTCGCGCGCGCCGCTGCTCGTGCGCCCGCCGCTCATGCGCCCGCGGTGTGGTTCGGGGCGCCGAAGGCCAGGCTGCTGATCTCAAGGATGCCGCGCGCCTCCTCCCCCAC
>CAXTOB010000518.1:0-4816 GCA_964245505.1 uncultured Acetobacteraceae bacterium | reverse complement strand
TCGAGGTAATGGCGTCGCTGAGTTTGAGCGGCGTAGGCTGAACCTGACAGCGGCCTCGGCGTGTTCCATATCATCGTTGGTGAAATCCCGCAAGCCGAAGATCGTGCGCATCGGACAGACCCGTCCAGTGTTTCAAATCCGATAGGGTCCGAGGAATAGGTCGCCCAAGGCTCGGCGCAGCAACACCGTGATGGCAGCCCGTCTTCGGTGCTCTGGCCGATCATGCAGCAGGTGGCAGCGCTGGCACCATGCTTTCAGGTTCTCGAAATTGCTGTTAGTCGGGTCGTGGTCGAGGTGGCAGGCCGCGAGCCGGACGATGGTCCAGCGGAGCCGGTAGGGTTTGTGCGGGCGAGGTGTTCGACGACCGCGCTCATCCCGCCAGGAGCCGTCCTGGCGATCGAACCATCGTCCATCACCGACGCAGAGGACGAGTTTGCCGTGCGGCCGTCCGCATCCCTCGCAGCGGCCTTTGGCCCGATCGAAGCGAATGGAGGCCGACAGCTGCGGCCAGTCGTCAGGATAGAGGGCACGGTGCTCGGCACGGATCGGCATAGAATAGGTCGAAGTCTGATGGGCAATGACATTGATTCTATGCCGAATTTGCCATCGTGCAACTCGGCAGCGGTATCGGCCCCGCGAGCGCGCCGCCTATCTGGAGGACTACACCGGCTTCACCAATATCTTCCGAGTCAGGCTGGTCTTATAGAGCGTACAACACCGTCGAGCTGCCGGAGGAGAACCTCCACGACTACGTCAAAGCGATCGCGGCTTCCGGGGGCCATTGCGTCCAGTTGGTCCGCGAGGATCACCCAGAAGGCAGGGACGCCACCTTCGGTCAGCTTTGGCCCAGAACCTGAGCGTTTTCAATTCTGCGTCACTCGACGAAGCACTTTGGAAAGATCCTCGACAGCATAGGGCTTCTGAAGAAGCTCGAATCCGTGCCGGCCCTCCTGCGCCAGAACGTGGCTGTAGCCCGAGGTGAGCACTACTGGAAGACCGGGGTGACGCCGCCGGATCTCCTGACCGAGTTCGACTCCGCCCATGCCCGGCATCACCACGTCGGAAAACACCACGTCCACGGGCGCGTTTCGCAGCATCGTCAGCGCCTCCTCGGCATTCGCGGCCCACGTAGTCTCGTATCCAAGATCCTGGAGGAGCTGCGTCGAGAAGCGGCCCACCTCGACGTTGTCCTCGACGACGAGAACCCGGCGACCGCGCCCGTCATCGGCTGGCCCTGTGCCGTCACTTGCCGTTGCTATTTCGCCGGTAGACGGTACGCGCTCGACCTGGGGCAGGTAGAGGGTGAAACTACTCCCGCGCCCGACTTCGCTCGCGACACCCACGTCGCCACCTGACTGCTTGGCAAAGCCGAACACCTGTGACAACCCGAGGCCTGTCCCCTTGCCGACCTCCTTTGTCGTAAAGAACGGCTCGAAGATCCGGCCGACGTCGTCTCGCGAGATGCCGCAACCCGTATCGGTCAGGGACACGGCGACAAACCGCCCTGGCCCGCCACCGTGGCCGCGGATCGGCGGCATCTTGTGTACGCTCCCGACCTGAACCGTGAGCGTTCCTTCGCCGTCCATGGCGTCTCGCGCGTTCACTGCCATGTTGATGAGAGCTGTGTCGAACTGGCCGGCATCTGCTTCGACCAGGCAGCGCTCGGCGAACTCCGTAGCGATCCGGATACGCGAGCCCACGATTGTGCGCACCATATCCGCGACCCCACGGACGCGCTCAGCAACGTCGAACACTTCGGGTTTCAGCGCCTGCCGCCGCGCGAAGGCGAGAAGCTGACCGGTCAGTTTGGCGGCACGGTCGACCGTGTTCGAGATCGCATCGACATAGCGACGCCGACGCTCGGGAGCGAGGTCGGGCCGACGCAGCAAGTCGGTTGACGATTTGATGATCGTGAGCAGGTTGTTGAAGTCGTGCGCCACGCCGCCGGTGAGCTGGCCCACCGCCTCCATCTTCTGCGCTTGACGGAGCGCGTCCTGCGCCTCAGCGAGTTGCGCCTGATCGTGCAATCGTTTGGTCACGTCGTAGACGATCTGGTACGCGCCAATGCGCTCGCCGCTCTCGTTTCGGAGCGTGTTGAACTTGATTTCGTAATAAGGTCGATCACGGGCCGGATCGCCAAAAGCCTCCACAAACGTGAACTCTTTGCCGGAGAGCGCCGGTGCCCATGCCGCGTGCAAGGCTGCTTGATGCTCGGGCCGGTCGGCAAGCAGGTCGAGCATGTTGTCGCCGACCTTGGGCCTGATGCCGTAAATGCGCTCGAACTCGTCGGCGTTAGCCTTGTTGATCGCGAGGATTTCGTAGCCAAGACCGACGACCATGATAAAAGCATCGGTCGTTTCGACGATCTTTGCAAGCAAGTTGCGCTCCGAAGTACGTTCGATCACTTGCTGCTCGAGTGTTTCGTTCATCCTACGTAGCGCTTCGTGGGTTCGTCGGCGCTCGGTTTCATCGCGAGCTATCTTGATGAAGCCCTGCTCGCAGCCTTGCGCGTCGCGGGGTAGCGGGTGGACGGAGCCGTTCATGAAGACGCGGGTGCCGTCCTTGCGAACGTGCCAGCGTTCGTCGGTGGCAAACCCTTGGCGCGCTGCCATCGCTACTTCATTTCGATGGGCGCCCGCGGCGCGATCTTCGGGTGTAAAGATGATCGACACAGCTTGACCGATCGCTTCCTCGGCACTCCAGCCGAAGATTGCCTGCGCCCCTGCCGACCAAGTGATTATAGATCCCTGCAAGTCCGTGGTCAAAATGGCGTGGTCTTTTGCGCCCTCGATCACGAGGCGTAGCCGACCCTCGCGCTCGAGCAGTGCCGCCTCCGCGTGTACACGCTCCGTAACATCGGAGCCCTCGGCGAAAATCCCCGTGACTCGCCCTTCAGCATCGGTGACGGGCTGATAAACAAGGTCGAGGAAGCGCTCCTCGACGGCAGTGCCGGGGACTCGTTGCAGGCCGACCCTCATCGCGCCGCCTCGGAAAGCATTCCCGCTCGTATAAGCCGTGTCGAGTAGCTCAAAAAACCCTTGCCCCTCGACCTCGGGAAGTGCTTCGCGAACTGATTTTCCAATTACGTCGCGATGGCCGATCAGTTGCATGTAGGTTGGGTTGACGAACTCGAACACGTGCTCCGGCCCGCGCAGCATTGCCATGAAGCCGGGGGCCTGCTCGAAGAATTGCTGAAGCCGTTCGCGTTCCGCCAAATAGCGGCGCTGAGCCAAAACCTGTTCCGTGGTCTCGGCGCAGGGGCAAAACAGGCCAGTGATTAAGCCCTGCTCGTTCCGCACTGGCGTGTACGAGAAGGCGAAGTGCGCCTCCTCGGGCCGGCCGCGGCGATCAAGCATGAGACTGATTTCGCTCATGTGGACCGGCTCGCCGCCGAATACTCGATCGAACAATGGTGTCAGGTCAACGCTCACTTCCGGCCATACGTCGAAGAATGGCCGTCCCAAGCCCGCTGGGTGCCTGTCAGCAAGTATCGGCGCATAGCCATCGTTATAAAGAAGCGTTCGCTCGTGACCCCAAGCGATGAACATGGGCTGCACCGAGCCGAGCATCACTCCGACGAGCGTGCGCAACGTCTGCGACCAATTTGACGGATCACCTACAGGTGAAGTCGACCAATCATGCGCACGGATGCGCGCGCCCATGTCGCCGCCATCGGCAAGGAATTCGGTGCCGCGAGGAGTGGCTGGGTCGGTCCTCAAAGCGCTAAGCGTGTCGGTCATCGAGCGGCGGAACTCTTCAAAGCAAAATGAAAGCGGTCGAGCCTGGAGGAAGGGCGATCTGAAGCTGCCGTACCTGCAAGACGTCTCGACATCGAATCATCGTTCAAGCACAAGGGTGCTGCAGTTGCACCTTTCAGAGTTTCCGTGCACCAGGCATTGCCAGCCGTTCAGCCTGCCAAGGGTCTACGCACTTGTGCCCCTGCTTGACGAAGCCGGTAATGTCACGCGTCGCGATGAGCCGAGCTCCCCGTGCTTTGGCGATGGCCGCGATCTGCCAGACGGCCGTCGTGACCAGTTCGCTGGCGGCCTGCCGTTTGGGGCCGAGGTCGCCGTAAGCAGCGGCCGCCGCTCGATCAAAGGGCAGGATGCGGCCACCAAGTCCTTCGCCGAGCAGGCGAGCGACTGCTTGGCTCAGAGCATCCCGGCGTCGCCCCTTGGGTAGCGTTGCGAGCGCCGCGGCGATCTCCGCTTCACCGATCGTCGTAGTGTAGAGTTCGCCCCGCCGCTGGGCTGCCAGCCACGCCATCACCGAGCCATCCGGCTCAGGCTTGAGGAGCTCTGCCAGGACCTCCGTGTCCAGCACGATCATCGGCGCCGTCTCTGCGCGGTAACTGGCACCGCATCAGTCTTCTCGCCGGCAGTCGGTTCCGGGGGGCGCGCGACTGTCGGGGGTGGTTCAGCCGTCTCGCTCATGAGTTCCCTTGCCTCGTCAAGCTGCGGCGCATGTCGAGGCTGAGCGCGGGAAGGGAGCTCCAGTTCGATGCCGCCAATTGGGGCGAAGAGGCCGCGTGCGAAGGCACCAAGGTCGGTGGTGTCGTCGTCCGGGGCGGACAGGGCAGCTTCCAGGATGGCGCGTGCTTCGGCCTCCATGGACCGGGCGTTGTGGGCTGCACGCACGCGCAGCCGCGCTTTCAGCTCCGGTGTGAGGCCACGGACGGTGACGGCGTTGCCGGATAAGGTAGAAAGTCGATCGTCACTCATTAGGAAGCTTTCGCAGCGCTGCAACAATGCTAGCACTTATGCATGGCGCATGTTAGCTCGAACGCAAGTCTGCAGCAACACTGTGAGTGGCGTGA
>CAXTOB010000517.1:0-4826 GCA_964245505.1 uncultured Acetobacteraceae bacterium | reverse complement strand
AAGCCCAGGGTGGAGTTGTTGAACACCACGACCTTCACCGGCAGGCGGCACTGGCGCAGCGTCAGCAGGTCGCCCATCAGCATGGCAAAGCCGCCGTCGCCCGACAGGGAGATCACCTGACGGCCTGGAAAGCTCGCCTGGGCGCCGATGGCGTGCGGCATGGCATTGGCCATGGAGCCGTGCACGAACGACCCGATCAGCTTCCGCTTCCCGTTCATCCTCAAGTATCGTGCAGCCCAGATGGTCGGCGTGCCCACGTCGCAGGTGAACACCGCATCGTCCGGCGCATGGTCGTTCAGCACCTTGGCCAGGTATTGCGGGTGGATCGGCTTGCGGCCGGGCTCGCCCACCGCAAGGTCGTCCAGGCCTTCGCGCGCCGCCTTGTAGTGGGCCAGGCTGTCGTCGAGGTGGGTGCGGCCGGTGCGGGCTTTGAGCCGGGGCAGCAGCGCCTCGATGGTGGCGCCCACGTCGCCGACCAAGCCCAGCTCGATCCGGGTGCGCCGGCCCAACTGCTCCGGCCGGATGTCCACTTGGGCAATGCGGGCATGGGTGGGGAAGAACTGCCGATACGGGAAGTCGGTGCCGAGCATCAGCAGGGCGTCACAATCCATCATGGCTTGGTAGCCCGACGTAAAGCCGATCAGCCCGGTCATGCCCACGTCGTAGGAGTTTTCCGGCTCAACGCTCTCCTTACCGCCCAACGCGTGCACGATGGGGGACTTCAGCGCCTCTGCCAGCCGCATTAACGGGTCGTGTGACCCGGCGCAGCCGCGGCCGCACAGCAACGTGACCTTCTCACCCTCGTTCAGCAGCTTGGCCAGCGTGTCCAGCTCGGCGTCCGCCGGCCTTGACAAAGGCAGCGCCGGCAGTAGCGCTTGCGTGTCGGCCATCACGTCCACGCCTTCGGCCACCATCATGGCGACGTCGCCGGGAATGACCACGACCGCAACGCCGCGCTGGCCGACGGCGGTGCGGATCGCGATCTCGATTGCACGTGGCAATTGGTTGGGGCTGGACACGAGCGTGCAATAGTGGCTGCACTCCCGAAACAGCACCTCCGGGTGCGTTTCCTGAAAGTACCCTGTGCCGATCTCGGCGCTTGGGATTTGGGCGGCGATGGCAAGCACCGGCACGCGGGAGCGATGGGCGTCGAACAGGCCATTGATCAGGTGCGTGTTCCCCGGTCCGCAAGACCCTGCGCAGACGGCGAGCTTGCCCGTCATGTGCGCCTCACCGGCTGCGGCGAACGCCGCGCTTTCCTCGTGGCGCATGTGGACCCACTCGATAGCGCCGCGGGCGCGCAGCGCTTCGGTGATGCCGTTCAGACTGTCGCCGGGCACGCCATAGATGCGTTCGACGCCTGTCCTCTGCAGCGTGTCCACGATCAAGTCGGAAACGGTGCGAACCTTCAAGAGCTTCTCCTCCCATACTTGGATCGTTGCCCGAATGCGACGGCGGAGACTGTCGCTTCATCCAGCCCTTCGCGTTGCGCGACCGCGGCGTGGGCGTAAACCTCATGGGCCGCACGGAAATGCGCCCCGGTCACTAGGGCTGTCACCCGCCGGCGGTAGTCAGGCAGGGTGGCAGCGCGGTCCGACGCGCCTTGCTCAACCCCCAAATGACAAGGCCGATCGTAGGTTCGTGCATCCAGAGATTACATGGCCCCATAAAGGCGGCCTGCGCGCGCTGACGGCCAAGCCGCGAAAGCCGCTCTCAATGCTTATGCGTATAACTTGGTTCGGAGCAATCAGGGGCAAGCGCATGGGGTCTTCCGGTTTAGATCATCATAAACTTGACCGGGACCCCTGCTGTGCCAAGGTCGAGTATGTTGAACCAGAAGTTCACTGTTCAATGTTGCGGCGAGATCGTTTAACTCTAATCTAAGGGTGACTCGACCATCGGTGGCTTCCGGGACCGTAGCGCCTTGGCGATGCTGTTCAGGCTGTCGCAAGGCACGCCGTAGCTGCGGTCGACACCCGTCCTCTAACAGTCCGACACTGAACTTATGTGGAACGAGCCATCCGTCTGATGAGCAGCATAACTGATGCGGCGTAGAGGAAGGCGGTCGCGGACGCAATGGTCGCCTGGAAGTCCTTCGCCAAGCGACGATTACGGTTCAGCCAGGCGAAGCAGCGTTCGACGACCCAGCGTCTTATATGAACCTCGAAGCGTACCTGGTTCCCTGGTTCGGTATCTTCCGGACGATCTGGATAGCGATGTTGGTGGCATCTTCAACACGCCGAGCCGCGTAGGCGCTGTCGGCAAAAGCAAGCTCGACCAACGGAAAGCGGCAGCGGAGGCTTTGAAAAGCGGCACAGCGCATCGCGATCCTGGACGCAAGCCGGGTGGATCAGCAGCTTCAGCGCCCGGCCGTCAGTGTCCACCATGACGTGCCGCTTGCGGCCCCTGATCTTCTTGCCGGCATCGTAGCCCCGCGGACCACCGGATTTCGTGGTCTTGACGCTCTGACTGTCGATCACGGCAGCACTGGGACTAGCCTGCCTGCCGACCCGTTCGCGGTCCAGCATGATCAGCCGATGGTTGACGCTCTCTCAAACACCACAGTCTCGCCAGGCGGCAAACCAGTCATATACGGTCTGCCGGGGCGGGAAGCAGGGTGGCAACATCCGCCACGGGATGCCGTCTCGCAGCACATAGAAGATCGCATTCACAAACGTGCGCATCGGCCAGGCTGGCGGCCGTCCGACCGGCGAAAGCGGCGGCACGAGTGGTTCCAGGACGGCCCATTCGGCGACGGTCACGTCACTAGCGAAGCGGAGCCCGTCGCGCATATGTTGCGCGCGGGTGGTTGCGGTCACATGGCTCCGGTCATCCAACTCGGTCCCAACAACCTGTGGGAACCACATCCTACCGTGACCACCCAGCCCCATTCCGCTAGCGTTTAAAGACAGCCTCTAAGCGTGTCCACGACCCATTTTGAAACCTTGCGAACCTTCAAAGGCTGCCCTCCCCCGTCAGATCACTTGCGAGCATCAATGAACTGGAGGCGCCGCGCGTACGCGGCGTGTCGAATGGTCGATGATTCATGAACCTAAGGTTTTCTTTTTTCATATTGATTACAACGGTCCATCGCGAGGATGTTGGAATATACGGACGTGAACTCCACCAGAGAGGCAATTCATGGACACGACAGACCTTGCCTTTGGCGGAGGGCATGACCAGGGAGTTTCTGACGATGCCGCGCCAAGCAAGCGCACGGTCTCCGTCGCGGGATGCGACGCACGCCCGGTCCATAAATGCCAAACGCTTGTCCAACGGTTTGTCACCAGTCCCCTCGAACGGGTTCGGCCTACCGGTAAGTCCAGGCAATGACCGACAAACATGTCAAACATACGATCAAGACCCTGACGACTTGGCAGATCGCGAAAGAGTCGCACGCCATCAAGCTAGGATTTGACGACGACGAAGGAAATCCAATCTCTGTTACAATTCCGATCACCCAGGCTAGCGCGCTGCTACTGACACTGCCGCGCATGATTAAGGCCGCGCTCCGCGCCTGGGGCGACGCCTCGTCTAGGATGGCACATCCCCTGAAGAAATGGCGTTTAGAGTATTCTGATGATCCATCGTTCTTAATTCTTACTCTGGAAGCTCTCGAGGATTTTGATGTGTGTTTCAAGATTTCGCTAGACCAGCTACAGGATCTTGGGGGCATCGCTGCGAGATCTAACCGTAACGCCGTCCTCAACTGACGACTTTAATGGTGATCGTAGCATGAACGCGATCGCTGGCTTGCCGCGCCGAACGCGTTCTGTCGCCGATCTGGCTCTCCGGACCGTTCGGGCGCCCTGCCCAGCCCAACAAGATTTGACGTCCGAACACGATTATCAATGCCCTGCTTCCAATCTCGGTGACGTTCCTGCTCGGCCACCTAGCCGCTTGGCCGCACGATGCGGAGAGCAAGCCCGCCGGCGGCAGACCAGCACATATTTCTTCTTGGCGTTGAATCCGTCAGCATCGACAGCCCAACATGATCGTGGAAGCCATGATCGACGGAGGCCTTGAGTTAAAGGACGCCTAGTCGCGATTTACAGTATTCGACGTCAACGGCCTGACAGAGCTCGCTGGGCAGGATCTCAGCCCCTTGCACAAAGTCGGACACGCGAGGGACCTGAAGGCGGCGATGGAGGCGGCCAAGCCGCCCGTGCTGATCGGCCTCTCGACAAATAGGGACACCTCTACCAAGGGGATGCAACCGCGCATTGGTTAAAGGGCAGAGGTCACCGGAAAGCCGCCCAGATAGCCGAACAAGCCAACAGGGACGGCACGACCCTGCTGAATGCTGCGCTGAAGTCGGGCGTCGTGGACGAGGCGACATTCGACAGGGTGGTGGACCCGCAGGCTATGGTTGGGAGCGGCGTTGCCGGGGCTTGAGACGAGGCCTAGATGGACGTCGTGAGCGCCACAATCGAAGCCATGGCGCGCCGCGGCTTCAGTCCAAACCCGACTGGGCGCACGCTGGACAGTAGCCTGGCCGACGAAAAGAAGTCGCGTGAAGGACAGGCCGACCTGGCCGTAATCGAGCCTGGCCAACCCACCCACGTTTTGTGGTAAAGACGATAAGCAAATCTGGAACTCGACGTACCGCGAGCACAGGGCACCCGAGTCAAGAGCAGTCGCGATAACGCCTGCGCCTCCATTCGCGCGTACCTACAAAAGCTGCATTGTCCCGAGCCGCTCATGTCTCTGTTCGACGACGATACGCCTGCCAGTTTACTCGCGGCATTCGGCGCCATGCCGGAGAAGATGGGCGGAGAGCTACTGCAGCTGACGGTGACGACCCAGCGACCCACTCGCCCGGTGCG
>CAXTOB010000516.1:0-4830 GCA_964245505.1 uncultured Acetobacteraceae bacterium | reverse complement strand
GGTGCCGGCACCGGCTGCGTATCGTCGGCAGCAGCCGGCCCGGCGCAGCGCAGGCCAGCAGCAGGACGGCGCGCGGCGGCGGCTCCTCCAGCACCTTCAGCAAGGCATTGGCGGCGTTGCGGTTCAGGTGCTCGGCGCCGTCCACGACGACCACGCGCCACCCGCCCTCCGCCGGGGTCAGCCGCAGGAAGTCGGCGACGGCGCGCACATCGTCCACCACGATCTCCGCCCGCAGCCGCTTGCGCTTGTCGTCCCAGGCGCGCTCGACCGTCAGCAGGTCGGCGTGCGTTGCAGCGGCAACCCGGCGGAACACCGGCGACTCCGGCGCGTCAGGGTTCACGCCGGCCGGCGCCAGCAGATGGCGGGCAAAGCGGTAGGCGAACGTCGCCTTGCCAATGCCCTCCGGCCCGGTGATCAGCCAAGCGTGATGCACCCGACCCGCCCGGATCGCCTCGTCAAATGCCGCCGCGGCATCGGTGTGGCCCACCAGGGCCGGGTTGGCGCGCGGCTCCATCAGTGCAGCCGGGCGGACACGACAGCCCAGACCGCCGCCTGCACCTCATCCACGCTGCCATCGGCGTCCACGACCACGCAGCGGTCCGGCTCCGCCGCGGCAATGGCCAGGAACCCGGCAGCGACACGTGCATGGAACCCGGCGTCCATCGCCTCATAACGGTCCAGCGCCTGACGGCGTGCCGCCATACGTGCCGCAGCCACCGTGGGTGAGACCTGCATGACCAGCGTCATGTCCGGCCGCACCGGCAACAGCCGTGTCAGCGCCGCAATCAACGCCCGGTCCGCACCGAGGCCAAAACCCTGATAAGCCATGGTGGAGTCGGCAAAACGGTCACACACCACCATTGTGCCAGCCTCCAGCGCCGGCTGGATGGTCCGGGCCAGGTGTTCGGCGCGGGCGGCGAAGTGCAGGTATATCTCCGCTGGCGGCGACCAGTCGTGCTCGCGGGACAGCAGGAGCTCGCGCAACACTTCGGCCCCAGGCGCCCCGCCGGGTTCGCGGGTCAACAGCGCCGGTCGTCCGGCGGCGTCCAGTGCAGCCACAAGCCGCCGGGCTTGGGTGCTCTTCCCTGCCCCTTCCCCGCCCTCCAGCGTGATGAACACTTTACGCCGGTGACATGGGACGTCACGACCCCAGGATATAGCGCGACATCACCGCCATGGCCCGGCCCGGCACGCCCAGCCGCGGAACATCGGCGCCAGCCAGCAACGGCATTTCCATCGCCGGCACGCCCTCCCCGGCAACCGTCAGCTTGCCGAGCACGTCACCACGGTTCACCGGCGCCGGGATGGGATTGGGATATTCCACGGCGATCTTCGCGCTCTTGCGCCACTGCCGGGGCATTGTCAGCACCAGGTCCTTGCCGCCGACCAGCGGCACCGAGGGACTCGCGCCGAGCCACACCTTCGCGGTCTCGACCGTGTCGCTCGCGGTGAACAGGGTCACGTTCTCGAACTCGCGAAAGCTCCACTCCAGCAAGCGCTCGCTTTCTTCGGCGCGCTGCTTCATGCTGGTCATGCCGTTGGCGACCACGATCACCCGGCGCCCGGCCCGCTGCGCACTGGCAACCAGGCCATAGCCGCCAGCCTCGGTGTGCCCGGTTTTCAGGCCATCAGCCAGGCCTTTCTGCACCAACGGATTGCGGTTCTGCTGATCTATATTGTTGTACCTGAACGATTTCTCGTTGTCGTATTTGTAGTATTCCGGAAAATCGGTGATCAGCCGGCGGGCTAGGGTGGCGATGTCGCGGCACGACATTTGCTGGCCAGCATCCGGCCACCCCGTGCAGTTGCGGAACGTCGTATTGGTGAGACCCAGCTCCTTGGCCTTCTGGTTCATCAGCTCGGCAAAGGCATCCTCCGATCCGGCCACCGCCTCCGCCAGCACGATGCAGGCATCGTTGCCGGATTGGATGATCATGCCGCGGATCAGGTCCTCGACCTTTACCGAGCCGCCCTGGGGCACGAACATCTTGCTGCCCTGCATCCGCCAAGCCTTGTCGCTGACAGGTAGCTCCTGGGTCAGGTTGAACCGCCCGGACTTCAGCATTCCATAGACGATGTAGGCCGTCATCAGCTTGGTCATGGAGGACGGCGGCATCGGCGTGTCGCCATCCTTGTCCAGCAGGGTAGCGCCGGTGTTGAAGTCCATGATCAGGGCATACTTGGCCGCGGTGTCTATCGGCCCCAGCGGTGTCTGCGCCGGAGTGCCGGTCGGTGCGGCTGCCTCCTGGTGATGGCCGCCATGGGCGGAGCGGCGCGACTCGGCTGACCAGGCCGGGCGCGGGAGGACGGCGGGCACAAGTGCGGCGCCGGCGGCCAGAATGGTTCGGCGATCTAACATGGCGCGGCGCTCCTATTCCACGACGATATGGGCATCGGTTAACCCGGCATGCACCGCGCGGTCCAGCGCCATGTCGGCCGCGGCCACATCCCGATACGGCCCGGCGCGCACGCGGAACACCTGGCCCCTGCCCGCCCGTGCGGATTCCACCCTCGACAACCCGCCCAGGCGGCCGCTGACCTGATCGGCGTAACGGCGCAGACCGAACTCGCCTGCCCTGATCCAAAGCTGTCCCGGCGCCACTTCCACCTGGGTGACAGTGTCGGGTAGGCGGTCAGGAACCACCTCCGCGTCCGGGGCTGGTGCGGCAGCAGGCACGACGGCGGCACTGCGCCCACGGCTGGACCTGCCGACGCCCGACAGCGGCTCCAAGGTTTCGCTGGTGACGCCGCCGCGCGGCGCTGCCGTAACGCCTTTCGCGGCGCCTTGTAGCGCGTTTTGCAATGCCTGGCTCGGCCCGCTTTCGATCTGGACGCGCACACGCGCCGGGCTGTCCGATAAGATGCCGAGCCGGCGTGCCGCGGCACGCGTCAGGCCGATCAGCCGGGCTGGATTGGCCGGGCCGCGGGCGTTCACCCGCACCAGCACCTGCAGGCCGGTTTCCAGATTGGTCACCCGGGCGATGGCCGGCAGTTGCAGCGTTGGGTGCGCCGCGGCCATGGCGGCCCCATCGTAGGCTTCGCCATCGGCCGTCAGCCCCGTCCGGTCCGGCAGGATGGCAGCAATCCCGGTGGCATCGAGCTGGAAGTCTTCTGCTGGATAGCGCCACACGCCGCCGGCCTCATACGCCGCTCCAATGGTGTAATGCGGACCCGGCGCCTGCACCGTCTTGCGCGGCCCGCATCCCGCCAGCAGCAACGGCGCCAGCAGCAGCAGGCGCGCGAGGCTCAAACCGCGGCGTCGCCCAGCAGACCCACCGCAAGCGCGTAGAAGTCGGATGGATTATAGCGACGGATCGCGCCGAAATTGGCATATACCATGTAGCCCTCCCCAGGCGCGATGCCATCCGGAGTCACCAGCGCGCCCAGCGGCTCGGGCCGCGTGAACGGCGTGCCGTCGTCGCGGGTGACGCCTGCCTGCATCCACTCGCCCAGGGTGCGCTTGGTCTCGCGCCCGCCGAAGGTGCCCGGCGGCACCCGCACGGGTTGGCCCCAAGGCTCCCCGGACCGCCAGCCGCTTTTCGCCAGGTAGTTGGCGATGGAGCCGAACACGTCGGCCTTGTTGTTCCAGATGTCCCGGCGCCCGTCGCCGTCGAAATCAACCGCCAGCTTGAGGTAGGAGCTGGGCATGAACTGCGGCTGCCCCATCGCCCCGGCCCAGCCGCCGGTCATCTGCGCCGGAGTCACATCGCCTGCATCCAGGATACGGAGCGCATTGATCAGCTCGCCGCGGAAGTAGGCAGCCCGGCGGCCCTCAAAGGCGAGAGTCGAGAGAGCCTCCACCAGCCGGTAGTTGCCCTTGTTGGCGCCGAACCCGCTCTCGATCCCCCAGATGCCCATGACCACGCCGGGGTCCACGCCGTAGCGCTGCTGCACCCGGGCCAGCAGGCCGCGCTCCCGGGCGTAATTCTCGCGCGCCGCCTGGATGCGGGTGTCGGGTAACACCCGGGCGCGGTATTCCGGCCAGGTCAGGGTGAACTCGGGCTGTTTGTGGTCCAGCTCGATCACCCGCGGGTTCGGCTGCACGCCGTCGAAGGCCGATTGCAGCGTTGCTTCCCGGATGCCGGCCCGGCGCGCCTCCGCCTTCACACCGGCGACAAACGTGGCGAAGGCGTCCTGCGCCCGGCTAGGCGACGCCGCCAGGAGTGCAGGCGCGGATAACATCAGGCTGCGTCGGTTCAACATGCTTCTCATGTGCCACAGTGCAGTAATGACCGGCAATCCGCTTGAACGGTCATGGGGTTAGGGAGCATTGTCAAAAAAAGTCATGGAGGAAGCGTCATGGGCGTCACCGCTGACCTTGCGGCCTTTACCGCCGCCATCCGGCTCGACCAGCTGCCGCCGGAGGTGGTGCAGCGCGCCCGGCTGCTTGTGCTTGATCTCGTGGGCAACATCGTGCGGGCGCGGCATGATGCTGAAAGCACGCCTTCCCTGCTTTCGGCTGCCCGCGCCCTAGGTGTTGCGGCTGGCAGCAGCGCGGTGTTCGGCGACTGCGCGCGATATACCCCGGTTGGCGCAGCGTTCCTGAACAGCGCCTTGGGCCACTCGCTGGATTTCGACGACACCCACGCTGCCGCGTCGCTGCACCCGGGCTGCCCGGTGATCCCCGCGGCATTCGCTGCCGGCGAGATGACCGGGGCGAGCGGCGCGGATGTGCTGGCCGGCATCGTCGCCGGCTACGAGGTGACGTGCCGGATCGCCCTCGCGCTGCCCGCAGCGGACCATTACGCCCGCGGCTTCCACCCGACCAGCACCTGCGGCGCGTTCGGCGCGGCGGCAGCGGCGGCACGGGTGCTCGGGCTGGACGCGGAC
>CAXTOB010000515.1:0-4840 GCA_964245505.1 uncultured Acetobacteraceae bacterium | reverse complement strand
CATAGCTCCACCTTCTCAGGAGTTGGAGCCTCCGGCAAACCCGGCGCGGTTCAGAAATGCGTCCATTGCCGCCACGTGCTGGATGCCGGCGTTGTCAACCAGGATGTCCACTGCTCCGAACGCAGACGCCGCATGCTCGACCATCGCGGCGATTGCCCGGCCGTCGCTCATGTCGGCATCGTCGTAGTCCACCGCGACATCATGCAACGTGCTCATGTCAAGGCAGCGCGCCAGGATCTCCTCGCGGTCGCCCAGGCCTTCGATGACGACGGCTGCGCCCTGCTCGGCCAGCTCGGAGGCGATTGCCAGGCCAATGCCGCTGGTCGAGCCGGTGACGATCGCGACGCGGCCCTCAAGACCGCGGGCGCACCGCACCGACCTTGCCGGCTTTTCGCCGGTGATACTCATCGTCATCCCCTGTTGCAGCCACCCGATCCGATGCAGCAAAGATGACGGGACCCCCCGGCCACGGACCAAAACACGGTCGTCATGAACCTGATCGCCGCAGGGTATCGTGCCGCGCTGAGACCGGACGTATATCGTCCCGATGCGCACGGCAGGCTGTCGCCGGGAACGATGGCGGGGTAGGGTCTTGTTATGGAGATGAACCAGATCCGCTACTTCCTTGCGGTCGCGAAGGAGCTGCACTTCACGCGGGCAGCGGCGGCGTGCAACGTCTCGCAACCGGCGTTGACCAAGGCGATCCAGAAACTCGAGGAGGAGCTTGGCGGCCCGCTCTTGTTCCGGGAGCGGGCCATGACACAGCTGACCGAGCTGGGGCGGATGACGCTGCCGCCGCTGGAACGCGCATGGAACGCGGCGCGAGAGGCGAAGGAGCAGGCGGAAACGTTCCAGCGCCGCGCGTCGTCGCCGCTGCGGATTGGGATCGAGCTGTCGATTGCGACACCTCTCCTTCGCCCGGCGTTGAACGCGATCTCCCGCCAATGCGCCGACGTGGACCTGTCGCTGATGCAGGACGGGCAGGCGGAGATCTGCGCAGCGATGCTGGCCGGCGAGTTGGAAGTCGCGGTGCTGGTAGATGCCGAGACTTTGAGCGAGCGCCTGCATCGCTGGCCGCTATTCAGTGAGCGTTACGTCATCGTCTTTCCCGACAGCCATCCCTTTAGCGAGGGCGAATCGGTTCACGTGCGCCAGCTTGAGGCAGAGTGCCTGCTACTGACGCAGCGTGCCGACTGCCCAGCCCGGCGCTCGCTGCTGGCCTTGATGAAGCAAAACAATGTACGGGCCCGGCGCGAGCATCTGGTCGGCACCCACGAGCAGATGATGGAATTGATGCTTGCGTCGCTTGGTGTCGGCGTCGCGGGCGAGCAGATGGTATTGCCGGCGTCAATCGCGACGCGTCCCCTGACGCCTGATCCTGGTCCGCGGCGTATCATGCTCGCGGTGGCGGCCGGGCGCCCGCTGGGACCAACGCCGGGCATCTTTGTCAAGCAGATGCGGACCCGCACATGGCCGCAGCGTGTCGCGCCCGGCCCGGGGTGAAGCCATGAGCGCGCGTCCCGAAGACGTGGATGGCGAGGCGCTGGTCCCGCGCCTGCGTGCGATGTTCGAGAAGCGGCCGGATTGGTATCGGGCGATCCTCACCCGGCTGGCGTCTCGGCTGGACGGGGCGGCGGTGCCGGGCGCGCTTGTGGCCGGCGAGGCGATGCCAGATTTCGTGCTGCCCGACGGGTCGGACGAACTGGTTTTTTCTGCCGACCTGCGCGCGCGGGGCCCTCTGGTGGTGTGCTTCGTCCGCGGCGGCTGGTGTCCGTTCTGCGCCGCTACCCTTTCTGCGATCAACCTGGTGTTGCCGCGGGTCGAAGCCGCAGGTGGCACGCTATTGGCGTTGGCGCCGGACACGCTCGGGCTAGGGGCGGAACTCCAGGCGAGGCTCGGACTGCGGTTCAGGGTGCTATCTGACGTGGATTGCGGCGTCGCGCTTCAGTTCGGGACCGCCTATCACGTGCCTGTGGAGTATCGTGAGGCTCTGCTCCATTTCGGCATTGATTTGCAGAGCCGCCATGGCGACGGACCGGGTCTATTACCGATGCCTGCGACCTTCGTCTTCGACCAAGCCGGAATTATCCGCTTTGCGCATGTCAGCGGCGACATCACTGCACGGGCGGAGCCTTCCGTCATCTCTGAGCTTGTCGAAGCGCTCGGCGCAGCTTCTGCGTGAGTTGGGGCGATCCGCAAGCCGACGCTGCCCGCTCAGCCGCGCCGGCTGCGACCGAATGCGGTCGCTCGGATAACCACTCGTGCCAGTCCATACGACCCTATCCTGCCGCGGTCGCGCCTTCGCCGGCTGCCGCCATCGCGTCGCTGCGGACGGCGGCCCCGTACATTTGGCGTTCGACAGTACTAACCTGAACTTGTTTCAGTAGGGCGATTGGGATGCTGAAACGCACGGCCGAACGCGGCGGCTACGGCGCAAACTGAACTTCGCCGCATACGGGGCCTTTGCCGCTTACTGCACGAGCGCGTTGTCGATTGGGTAGATGAAGCCGTTGTCGCAGGCGACCGCCGGGCCGGCCACATGAACGTCCGACATCGCATGGGTGCCAGACAGATTGACCCCGCTTGCGGCGCTGGCCGACAAGGTGATCGCCCGTTCGCCGGCGCCGTCTATGGCCAGAAGGTTTCGTAGCTGACCACGATGCCTCGCGCGGCCAGCAACTCGTCCACCGTCCGCAAGCTGACTGGAAAGCGAAAATAGAGCCGGACGGCGTGGCTCATGACCCGAGCCGGGAGGAGGTGATAGCCGGCGTAGCTTGGAGCGGGAGATTGTCATGCCGCCCGGCTACCTGGCTCAGCCGCATCTCATAAGCCGGACGGCAGCCAAGCTTTACGGTGCGGTCAGCCATTGTCTAATGGCTATGGTCCTGTTGGTCGTCCTATTTCTCTGTAACCTTCTGGAGCGTTGGTGATCGGTCCGTGATAGTTGGAACATCCGGCGAGCAGAACCAATAGTAACGTTAAGAGCAACGCAGAAGGTGCAGAGCAATAGTGGGCGCTTGGAATAAAGCTTAACAGGGACAACTTAGTTGATAAGACGTCGATCTGCGACGCATGATTATCCGATGTCAAATCCACATTCCTAGACATGATTTGATACCTAAACTTGCCCTACGATTAGCGGCAAGATGACGGTGCGGGACAGGACGGGTCCCATGAGGCGTTAGGGCAGGATTATCCCATTCCGGCCTGTGTTGGGAATGGCGGACGGAAAGTGCGGCAGCGAGGCCCGGCATGCCCCCGTTCGCCGCCCCGCAGCTTGTCAAGCGCCCGAAGCCGGGTCGCCATACTTCGAACGCAGCTCGCGCTTGAGCAGCTTGCCGGCGGTGTTGCGCGGCAAGTCGTCGGCAAAGATCACCCGTTTGGGCAGCTTGAATGGCGCTAGGCAGCCTCGCGCGTGCCCGATCAGCTCCGCCTCCGTGGCCTCGTGCCCGGCGCGCAGCACGACCACGGCGACAATCGCCTCCACCCATTTCGGGTCGGGCATGGCGATCACCGCCACCTCCGAAACGGCGGGATGGGTGAACAGCACCTCTTCCACCTCGCGGCTTGAGACCAGGACGCCGCCCGTGTTGATCACGTCCTTGATGCGGTCAACGATGAACAGGTATCCTTCCTCGTCCATCACTCCCATGTCGCCGGAATGGAACCAGCCGCCCTCAAAGGCGCGCTCGGTCTCTTCCGGCTTGTTCCAGTATCCGAGCATGACGTGCGGCGTCCTGTGCACGATCTCGCCTTGGGTGCCGGGCGGCACGTCGTTCATGGCCGGGTCCACCACGCGGGTGCGGACGTTCAGCACCGGGCGGCCGACGGATGCCGGACGGGCATCGTGCTCGTGCGGCTTCAGCGCGGTGGCGAGCGGCGCGACCTCGCTCTGGCCGTAGCAGTTGTAGGCCAGCAGCCCCGGCAGGCGTGCCCGCAATTCCTGCAGCACCGGTACTGGCATGATCGCGGCGCCGTAGTACGCCCGGCGTAGGCTGCGGAGATCGCGGGTCGCGAAATCCGGGTGGCGCAGCAGGTTGATCCAAACGGTGGGCGGCGCAAAGAACGAGTCGAGCCTGTGCGTCTCAATCAATTCGAGGCACAGGGCCGGGACCGGCGCCTCCACCAGCAGCGTTTCCGCCCCGGCCAGGAGCTGCGGCATCAGGAACACATGCATCTGCGCGGTATGATAGAGCGGCAGCGCAGCCAACGCCCGGTCGGACTCGCTGAACTCGCAGGCGACAATGCAGGACACATATTCGTTCAGAAGGGCGCGGTGGGTCAGCATCGCCCCCTTGGGGGTGCCCGTCGTGCCGGACGTGTAGAGGATCTGCGCCACGTCCTCGTCGCCGACGGCGTCGTCCTCGAACGGCTCGTCCGTGCCGCCATCGGCGATGGAGGCGAGCGGCCGGACGACTGCGGCGCCCGCGGCATCCGGCGGCACGGCCAGCCCGTCCCCGTGCAGCACAAGCTTGGCACCCGACTGCGCGATGATGTAGCCAAGCTCCGGCGGCGTCAGGGCGTAATTGGCCGGCACGTGGATCAGCCCAGCCTTGCAGCAGGCGATCCAGGCCAGGAGGTAGTGGTCGGAATTGCGGCCGAATGCCATCACCCGGTCGCCCCGGACCATGCCGGTCGCCAGGAGGTTGCGGGCAATCCCGTCCATGGCGCGGTCCAGCTCCCGGAACGTCCAGGAACGGCCGGCGAAGCGCAGCGCCACGCGGTCGCGGAACACGGCGCAAGCGCGGCCCACCGCGTCGCCGATGGTGTTGCGCCCGGCGCGGCGGGCGGGGCCGGACACGGTCACGGCTGCAGCGCCTCGGTGATGGTCGGGTTTGAC
>CAXTOB010000514.1:2589-4846 GCA_964245505.1 uncultured Acetobacteraceae bacterium | reverse complement strand
ACGCCACGCCGGAGGAGCAGGCCAGGCTGGCGGCGTTCACCGGCTTCGGCGCCACCGACCTGGCCAACACCCTCTTCCGCCGCGCCGGCGAGGGGTTCCGACCGGGCTGGGAGGACCTGGGCAACGAGTTGGAGCAGCTCGTCCCGGTCGAGGACATGGCGGCGCTCGCGCGCTCGACGCAGTACGCGCATTACACGCCTGAGTTCATGGTGCGCGCCGTGTGGCTGGCGTTGCAGCGCATGGGCTTCGCCGGCGGCACGGTGCTGGAGCCGGGCTGCGGCACGGGCCTGTTCCTGGCCCTGACCCCGGAGGCCCTGGCCGGGCGCACGACCGTCACCGCCATTGAGATGGACCCGACCACGGCGCGCATCGCCCGGCTGCTCTATCCCGAAGCGTGGGTGCGACAGGAGGACTTCACCAAGGCGAAGCTGGGGGAGACCTTCGACCTTGCCCTCGGCAACCCCCCGTTCAGCGACCGGACGGTGCGGGCGGAGGACCCGGCCGGCAAGCTCGGCCTTTCGCTCCACGAGTATTTCATCGCGCGCTCCATGGAGCGCCTGCGCCCGGGCGGGCTGGCCGCCTTCGTGTGCTCGCGCTTCCTGATGGACCGGGTGGACCCGAAGGCGCGCGAGCACGTCGCGTCCATGGCCGACCTGGTCGGCGCGGTGCGGATGCCGCAGGGCGCCATGATGGCCGCCGCGGGCACGGAGGTCGTGGTGGACGTGCTGTTCTTCCAGCGCCGCGCCACCGGGCAGGAGGCGTCCGGCCCCGCGTGGGACGACCTGGCGGAGGTCATGCCGGCCGACGACGCCGGGGAGGGAACGCTGCACGTCAACCGCTACTATGCCGAACACCCGGAGATGGTGCTGGGCCGGCACGCCTGGACCAGCAGCCCGCACGGCCCGACCTACACCTGCCGCAAGGGGGAGGGCGCGCTGGACGAGGCGCTCGGCGCCGCCCTGCTGCGCCTGCCGGCCGGCATCCACGAGCCTGTCCAGGCGCCCGCCGCGGAGCGCACTGCGTCCCCGAGTGCCCGGCAGGTACGGGTCGGCACCGCCGCGGACGGCGCGACGATCAAGGAGGGCAGCTACCTGGTCGAGGGCACGACGCTGATGCAGGTGCTCGACGGCCGGGCCGTGCCGGTGGCGGTGAAGTCAGGTAAGGGCAGCGAGGGCATGTTCGCCAAGCACGCCCGCATCGTGCGCCTGCTGGTGCCGGTGCGCGACGCGGTGCGCGACCTGCTGCGGGCGCAGATGGAGAACCGGCCCTGGGGCGAGGCGCAGGTGAAGCTGCGGGTCGCATACGGGGCCTTCGTGCGCACGTTCGGGCCGATCAACCTCACCACCACGAGCCGCAGCACCGACCCGGACACGGGCGAGGTGACGGAGACGCAGCGCCGGCCGAACCTGCAGCCCTTCCAGGACGACCCGGACTGCTGGCTGGTCGCCTCCATCGAGGAGTACGACACCGAGAGCGGCACCGCGAAGCGCGGCCCGATCTTCAGCGAGCGCGTCATCCACCCGCCGGCCGAGCCGGTGATCGTCACCGCCGCCGATGCCCTCGCGGTGACGCTGGCCGAGGTCGGCCACGTGGACATGGACCGCATCGCCGAGCTGCTCGGCCGCAGCCGGGACGAGGTGGCGGCCGAGCTGGGCGAAGCGGTGTTCCTCGACCCCGCGGCTGGCCCTGCCTGGCTGGACGGGCGCTGGGTGACGGCCGACGCCTACCTGTCCGGCGCGGTGCGGGGCAAGCTGCGCTCGGCCGAGGCCGCCGCGGCGGAGGACCCACGGTACGCCAGGAACGTGGACCCGCTGCGGCGCGTGCAGCCCGAGGACCTGCGCCCGTCCGACATCACCGCGCGCCTGGGCGCTCCCTGGATACCGGTGGACGTGGTGGAAGCGTTCTCCGCAGCGGTGATCGGCATCGAGACCACGATCCGGCACACCGCCGCGGTCGCGGCCTGGAGCGTGGACAAGGACGCCTTCATCGGCCAGGCGGCGGCCACGTCCGTGTGGGGCACGGCACGGCGGCACGCCGGGCTGCTGCTGTCCGATGCGCTCAACTCCACCATCCCGACGATCTGGGACGTGTGGGTCGAGGACGGCAAGGAAAGGCGCGAGGTCAACGCCGAGGAAACCGAGGCCGCCAAGGAGAAGCTCGGCCGGATCAGGGCGGCCTTCGAGGGCTGGATCTGGACGGACGCGGAGCGCACCGACCGGCTCGCCGCCACAGGCGGCGCGACGCACCAGCGAGCCGA
>CAXTOB010000514.1:0-2579 GCA_964245505.1 uncultured Acetobacteraceae bacterium | reverse complement strand
GCACCGACCGGCTCGCCCACCTGTACAACGACAAGTACAACAACCTGGTCCCGCGCCACTTCGACGGCTCGCACCTGCAACTGCCGGGCGCGAGCAGCACGATCCAGTTCCGGGCGCACCAGAAGCGCGGCATCTGGCGCATCGTCTCGGCCGGCAGCACCTACCTCGCCCACTGCGTCGGCTCCGGCAAGACGTTCCTGATGGCCGCCGCCATCATGGAGCAGAAGCGGCTCGGCCTCATCACCAAGGCGGCGATGGTGGTGCCCGGGCACTGCCTGGCCCAGGCCAGCCGCGAGTTCCTCCAGCTCTACCCGACCGCGCGCATCCTGGTCGCCGACGAGACCAACTTCGTCGCCGGCAAGCGGGCGCGGTTCCTGGCGCGCGCGGCCACGGCGAACTGGGACTGCATCATCATCACCCACAGCGCCTTCCGGTTCATCGCCGCCCCGGCCGACTTCGAGGCCGGCATGGTGCGCCGGCAGATCGCCTCCCACGCCGAGCTGCTGGAGCACCTGGACGGCGACGACCGCATCACGCGCAAGCGCATCGAGAAGATCAAGGAGAAGCTGCAAGCCAAGCTCGAAGGGCTGGCCACCCGCAAGGACGACATGCTGACCATCGCCGAGATCGGCGTCGATCAGCTGATCGTGGACGAGGCGCAGGAGTTCAGGAAGCTCACCTTCGCCACCAACATGACCAACCTGAAGGGCGTGCAGCCCGACGGGTCGCAGCGCGCCTGGGACCTGTACGTCAAGAGCCGCTTCGTCGCCACGGTCAACCCCGGCCGCGCCTTGGTGATGGCGTCGGGCACGCCGATCACCAACACGCTGGCGGAGATGTACACCCTGCAGCGCTACATGCAGGAGGATGCGTTGCTGGAGCGCAGCCTGCACGCCTTCGACGCCTGGGCCAGCACCTTCGGCGACAGCCGCACCGAGCTGGAGCTGCAGCCGAGCGGCCTCTACAAGCCCGTCACCCGGTTTGCGGAGTTCATCAACGTCGCCGACCTGATGGCGATGTTCCGCAGCTTCGCCGACGTGGTGCTAAAGGACGACCTGCGCGGCTACCTCCGGCTGCCCCGGATCGAGGCCGGGCGGCGGCAGATCGTCACGGCCGAACCCAGCGCGACCTTCCGCTGGTATCAGCGCGTGCTGGCGCGGCGCATCGAGAAGATCGAGGCCCGCAAGCGCCGCCCCGAGAAAGGCGACGACATCCTGCTCTCCGTCATCACGGACGGGCGGCACGCGGCCATAGACCTGCGGTTCGTGCTGGAGGAGTACGAGGACGAGCAGGCCAACAAGCTGAACGCGCTGATCGGCAACGTCCACCGCATCTGGGCGGAGACGCGGGAGCAGCGCTACCTGCGGCCGGACGGCGAGCGGTTCCCGATCCCGGGGGCCGCTCAGATGGTGTTCTCGGACCTCGGCACCATCAGCGTCGAGGCGGCGCGCGGCTTCTCGGCCTACCGCTGGATCAAGGACCAGCTCGTCGCACGCGGCGTGCCTGCGTCCGAGATTGCATTCATGCAAGATTACAAGAAATCTGCTGCCAAGCAGCGCCTGTTCGGCGACGTGAACGCCGGCCGGGTCCGCATCCTGCTCGGCTCCTCGGAGACGATGGGCACGGGCGTGAACGCCCAGCTCCGGCTGAGGGCGCTGCACCACCTCGACGTGCCCTGGCTGCCCTCGCACATCGAGCAGCGGGAAGGGCGCATCGAGCGCCAGGGCAACCAGAACGAGGAGATCGGCATCTACGCCTACGCGACGCTGGGTTCGACAGACGCCACCATGTGGCAGAACAACGAGCGCAAGCAGCGCTTCATCAACGCCGCCATGTCGGGCGACCGCTCGGTCCGCCGGATCGAGGACGCCGGCTCCCAGGTCAGCCAGTTCGCCATGGCCAAGGCCATCGCGTCGGGCGACCCCCGCCTGATGCAGAAGGCCGGGCTGGAAGCGGAAGTTGCGCGTTTGGAGCGCCAGCAGGCGGCGCACATCGACGACCAGCACGCCGTGCGGTCCGCCATCGCGGACGCGCAGTCCAGCATCCGCACGGCCGAGCGCCGCATCGAGGAGATCGGGCAGGATCTCGACCTCCGGCGGCCCACGCGCGGCGAGCTGTTCGCCATGGCCGTGGACGGGGCGTCCTATACGGAGCGGAGCAAGGCCGGCAGCGCCCTCCTCAAGCTGTTGCGCAACCTCGACGTGCGCGGCCAGGAGGGCGAGTGGGATGTCGGCCGCATCGGCGGCTTCGCGATCACCGCGTCCGCGCAGGTGAACTGGCGCAACCGCGGCCGGACCGAGATCGAGGCGGCGCTCGAGCGCACCGGGGGAGGGCAGGGCATCGCCGTCCCGCCGGACCTCACCGCCCTTGGCCTGGTGTCCCGCCTGGAGCACGCGCTCGACCGCTTCGACGCTGAGCTTGCCGAAGCGCGGCGCGACCTGGCCGACAACCGGCGTCGCCTCGCCGACTACGAGCCGCGGCTGGGCGGCGTGTTCCCGCTGGCGGGCGAACTGGGCGCGAAGCAGGCCGAACTGGCCGCCCTGCAGGACAGTCTGGCGCGCACCGCCAAGGCCGAGGAG
>CAXTOB010000513.1:0-4850 GCA_964245505.1 uncultured Acetobacteraceae bacterium | reverse complement strand
GTCCCGTCCTCCCGTCACCAGCCGCACTTCGTTCGCCGCCGCGGGGTGCCCGCCCTGGACGCCGGGCGGAAGGTGATCCACCCGGTCGCCCAGGATGGACACCACGCAAGGGGCCAGCGCGGTGATCCCATAAGCCGTCCCGCAGCCGCCACGGTGCCAGCCGTCCCCGCCCGATCCCTCACGGATGCGCAGATACTCGAAGCGCAGGGGATACCGGTGCTCCGACATTTCCACCGACATGAAGCGCGCCATGCTGCCCGGCGGCGTGCCGTTCACCAGCCCGTCCGACACCTGGCTGGCGCCGTAGCCGCCGGGATACGGATACACCGCGACATAGTAATCGCCATCCCCCGGCCGCCGCCCTGACACGGTCGCGACCCCCGTGGTGCCAAACGGCGCCGCCGGCACCAGGTCCGGGATCGCCTGCGCCAGCGCGGCGAACACCACGTCCACCACCCGCTGCGTCACGTCCGTGGTGCCGCCGACTGGGGAAGGATACTCCGCCGCCAGGATGCAGCGGGCGGGAATGGTGAACCGCGCCGGCCGGAATGCGCCGCCGGTCACCGGCACCTCGGGGAAGACGTGCTTCAGCGCCACCAGGCACATGGACTTCGTGGTGCTGTCCGAGATGTTCATCGGCCCGCGCGCCGCCGGCGCCGTCCCGGTGAAGTCGAAGTGCAGGCCGCTGCCCGACACGGTAAGCGTCAGCACCACCTTCAGCGGCACATCATCCACGCCGTCGTTGTCGAACCAGTCCTCCACCCGGTAGGTCCCATCCGGTATCTCGGCGACATAGGACCGCATCTGCGTTTCCGAGCGGTCCATCATTTCAAGAATGCAGGCCTGCAGCGTGTCCTCACCATACCGGGTGATGAGCGCCTCCAGCCCGCGCCGGCCGACGCTGAACACGTTGGTCATGGCGGCCAGGTCGCCCTCCAACTGCCGGGGCAGGCGCACGTTGGCGGTGATCAGCCGGATCAGCGCGGTGTTGCAGCGCCCCGCCTCATACAGCTTGAGTGGCGGGATGATGATGCCCTCCTGGTGGATTTCGGTGGCGGCCGGCGCCCATCCGCCGGGCACGCTGCCGCCCATGTCCATCCAGTGCCCGGTGTTGGCGAACAGCGCGAACAGCCGCCCGCCGACGAACACCGGCGACACCAGCACCACGTCGTTGAGATGGGTGCCGCTGAGGTAGGGGTCGTTGACGATCCATACGTCGCCTTCGCCGAACCCGCCCTCGGCCTGCGCCACGGCGATCACGCGCTGCACCGTGAACTGCATGTTCGCCAGGAACTGCGGCAGGCCATAGCCGCCCTGTGCCACCGTTTCCCCGCTGACGGGATCATACAGCCCATGCGCGCAGTCGTTGGTTTCCGAGATGATCGGGGACAGGGCGGCCCGGATCAGGTGCAGGTCCATCTCGTCGCCGATCTGTTCCAGCGCGCCGCGCACGACCGCGAGGGTGACGGGGTCCATCATGCCAACCTCCGCAGGACGTTCATGTCATTCTCTCCATGGACGTTCATTTCATTCTCTGCGGAACATTCATGCGATCGTCCCCAGGACGTTCACGCCATCATCCGCAGAATGTTCATGCCATCGTGACCAGGATGTTGTTGAAGGGGTCCACCCGGGCGGTCATGCCCGGCTCGATCACGCTGGTGGTGTCCGGCTGCTCGACGATGGCCGGGCCGTCGAAGGCGTAGCCTGGGCGGAGCGCGGCGCGGTCGAACACCGGGGTGTCCATCCAGTGGCCGAAATAAACCGGGCGGATCGCGCACGGGACCGCGCGGGCCGGCACGGCAACACCCCCCGCGGCCCGATGCTGCCCCGGACGCACGCCGAGCACCGCCGTCTTCAGGCTCACGATCACCACCGGCAGGTCGCCCAGCGTGTTGCCATATTCGCGGCGATAGACGTCCGCGAACGCCTCCGCCATGCGCCCGGGAGTCCACCCGGCCTCCACCGGCACCCGCAGGGTATGGATTTGCCCGGCATAGGACATCTCCGCCCAATGGGTCGTAACAATCCGTTCGATGGCCGCGCCACCCTCGCGCAGCGCCGCCACCCCGGCCTTGCCTTGGGAGCGCAGCACCGCCGCAGCCTCGTCCGCGTCCAGGTCCGCGGCCCGGCGCTCCAGGGTCTGCGAGTGGTCCGCCCGTATATCCGCCATCGCACAGCCCAAAGCGCACAGCACGCCAGGATAGGGTGGGATCAGCATGGTGCGGACGTCAACCTCCCGCATGATCGCCGCCCCATGCAGCGGCCCGGCGCCGCCGAACGCCACAAGGACGAAATCCCGCGGATCGTGCCCTTGCTCCACCGACAGCAGCCGGGTCCGCCCGGCCATCCGCTGGTTGACGATGGCGAGGATGGCCGCCGCCGTTTCCTCCACCCCCAACCCGACCTGCTGCCCCAGCACACCCATCGCCGCCCGTGCCCCGGGCAGGTCCAGCCGGTCCAGGTGCTTCAATCCAATCGGGTGTTCGGCGTTGATCCGCGCCAGCACGGCATTGGCGTCGGTCACGGTCGGCTCGATGCCGCCCCGGCCAAAGCACACCGGACCCGGCACCGCCCCGGCGCTACGCGGCCCCACCTGCAGGATGCCGCCGCGGTCCAAATAGGCGACGGAGCCGCCCCCCGCCCCGATTGTATGCACATCCAGCATCGGCAGCCGCAGTGGAATGCGGAAATCCAGGTCCGTCGTGTCCGCCACCCGCGGCGTGCCGCCCAGCACGACCGACACGTCATAGCTGGTGCCGCCCATGTCCCCGGTGATGACGTTGTCGAACCCGGCCTCCGCCGCCAGCCGAGCCGCCGCCATGACGCCGGCTGCCGGGCCGGAGCGCACGATGTTCGCCGCCCGATCCGCCAGCAGCCGCAGCGGCACCAGGCCGCCGTTGGACTGCATCACCAGGGTCTGGGTATCGAAGCCTCGCTCATGCAGCGCAACCTGCAGGTTGGCAGCGTAGCGGGCCACCAACGGCTGCAAGTAGCCCTGCACGGCGGCGGTGCTGGTGCGCTCGAACTCGTAGTATTCGCGCACCACGTCGCTGGAGATGACGACCTGCCAGGATGGCTCGGCCTCCAGCAGCAGCGCGCGGACGCGCTGCTCGTGCCCGGGATTGGCGTAGGCATGGAGGAAGGAGACGACCACCGCCTCCACCTCCTGCTCCCGCAGCACGGCGGCCAGTCGGCGCACCTCATCCTCGTCCAGGGCGCGCAGCACGGCGCCATGCTGATCCAGTCGCTCATCCAATTCCCAGCGCAGATCACGCGGGATCAGCGGCTTGTGGACGCCGGTCAGGCCGTACATGCGCTGCCGGTCGCGCCGGCCCAGTTCCAGCACGTCGCGGAAGCCGCGCGTCGTGACCAGCGCGCAGCGCGCGCCCTTGCGCTCGATGACGGCGTTGGTGGCGATCGTGGTGCCATGCAGGATCAGGCCGAGGCCGGCGGGCTCGACCCCGGCAGCGGTTAGGGCGTCGAGCAGGCCGCGTGCTGGATCGTCGGGGGTGGAGGGGACCTTCAATACCCGGTCCACGGTCCGGCCGTCGCGGGAATAGAACAGGTCGGTGAAGGTGCCGCCCACGTCTATGCCGACGATGCCGCCGACCTCATTGCCGACTCTAACGCCCACGTCGTTGCCGACGATGCCGCCCATCACACCACCTTGCCGTCGCGCAACGCCGCCACTGCTTCGGGTGACAGGCCCAGGTGTTCCTGCAGCAGGGCATCCGTATCGGCGCCCAGCTTGCGGCTAGGCTCCAGTTTTCGGAGCGGGTCGCCGGCGAAGCGCAACGGGGAGTGCTGGACGACGATGCGGCCCAGTTCCGGGTGGTCCTGCCATTGCAGCGAGCCGCGCTCGTGCATGTGCGGGTCGTTCACCACCTCATCCAGGCTGCGTACCGGCGCGCATGGCACTCGGTGGGCCAGCAGCAGCGCGAACAGCGCCTCCTTCGACTGCCCGGTTGTCCAGGCGGAAACGGCGGCGTCCACCTCGTCCATATGCGCCACCCGGTCGCCAAGCGAGGCAAAACGCGGGTCGTCCGCCAGGTCCTGCCGCCCCATCGCCGTCAGCAGCGACCGCCAATGCACGTCGCCGACGCAGATGATGGCGATATAGCCGTCGGTCGCGGGATAAACATTGTAAGGCGCTTCCGCCAAGCCGCCGTGCCGGTTGCCAGTGCGGGACGGCACGTCGCCGCCGGTGCCGAAGTGCAGGCCGAGGCTGGAGCTGAGCGAGGGATACACCGCGTCCATCATCGCCACCTCGACCTGGCGTCCGATGCCGGTCTTCTCCCGCTCATACAGCGCGGTGGTGATGGCGCCATACAGGTGGACCCCAGCAAAGAAGTCGCACAACGCCGGACCGGCCTTCACCGGCGGACGGTCGGGAAAGCCGGTGATGCTCATGACGCCCGCCATCGCCTGCACCGTGAGGTCCATCGCCGGGTAGTCGCGGTAGGGGCCGGTGCTGCCGAAACCGCTGCTCTGCGCATAGATCAGGCGGGGGTTGGCGGCCTGCAGCGCGGCGCAGCCGAGGCCGAGGCGCTCCATCACGCCGGGGGCGAAGTTCTCGACCAGCACGTCGGCCGTGCGCGCCAGGTCGCGCAGGATGTCCTTGCCGGCTGCTGTCTTGAGGTTCAGGACCAGGCTGCGCTTGCAGGCGTTCAGCATGGCGAATGGCAGCGCCGCGCCGCCGACCACGCCCCGGCGGCGCAGGGACTCGCCGCCGGGCGGCTCTACCTTGATGACCTCGGCGCCCGCCGTGGCCAGCAGGAAAGTGGCATAGGGTCCATTGTAGATCTGGCTGAGATCCAGCACCGTGACCCCTTCGAGCGGGAGCGCCA
>CAXTOB010000512.1:0-4861 GCA_964245505.1 uncultured Acetobacteraceae bacterium | reverse complement strand
GTGTTCTTCGTCGCCAAGCTGCAGACGGCACCGCCGGAGATGTTCAACTTCAACGTGTCGTCCATGCTGCTGGTGATGGTGGTGCTGGGCGGCATGGGAAGCGTGTGGGGCGTGGTGCTGGGCGCGGTGCTGCTGCAATTGATGCAGACGGTGTTCCTGCCGCAGGTTTCGGTGTGGGCGAACGCACTGGGGGAGGCGGTTGGCAACCACTTCCTGGCGACGCTGGACCTGGTGCAGTGGACGCAACTGTTCTTTGGCCTGATCCTGATCGCGATGATGCTGTATCGCCGCCAGGGGCTGATCCCGGCGACGCGCAAGGTGGCGCCGCTGGCCTTTGCCGCCCAGCATGCCGAGGTCGTGCGCGGCGGGTTCCAGCACACCGACCGCATCCCGCGCTGGGATGAGGCCGGGGCGTCGCAGGGTGGGCTGGAGATACGCGGGTTGACGGTGCGCTTCGGCGGGCTGGTGGCGCTGGACGGGGTTGACCTGACGGTGCCGGCCGGCGGCGTGGTGGCGGTGATCGGCCCGAACGGGTCGGGCAAGAGCACCCTGTTCAACACCGTCACCGGGCTGGTGCCGGCGGCGGAGGGCAGCATCCGGTTCCGGGGCGAGGAGCTGACCGGCCTGGCGCCGCACCAGATCCTGCGGCGTGGCGTCGCCCGCACGTTCCAGAACATCCGGCTGTTTCCGACACTGTCCGTGCTGGAGAACGTGCTGATCGGGCGCCACTCCCGGCTGCGCAGCGGCGCCGTGATGTCGGTGCTGCATACGCCGGGCAACCGGCGGGAGGAGGACGCGGCGCGCACCTCGGCGCTGGACCTGATCGCGATGTTCGGCAACCGGCTGACGCCGCGTATCGCGCAGGCGGTGGGGGGCCTGTCGTATGCGAACCGCCGCCGGGTCGAGATCGCCCGCGCCTTGGCGTCCCGCCCGCATATCCTGCTGCTGGACGAGCCGACCGCCGGCATGAACCCGGCGGAAACCCTGGAGCTGGCCGAGCAGATCGGCTCCCTGCACCGCATGGGCCTGACAATCCTCATCATCGAGCATAAGCTGGACGTGGTGACAGCGCTGGCCGACACGGTGGTCGTGCTGGACCACGGGGTGAAGATCGCCGAAGGCCGTCCGGAGGAAGTGCGGCGGGACGAGCAGGTGCTGACCGCCTATCTCGGCCGCGCCGCGCGGGCCGCGGTAATGGAGGCGGATCGTGTTGCCTGACGCCCTGGGCCATCCATCGCACATTGCGCTCGTTGCGCTTCGTCGCTGCGAGCGGTTTGCGGCGCGGCAATGGTGGTGCCGATGGGGCTGGGCACGCCGGGTCTGGACTATCGCGCTGTTGCGCGCCTTGCGATGACGGGGGAAGTGATGGACGGGACCAATTGGCACAGGACTGCCGATGCACCGGCCACGGCCGTACCGCTGCTGCAGTTCAAGCAGGTGAACACGCACTACGGCGACCTGCATGTGCTGAAGGACGTGAACTACACGATCGCGGCTGGCGAGATCGTATCGCTGCTGGGCGGCAATGCCTGCGGCAAGTCCACCACCATGAAGACCATCATGGGCGTCGTGCGTCCGACCAGCGGACAGGTGCTGCTGGACGGCGTGCCGATCGAGCGGCTTTCAACCAGCGCCCGCGTCGCCCGCGGCATCGCCCCGGTGCTGGAGTCCCGCCGGCTGTTCCCGCGCATGACGGTCTATGAGAACCTGGAGATGGGCGCATACACCCAACCGCGCGGGCCAACCTTCGAGGAGGATTTGGACCGGGTGTATTCGCTGTTTCCCCGCGTGAAGGAGCGGCGCACCCAATTGGCCGGCACCCTGTCCGGCGGCGAGCAGCAGATGGTTGCGATCGGCCGCGCGCTGATGGCCCGGCCGCGGCTGATCTGCATGGACGAGCCGTCCATGGGGTTGTCGCCGCTGTTTGTGGAGCAGGTGTTCGACATCATCCAGGCAATCAACCGCCAGGGCACGACGATCTTCATGGTGGAGCAGAACGCGGCCATGGCGCTGCAGATCGCGCACCGGGCGTATGTGCTGCAGACCGGGGTGGTGGTGCTGTCGGGTACGGCCGCGGAACTGCGGGAGAACGAGGACATCCGGCAGGCGTATCTTGGGGAGATGCAGGTGGGAGCGCATTGATGCGCGCCGCCTCCTTCTCCCTCCCCCTTCGGGAGAGGGTTGGGGTGAGGGAAGCCGCACAGAGCGGACCTGCCGCCTTGAGGCACCATACTGGCCTTCAATGGCCGGCGGCCGCACTGGTAGCCTCCCTCACCCCGACCCTCTCCCGGAGGGAGAGGGAGAAGGAGGCGGTATGGATTTAAGCCTTTATGTCGCGTTCATCGGTGCGGTGGTGGCGCTGGCGCTGCTGCCAGGGCCGAACATGGCCTTGATCGTCGCCAACAGCGTCGCCTGGGGGCCGCGTTATGGGTTGCTGACCCTGGTGGGCACCAGCACGGCCTTGATGGTGCAGCTTGCGGTGACAGGGCTGGGCCTGACGGAGCTGCTGCGGTCGGCCGGGTCGGCGTTCGAGGTGCTGCGTTGGGTGGGCGTCGGCTACTTGCTGCTGCTCGGCATCCTGCAGTGGCGGGCCGCCGTAATGGACCTGACGGTGGTGCAGGCGGAGCCTCGGTCGCCGCGCTCCATCGTGGCCCGGGCGGCGTTCGTGTCGCTGACCAATCCGAAGACGCTGCTGTTCTTTGCGGCATTTTTCCCGCAGTTCATCAGCACGGAACATCCGGCGGCTCCACAGGTGGCGCTGCTTTCGCTGACGTTCCTGGTGGTGATCGTAATGGTGGATAGCTGCTTCGCGCTGCTGGCCGGCCGTGCCCGCGGGTTGCTGGCCCGGCACGGACGGTTGCGGAACCGGATCAGCGGCGGGTTGCTGGTGGGGGCCGGATTGGGATTGGCGGCAGTGCGGGGGAAGTAAGGGCCACCCTGCCCTGCTCCCTCCGGGAGAGGGTTGGGGTGAGGGGGTTTTGGCTGCGGAGCGGCGGCTGTCTCGCGCCGGAGGACGGCGGCCCTGTGATGGGCAAACATCGCGCCTGCCCGCCCCCTCACCCCGGCCTTTTCCCGAAGGGAGAGGGAGGAGAAGTCACCGCCGCGCCGTGCCAATTGGCGGGACGTCGCCGGTCATGCCTGCCAAGACCTCCGCCACGTGCCGTACCCGCACCGGGCTGCCTTCCCGCGACAGGCGCCCGGCCATGTTCAGCAAACAGCCCAGGTCCCCGGCCAGCAGGGTGTCGGCGCCGGTGGCCGTAATATCCCGCACCTTGTCCTGCACCATCCGGGTCGAGATTTCAGGATACTTGACGCAGAACGTGCCGCCGAAGCCGCAGCATACCTCCGGGTCCGTCATCTCCCGCAGCTCCAGCCCCGCGACGCCGGCCAGCATCGCACGAGGCTGCGCTTTAAGCCCTAGCTCACGCAGGCCGCTGCAACTGTCGTGGTAGGTGGCGATGCCGTCATAAGCGGCGCCGGTGCCGGTCACGCCCATGATCTCCGTCAGGAAACCGACCAGTTCCCATGTGCGCGCAGCCAGCGCATCGGCGCGGGCGCGCAGGTTGGGATCGTCGTCGAACAAGTGCGGCAGGTGGTGCTTGATCATGCCACCACAGGAGCCGGAAGGGACGACGACGTAGTCATACCCCTCGAACTCCCGCAGCACGTCGCGGGCGATGGCCTGCGCCGTCGCGCGGTCGCCGCTGTTATAGGCGGGCTGGCCGCAGCAGGTCTGGTTGCGGGGGACCTCAACCTGGCAGCCCGCGTCTTCCAGCAGCTTGATGGCGGCGAAGCCGACGGTGGGGCGGTGCAGGTCCACCAGGCAGGTGACGAACAGGGCGACGCGGGGTTTCTCGACTTGGGTCATCCCCGCAAGGTAGGCACCCCGGTGCGGCAACGCTAGGCATGGGCGGGTGCGGACGCACCAAACACAGGCCGGCGCGGACGCGCCAAACACAGGCCGGTGCAGACGCACGAGAGCACGTTCGGCCCAAGCAGCGCCATCTAGGCCGGACAAATACCAGCTAAAACATGAGGTTAGAATATGTTTGGTGTCTCCACTTGGACCAAACCTGTTCTAAACACGGGCTTGTACGATGGCCGCTGCCGCGCTACCCTTGCCCGGCAGTCACGGGGGCATCATGGCGGACGGATCAGGCTGGCCCGGCAGCAGCCACGACATCGGTGGCCACCGCGTGATCCACGGCGACTGCCTGATGGTCATGGCGGCGATGAAGGCACAGAGCGTTGACGTCGTCGTCACCTCCCCGCCCTACAACATCAACCTGGCCTATGCCTCCTACCAGGACAGCAGGACGGACGAGGAGTATCTCGGCTGGCTGTTGGAGGTGTTTGCCGCGCTGCGCCGCCTGCTGAGGCCGGGCGGATCGGTGTTCCTCAACCTGTCGGGGTCGCCATCCCGGCCCTGGCTGCCGTTCGAGGCCATCGTGCGGCTGCGGCCGCTATTTCACCTGCAGAACCACATTACCTGGGTGAAGTCCATTGCGGCTGGCGGCGGCTCCTATGGGCATTACAAGCCCGTCCCTGGCGCACGCTTTCTGCACCATATGCACGAGCATGTGTTCCACCTGACGCTGACCGGGGACGTGAGGCTGGACCGGCTGGCGATTGGCGTGCCGTTCCAGGACAAGTCGAACATTGCCCGGCGCGGCCATGCGCGGGATCTGCGCTGCCGGGGCAACACCTGGTTCATCCCGTATGCGACGGTGCAAAGCAAGTCGGGCAAGTTCAACCACCCCGGCGCCTTTCCGGTGGAGTTGCCGCTGTGGTGCCTGCACCTAACCGGCGTGGTGTCGCCCGTACTGCTGGACCCCTTTGCCGGGACAGGATCATCCCTGAT
>CAXTOB010000511.1:0-4883 GCA_964245505.1 uncultured Acetobacteraceae bacterium | reverse complement strand
CGTGTGCCCCGGGATGCGCCGCTCCAGCACGGCGCGGGCAGCCAGGACCGCGCCCAGGTTCACCGGCTGCGCCGCGGCATGGGCCTCCAGCAGCGTTATGGGGTCGCCGGTGAAAGCACTCTCCGACAAGGGGGCAGGCAGGCGGCGGCGGGCCAGGTCAAAGCCGAAGCGGTCCCGCCAAGCCGCGGCGATGCGCGCCCACAGGTGCAACGCATCCTCCAGCGGCGCGCCATGCGCGTCCAGCTCGAACAAGCGGCCGGCGGCGCCGTTCCACAGCGGCGTGCCCGGCTCGGCCGTGTCCGTCAGGTGTCGCAGGTAGGCGCGGTAGCCCGCGAGATGCCGGGCCGGGGCGTCGGTCCGGAAGCTCAGCGGCTGGTCCGACGCATAGGCGGTCAAAGTCGTGCCCGCGCACTCCGTCCGGACATGGGCGAAGCCGGCCCGGCGGAGCATCACCTCCATCGCCCCGGCCGAGTACAGCACCATGTGGCCGCCGGCCGACAACATGCAGAACAGGGTTGCCGCGTCCTGCCCCGGGTGGATGGCGGCCGCATCGGGCGTCGTGAACACCAGGGTTCCGCCGGGCTTCAGCCAGCGCCGCAGCAGGGCGGTGAAGGGGTAGGGATCGGGGATGTGCTCGATCACCTCCGACCCGATCACGAGGCTGAACGGCTCGCCGAGATCGGAGCCGGCGGTCAGGTATTCCTGGCGCAGGTCGGCCCGCAGCAGCCGGGCGCCGGCGGCGGCGTTGTCCGCCGGGTCCACGCCGATAGCGCGCCAGCCCAGCACCTTGGCGGCGAGATCCACCGGGTAGCCGAAGCCGCAGCCGACATCCAGTAGGCTGTCCAGCCCGGGGGTATCCAGGCGGAACAGCATGGATGTCATGTGATGGATGCCGGCGTTCTGCTCCAGGTAAACCTGCCGGAACAGCTCCGACCCGGCGGTCGTGCCGTAGTCGGGGATGTCGCGGTCCCGGTAGAAGCAGGCGGTGCAGCCGGCGCAGCGGAGCAGCGTATGGGTTCGCCCGCCTGCTGGGGCGTGCAGCAAGACGGGATGCGGGCCATCGGCGCCGCAAACGGGGCAGGGCAGGGCGGCCCGCTCGCTGGCGGGCCAGGTCGGGGTCATGCGGGCGTCCTTCGGGGGGCACTGCGCCAGGGCGGCGCATGATCCTGCTACGTCCGGTGACGGGTATGCGCAACTGCGGTGCGCGGCGGATGCCCACGTGCTGGACAAGGTTGCGGGTCTTACCGCCAGTGACCTTGGGCGTTACCTCGCCAGCGCCGGTCAACCTGATTGGCAGGACCGTTCTGCTTGCCCTAGCCCTGATGGGCCGACGCGACTGAATGCCGCGAGATCGCAGAGCCGCGCGCGCCCACCGGCGCCATCCTTTCCGCCTCTGGCCTTTCAGCGTCTGGCCTTTCCGGAGTTGGCAGCCCGATGCCGCCAGTTTCGGCGCGACAATCCAGGTGCAGCGCAGCATAGTCCTCCCGCCCGCACCGGAGGCCCTGCCGCATGTCGAAGATCATCCCCGTCCCGCTGTTCGACTTCATCATCTTCGGCGCTACCGGAGACCTGACGCTCCGTAAACTGCTGCCCGCGCTGTTCTACCGGTTCAGGGATGGCCAAATTCCGCCCGACAGCCGGATCATCGGCGTTGCCCGCTCGCGCCTTGACGCCGCCGCATACCGGGATCGTGCGGCGGAGGCCCTGCGCAAGCACGTGGACCCCAAGGCGCTGGAGGGTTCGGCAGGTGCGGCGTTCCTGCAGATCGTCCACTACGTCAGCCTGGACGCCGCCGCGCCGGACGGCGACTGGTCTCCCCTGCAGACGCTCGTGGACCCCGACCGGGTGAGGGTCTTCTACCTGGCCACATCCCCGGAGCTGTATGGCGGCATCTGCCAGGCGCTGAGCCGTGCGGGCCTGGCGACGGGCGAGTCGCGGGTGGTGCTGGAAAAGCCGATCGGCCACGACCTCGCCTCCGCCCAGGCGATCAACGACGAAGTCGGCAAGCACTTCCCGGAGGCGCGGACCTTCCGCATCGATCACTTCCTCGGCAAGGAAACGGTGCAGAACCTGCTGGCGTTGCGCTTCGCAAACACGATCTTCGAGCGGCTGTGGACCGCGGATGTGATCGACCATGTGCAGGTCACGGTGTCGGAAACCGTGGGGGTGGAGGGCCGCGGCGGCTACTACGACCACTCCGGCGCGCTGCGCGACATGCTGCAGAACCACATGATGCAGCTCGTGTGCCTGCTGGCGATGGAGCCGCCGGTATCGCTGGAGGCTGACGCTGTGCGGGACGAGAAGCTGAAGGTCCTGCGCACCCTCCGCCCGATGGCGCCGCACGAGGTGCCGGCACTGACGGTGCGCGGCCAATACGGGCCGGGCGCGGTGGATGGCAAGCCGGTGCAGGGCTACCTGGCGGACCTGGACGGCTCCGGCACCAATGAGCCCAGCACCACCGAGACCTTCGTCGCCATGAAGGCGGAGCTGAACAGCCGCCGCTGGGCCGGGGTGCCGTTCTATCTTCGGACCGGCAAGCGCCTGCCGCAGAAGCTGAGCGAGATCGTGGTGCAGTTCCGCAGCCTGCCGTTCTCGATCTTCCCGAGCGACCAGGCGGCGCTGTCGCCCAACAAGCTCATCATCCGCCTGCAGCCGGAGGAGGGGATGCGGCTGGAGGTGATGACCAAGGAACCCGGCCCCGGCGGCCTGGTGCTGCGGCCCACTGGACTGGATATCAGCTTCGAGAAGACGTTCGGCGCCCGCTACCCCGATGCCTACGAGCGGCTGCTGATGGACACGGTGCGCGGCAACAGCACGCTGTTCATGCGGCGCGACGAAGTGGAGGCGGCCTGGCGCTGGGTGGAGCCGGTGATGGACGCCTGGGCCGCGCGCCCGGAACGGCCGCGATCCTACAGCGCCGGAAGCTGGGGACCAAGCGCCGCCATCGCCCTGATCGAGCGCGATGGCCGCACCTGGCACGAGGAGCAGGCGTAAGAAGGTGGGCACGTCTTCCTTCTCCCTCTCCCTCCGGGAGAGGGTCGGGGCGCGTCCCCCACCCAGCGCTCCGCCTCGCCAGAACCAGCCCGGCTGCCAATCGCCCGGCTCGTGCAGGTGGCCTCCCTCACCCCAACCCTCTCCCGGAGGGAGAGGGAGCAGGAGGCACCCGTCATGACCATCTTCGACACCGCCGAGGGTCGCCGGCTGCTCGCCATCGGACCCGGCGCCCGCTGGCGGCGATGGGGTCCCTACCTCAGTGAGCGCCAGTGGGGCACCGTCCGGGAGGACTACAGCCCCGGCGGCACGGCCTGGGACAGCTTCCCGCACGACCACGCTCGCAGCCGCGCCTACCGCTGGGGTGAGGACGGGATCGCCGCGTTCAGCGACGACCAGCAGCACTGGTGCATGGCGCTGGCGTTATGGAACGGGCGCGATCCCATCCTCAAGGAGCGGCTGTTCGGCCTGACCAACAGCGAAGGCAACCACGGCGAGGACGTGAAGGAGCAGTACTTCTTCACCGACGGGACCCCGACCCACTCGTATATGCGGATGATGTATCGTTACCCGCAGGCGGCCTTCCCCTACGACTGGCTGATCGAGGAGAACCGGACCCGCGGCCTGCTCGCCACGGAATGGGAGATCGCCGATAGCGGCGTGATGGACGCCGGGCACTTCGACGTGACGGTGGAGTGGGCGAAGGCCGGGCCGGAGGACATCCTGTGGCAGATCACCGCCCGCAACCACGGCCCGGCGCCCGCGCCGCTGCACATCCTGCCGCACTTCTGGGCGCGCAACCAATGGTCCTGGGACAGCAGCCACCCGCGCTCCCTGCTGCGGGCCATGCCGGACGGGTCGGTGCTGGCGGAGCACCCGGGCTGGCTCAGCCGGCGTTTCAGCGTGGAAGGCGGGCATCCCCTGCTGTTTTGCGAGAACGAGACCAACACCAACCGTCTGTATGGCGCGCACGACCCTGGGCCGTTCAAGGACGGGATCGGCAACTTCGTGGTCGCTGGCGATGCCGGCGCCGTGGCGGCCAACGGCAGGGGCACCAAGGTGGCCGCCCATGCGGTGTTTACCATCCCGCCCGGCGAGGCCGTGCAACTCCGCGCCAGGCTGCGGCCCGACACGGACCGGGAGGTGCCTGGCGGTTTCGGCAACATCCTGCAGGCACGGCGGGACGAGGCGGACGAGTATCACGCTGCCCTGGCCGAAGGGATCGCCGACCCCGACCGGCGCCGGGTGCATCGCCAAGGCGTCGCCGGGCTGCTGTGGACCAAGCAGTTCTATCACCTCGACGTGCCGATCTGGCTGGACGGCGATCCCACCCCGCCACCGCCGCCGCCAGAGCGCAAGACCGGGCGCAACCGGGACTGGCGGCACCTGAACTGTGCCGATGTCATGTCCATGCCGGATACCTGGGAGTATCCCTGGTTCGCGGCCTGGGACCTGGCGTTCCACTGCGTCGCCTTGGCGCCGGTGGACCCGGCCTTTGCCAAGGACCAGCTCCTGCTATTGATGCGCGAATGGTATATGCACCCGAACGGCCAATTGCCGGCATACGAGTGGGCGTTCGGCGACGTGAACCCGCCGGTGCAGGCCTGGGCGGCGCTGCGGGTCTATCAGGCCGATGCCGCGCTGGCGGGCCATCCGGACCGCGGATTTCTGGTGCGGGTGTTCCACAAGCTGATGCTGAACTTCACCTGGTGGGTGAACCGCAAGGACGAGAACGGGCGCAACATCTTCCAGGGCGGCTTCCTCGGCCTCGACAATATCGGGGTCTTCGACCGCTCGAAGCCGCTGCCGACCGGCGGCTTCATCAGCCAGGCCGACGGCACCGCCTGGATGGCGATGTTCTCGCTCGACCTCATGCGCATCGCCCTCGAACT
>CAXTOB010000510.1:0-4884 GCA_964245505.1 uncultured Acetobacteraceae bacterium | reverse complement strand
CAACCAACTGCGCGTGCGTGAGAACGCGGTCATACGTGAGATCAAGAACAAGCGAATTTGCGAACACCAGGTCCCGGTGATTGAAGATCGGACGTGGACGGTCGCCGGCCTGCAGCACCTCCCCCTCTCGCACCTGTTCCAGCACCTCTTGAACGCGGGGATCAGGGTGGACCTCAACCTCGACCGGCTGCACCGTGCCGTCCCGCATCCGCCGCCCCCGCGTGCATTTGAACGGCCATTGCTGGTAGGCCCAGTCAGCATCAACCGGGCCAGCCGACGATACGAAAGGCTGCGGATCGTCGGCCATGAAAGGCCGGGCCAGTGTCTCAATGTTCTCGACGGACAGCGTTTCTACGCCGACGATGAGGCCGCTTTCGCAGGCTTCCCACTCGTTGCGTCCCCGCACCTTGCCGAAGTGTGCAATCAGGTCGGCATCGGCAGCGCCATCGTCCCGCAACTTGTTGGCCGCCTTGAGCGATGCGACAATCAGGGTGTTGCCCGGCAGGCGCCCGGCAATCTGCTTCACTTCCTGGCGCAGCCGCGCCGCCGCCGCTTCTTTGTTGGGGATCGGGACACCATGGCGATCCTCCCCGGTAATCGACTGCCGGGAGTAGTTGCGCCCCATCGTGCCCGTCACATGGGCGTTGCGTTCAATGGCAATCCGATGATGGACTAGGTTGGGGAGCAGCGCCCGGTTCAGGCGTTCGCTACCAGTCCCGTCCAGGAGCAGCACGGTCGTGTCCGCCGTAATCCCCTGCAACTGCCGCAGGCGATGGACCCGCAGCCGCGGCTGCCGCTCTTCTTTTCCATCAACGACGACGCGGGCGGCGGGGTCATAGACAACCGCATTGAACACATCGCGCGGCTGGCCCATCTCCCGCAGCACAGCGTTCAAGACCGCCAGCGCGCTTCCGGCCGGGTTGGCTTGCTGGTTGTCGAGCACTTCGTGAATTTCGGCATCTGACATGCTGCCGTCGATTGCGGCGGCTTGGCGGCCCTCAATCGCCTGTTCCAGCGATTCCTTGGCAGACTGCAGTTCTTTCTGGTTCGGACCCTCGGCGCGCAGTATGGCGAGGGGCTTGGGACTGCTGCGCAGCACCTCGGCAAGACGCCATATGATGTTGTTCGCAAGCATGACGTCCACCGGATCGCCGCCTTCAAACGGCACAGGGCTTTCCATGACCCCCGGCGCTACCGATAGAATATCGTCCATTGCTTCAATGGTAATGGAATCATCTGCAATAAGTATGTCGGCAGCGGGGGCGGGACACGGCAGAAAGTTGTAAGCCCGCGCTGCAATAAATACGCCCCGCCCCCCCCATCGCCCTAATCTGATCTTCTTGCCGGATGTAGCCACAGACCGGCTGAAATGGGCATGTCGTGCAGATGGCCTTGCGGACATTGACGCCCTTTCTTGCGGCGCGGTTTGTAACGTCATGGCGCAGGCGCATGCGTTCTTCTTTGGCCGACAGGGGATCAAACGAGCCACGCCCTCGGATGAGCATCGCCGGCAGGCTGGTCGCCGTGGCGACCGCTTCATAATCCGCCAGCACCTCTGCCGCCTTTTCATGCGAGGGTTGGGTGAAGCGCACCACTAGGTCCACCTCAATCTGCGCCACCGCTTCAAGCGTGGTGCGTGTCTTGCCCGATCCTTGCGCCCCGGTGACGAGGATGTGGCTGGGCGGCGGCAGGCGGGTAAGGTTCAGCTCTGCCAGGACCACCCGCTTGATCCGGCGCGTCACCGCCGCCTTCTCCGCAGGAGAACGCTGGTCAAAGTCAGGATCGGCCGCAAACGCTTCATCCCGCAACTTGGAAATCCTGCGCCGCGCCCCGCCGCTTACCGCGCCGACCTGGATGGTATCGCGGATCAGGGCACGCTGGCGTGCAAGCGCGACATCGCGCGGTTCGGTCGGCGCGTCATAGTAGGGACGCAGGCGGCGTGGCGTATCCAACACCGGAGGCGCTGCCAGAACCGCGTTGATCCTGTCCCGCACCGCCTCAACGCAGCGAACAAGGATCAGGTCGGCAAAGTCGCTTCGATCGTACCGCTTGGCTTCCCACGGCGTTGCTAGGCGCAGGTCAACGCCAGCCTGGCGCCATGCTGCCACAGCCTTGCTTAGCGCCCGTGCGGCGGCACCATGACGCTCGTCATAGGCGGATGGGTTGTCATCCGCGATCACCACGATCTGCCGGCATGGCGGCAGCTCGACGGCGCCGACGCTGCCCAGCGCAATCCAACACTCGTGCCTGGTTGCGGACCAGCAAGCCAGGCCGGTTTCCGGTCCTTCTGCTATCATCAACGGCCCGGAGGGATCACCCGGCAGGCGCACGACAGCACCGTCCGCTGGCCCGTTCGTGACCTTGACCGCTGGCAGCTTGCGCCGCTCCATCTCGTCAGCACTGATCTTGCCGCCGGCAGCATCAAGGTGAATGCGCTGGATGCGCTGCACCACGCCATCCGCCCGCGTGGCGACCATAACGAGTGCATGATACCTGTGATGCCAGCGCACACAGTCAGGCCAGCCGCCAACTGGGTGGGGAATGCGGCGAACCTTGGCTAGATACAGGTCTCCGGTTGTGCCGTTTGCCGATACGCACTCCCGCGCGATCTTCTGCACCCAGGCGATGCTGCCGGCCCGTTCCGCCTCCGCTTCCGCCTTGCTGCGAGCCTCCGCTTCCGCTTGGCGAGTGCGACGATCAGCGTCCTGTTGCGCCCGGCGCTGCCGGTCAGCTTCGCTGGCCGGCTGCTTCTCTGGCAGCCCGGTCATGTCGCGTGCCCAGGCTACCGCATCGGCAAAGCTGCACCGCCGTTCCTGCCGGATCAGCGCCAGCAGGTCGCCGCCTTCGCCGCTTTCCTTGCTATGCCAAAGCCCCCGCCTGCCGCCGGCCAGATCAACCTTAAAACTGCCTTTGGCACCCCAGCGCAGTATTTTCGGCTTTGAGAATGTCGGTTCGCCTAGCAGCGCCCGCGCAACCTTGTCCGCATCAGCCCGGAGTGCGGCGCGCAGCTCGTCAAGGCTACCATTGCCACCATCGGGCATCAGACGCAGCCTCGCGCCCGCAGGCTTTCTGCGATCTGCTGCAGCTTCGCCCGCTGTGCCGGCGTCAGCGGCCGGCGCTTCGTCCGCAGATCAACGACAAAACCGCATTCCCAGGTCGTAAGCTGACCAAGCCAGCGCAAACAGGTCGCCAGCGTGTCAGAGTCTGCCCAGCGGGATGCAGGGCTGTCCTGTGTCCCGCCTGGCGCCTGGCGTGTCTCAGGGGCGTCCGCCGCGACCACGTTGTCCCAGGTCAGCCCCTTATCGCGCACCACGCGCGACGCCAGCGCCGCTGCGGCAGCGCGTTCACCGAGATGATCGCTGCCCAACATTCCCAAGATTCCGACCAGGCGCGTCCGTTCCGTAGGCGAGAGAGGCTTACCCATGCCCACCCCCCACCAGCGTCAGCATCGCCTCAACTGCCTCGTTGATGGCGTCCTCGTGCGTGGCGTGGATCACAATGCGCCCGCCGTCATCGAAGGCGGCAACCAGGGCGCCGAGGTGTTCGGGCGCGATATGATGTGGGCCAGGTCCCGGCGGCAGCGCGACGATCAGGTCAACGTCGGTGCGGTGCCAGGCATCGGGATCGGCTGCGTCAAACCAGACTCGACAAACGGGGTGGGTATTGATGAGGTTTTCAATGGAAGATGGCGCCAGCGCGGATATCCGGTGCAGAGGCAAGCCGTAGCCGTCGAAAAGGGCCGCGGGGACCATGCCGACGGCGTTCAATGGACCTGCCCCTTGCCCGGCACGGTGGGGTGCGGCCCGACCGGCGGCAGCACGCCCATGAACGGCAACTGCGGGCTGCGCTCATGCAGGAAAGCGGCCCAGTCCTGCGCTGCCGCCGACGTGGTTTCGATCAGCAGCAACCGGCGGACATTCATCGCCGCAGCGCCGGCCATCGCGTAGTGTTCCGGCTTCCCGCCGGTCCCGTGGATGATGGCGAATGCTGCCCAAGCCCGCAGTTTGGTTGCGCACATCCATGTGGCGGGGCCGGCTGGCTTGTAGTCATCGTCACCAACGACGACGACCAAGGGGCGCCCCGACTTGCCCAGCCGGTAGAACGGCGGCTGCACCGTGTCCCGCTGCGGCCAGATGAGGTTCAGGTCTCCCTGCATCACGCGCCGCAGCAGCGGAATGTAGAACCCGGCGCCTGCTGTTTCGGCCATCCCGATGACGCGGGCGATTTCCTCCCGCTTCAAGGTGCCACCTCGCGCAGTGCCGCCATGAAGGCGACCCGTTCTTGGGGCTGAGACAGCACCGTCAGCAGCGCCGCCACCTTGTCCGCGCCCAGGCCCGATACCGCTTCCGCCAGCGGACGAAGGCGCTGCTCACGCTTCGCTCGTTCCTTCTCTGCTTCTGCGGCGGACCCGGTGCCGCACTCATCGCGCACCGCCCAATCCCATGCCGCCATCGCAGGCTCGTTGCCGGCAATCAGCTTCTCAATCATCTCAAAGCTGGCACCCAGCCCTGTAGGATAGCTGCGCTTGACGAACTCCTGAAGCGGCATCGCCGGGATGGTGTTGTGCGTCAGCTTGCGCGGGCGCTTCCACACCGCGTTTTCGACGGCTTCGATCAGGAACCCTGGAAACAGGGCGCCATGCTTCGCGCTGTCCAGTGTCCGGTAAAGGCTGTCCACGACCGTCTGCCGGATTTCGGCAAACTGCACTTCGGGATCACGGGTGCGGTCGTTCGCGTTGAGGACCCCATCGAGGCCGTCATGCTGACGCCCTCGCTTCCCGCAAAGCTTCCACCCGCGCCGACAGTCGTTCCGCCGCGAGGTGATTGCCCAGGAACAGCAGCGCATCGGCATTGCGAGCCAGGCAGCAAGACAACGTGACGCCAC
>CAXTOB010000509.1:0-4895 GCA_964245505.1 uncultured Acetobacteraceae bacterium | reverse complement strand
GCTGTCGCCGGCGCGGGAAGCCTACCTGCAGCGCTGGGGCTATCCCCTCGTGTTTGACGAGTGGTACTTCCACATGACCCTCACCCGGCGCCTGACGCCAGACGAGCGCACCGTGTTCATGCCGGCGGCCGAGGCCCACCTGGCCCCCGCCCTACCCCATCCGCGCCGGGTGACCGACATCTGCGTCTTCACCCAGCCCGGCGAAGGCCAGCCGTTCACCCTGGCGGAGCGTCTCCCGCTACGCGGCTGATCGCGGTCAGCATCCGGCGCACGCCCTGCTCCACGGTGCCGTCATTCACGACCGTTTGCCGGTCCACCGGCAACGGCAGCTCGATGGCGCGGGACAAGCGCCGGGCCACGTCCACCGCGTCCTCCCGCCCGCGGGCCGCCAAGCGCCGAGCCAGCACATCGGCAGGGGCCGAAACCTCGATTACCGACACCGGGTAGCGCTCTGCCGCCTCCGCCACCACGGCGCGGGACACGTTGGCGACCACGACGCGGCCCTCCGCCAAATCCAGCCCGATGTCGGCAGGAATGGCGTAGTGCAGGCCATGCGCCCGCCAGGTCAGGGCAAACTCGCCGCCCTTGCGGCGCAGTTCGAACTCCTGCTCGCCGGCGCTGTCGTGCGCTTCCTCGCCGATCTGCTCCGGCCGGGTGATGATCCGGCGGACGAAGCGGTATCGCGGGTTTTCCCGCAGCCGTTCCCGCGCGCCGTTCAGCAGCGTGTCCTTGCCGGCGCCCGAGGCCCCGACGACCAAGATCAGCATGGAACAGTCAGCATGGGCCGGCCCCGTTTTGCGCGGCGCGACCTTGGCGCTAGGGTCGTCCCAGCGCAACCCGCCGCAGCACTGGACCAATTCACCGATGTTCACGACCCGACCCGAGATCGCCGGCACCTTTGGCGTGATCGCCACGACGCATTGGCTCGCTTCCGCAGCGGGGATGGCGGTCCTTGAGCGCGGCGGCAATGCCTTCGACGCTGCCACGGCTGCCGGGTTCGTGCTGCAGGTCGCCGAGCCGCACCTGAACGGCCCCGGCGGCGACGCCCCCATCATTGTCCACAGCGCCCGCACCGGCACCCAGCACGTCATCTGCGGCCAGGGCACATCGCCGGCCGCGGCCACGTTGCCGGCCTTTGCCGCGCTCGGCGTGGACCTGATCCCGGCGACCGGCCTGCTTCCGGCCGTGGTCCCGGGCGCCTTCGATGCCTGGTGCACGATGTTGCGGGACTGGGGCACCTGGGAGCTGGCTGACGTGCTGGCCTTCGCTATCGGCTATGCCCGCGCGGGAGTGCCGCTGGTGCCGCGGATCCCCGCCACCATCGAGGGCGTGCGGCCGCTGTTCGAGGAGGAGTGGCCAAGCAGCGCCGCCGTGTTCCTGCCCGGCGGCAACGTCCCCCGCGTGGACGAGCTGTTCGCCCGTCCCGCCCTGGCCGACTTCTGGGAACGCCTGCTGCGCGAGGCCGCCGGCGCCGCCACCCGCGAGGCACGGATCGAGGCAGCTCGGAACGCCTGGTACAAGGGCTTCGTCGCCGAGGCGGTCGGGAACTTCTTTGCAGACAACGAGGTCCTCGACTCCTCCGGACGGCGCCACTCCGGGCTGCTGACCGCACAGGATTTGCATGAGTGGGCCGCAACGGTCGAGGATCCGGTGTCTTATGACTACCACAGCCACACCGTGCTGAAGTGCGGTCCTTGGAGCCAAGGCCCGGTGTTCCTGCAGCAGCTCGCCCTGCTGCGTCACCGGGATGTGGGGGCAATGGACCCGCTCGGCCCGGACTTCGTGCATACGGTCGTCGAGTGCGCCAAGCTCGCCTACGCCGACCGGGAGGCCTACTATGGCGACCCCAACTTCGTCGAGGTCCCGCTCAACCATCTGCTGTCGGACAACTACAACCTGGCCCGCAGCACCGAGATCGGCCCTCGAGCGTCGCTGGTGCTGAACCCGGGCGTGTTGCCTGGCTACAACCCCGTGGTGGATCATGACGCGCACCTGCGCGCCGGCATGCTGACGCAGGCGCCGGGCGCCGGGGAGCCGACCGTAGCACGGCTGGGGGTGATCGGCGCCGATACCGTCCACGTGGACGTGATCGACCGGTGGGGCAACATGGTCAGTGCGACGCCCTCGGGCGGCTGGCTGCAATCCTCGCCGGTGATCCCCGGACTGGGCTTTCCCCTCGGCACCCGCGGCCAGATGTTCTGGCTGCGCGAGGGATTGCCGAACAGCCTGGCGCCGCGCAAGCGTCCGCGCACCACCCTGTCCCCCAGCTTTGCGTTGCGCGACAACAAGCCGTGGATGGCGTTCGGCACCCCGGGCGGCGAGCAGCAGGACCAATGGTCCCTCACGTTCTTCCTCCGCATGGTGCACGGCAACCTGGGCATCCAGCAGGCGATCGACATGCCCAGCTTCCATACGGAGCACTGGCCCAGCAGCTTCTGGCCGCGTATCGCCCGGCCGGGCAAGCTGGTGCTGGAGGGCCGCTATCCCTCTGCGGTCCTGGAGGACCTGCGGGCGCGGGGCCACCTGGCCGAGATTGGGGAGGATTGGTCGGAGGGGCGGCTGTCCGCGGCGCGGCTGGACGGCAGTATCATGTATGCCGGGGCGAATCCTCGCGGGATGCAGGGATATGCCGTGGGGCGGTGATGCCGGCCTTGGTTGGCCGCTGTCCGCTCAATCGTGTGCGACGGCCCACCATCAGCGCGAGCCGTTTTCGGTGCATTGATTGGGGGCTGAAAGTCGCTTGCGGCTCTTAAATTGCCCAGGCGCGGCACCCCTCTGGCAGCTGGCCTTAATGAAACCTCTGGAGGTCTGCGCACGAATGAAAAACTAAGCAGGCTTGCGCGGCTTGGCACGGCCGCAAGCCATCTATGTCACAGGCCGCGCAGCCCTGCTTAGGACCGACCAGATCAAATCGCCGTGCTTACACTTTGTAATGCAACGCCCCCGGTGCGTTTTCGTTAAGGAGGTATCGCTGCATCACAAGGAGGCTGTCCTATGACCGATCGTCCTACCAAACATCGCCGCCTGGTCCGCCTGCTGGTGGCCCTGGGCCTAGCCGCCACCCTGGGCGGCTGCATCGTCGTCCCAGTGGGAGGCGGAGGCTACTACCGGCCGCATCCTCATTATTACTACTGACGCCGCGCCGGCCCGGCGACGCAGCGGCGGGCGGCCCACCGCCGCCGGGTCGGCCGAGCGCGATGGACGCATCCTCGACGCCGCCGCATCGCTATTCATGCGCGACGGCTTCTCCGCGGTCAGCATCGAGGGGATCGCCGCAGCCGCCGGCGTGTCCAAGCGCACCTTCTATGCCCGATTCCCGGACAAGCAGGCGGCGTTCCTCGCAGTGGTGCAGCGCCTGGTCGCCACCTGGCTCGTCGGCTTCGACGCAGCGCTGGAACGGGCGCCTACCCTGCACGATGCCTTGCTGGTGGCCGGGCGCGGCATGCTTACGGTAGCATTGACACCGCAGGCGCTGGCGCTGCACCGCCTGGTGGTGTCGGAGGCTGGACGTCCCGAAATCAGCGCCGTGCTGCAGGCTGGCGGCACGCGGTCCGGGATCGAACGGTTGTGCCGTGTCCTGCACGCCCATCGCCCAAATCTAACGCCAGCCCGGCTCGCGTTCCTGTCGGAACAGTTCCAGCACTTGGTTCTAGCTGGCCCCCAGGCGCGTGCGATCGGTCTCGGCCCGCCGATGGACGCCGCCGCCGCCGATGCCTGGTGCCGGGACAGCGTCGCCTTGTTCCTGCAGGCACTAAGCTGAACGGGGCCGTTAAGCATAGGTGAGGCAGTGGCTTCATACCTCCAGGCATAAGATCAGTAACCGGCGGCGGGGTTCTGATACCCGGCGCTACCCTCCATCTCCGTGCCTGACGACGCGCCCTTGACGGACGTTGCCGCCATAAACCGGCAGGCCACCACATCGGCGACCGCCTTCAGGAGATATATGATGAAGACCATCCTTCTAACCGCAGTGGCACTGTTTGGGCTGTCGCTGGCCCCAGCCCTGGCAGGTGAGGGCAACGGCGATCCCTTCCCCGGCAACTTCGGCACTATGACCACTATTCAGACTTTGCCCCAGGTTGCTGACACCGGCTCGCAGGCTTATCCCGATCTCACGGGCCGTCCGGGTTCGGATCTTCCCACCTTGCAGGCTGAGACGTTGCCGCCCAACGGTAATGGTGAAGGTGCAATCCAGACGGCCAATTCCTTGCCGCGTGGCGCTGAGGAGGGCACCGTCGCCTATGCCCAGGCCCGCAGCGTGAACACCTGGATGCTGGCGCATTCCGGCCGCGGCGTGCCAGCCTTCGCAGCCCGGTAACCGGACAGTCAACGTCACCGTATGGCATCTCTGGGTCATTTTCTCAGGGTTGCCATGCGGGTGGCATATCTGGCATTTTCCTTGTTACGAACCAACTATGATCGAGTGGCAGATTAGCGCGTAATAGTAGCCGCAATAATTCTAACTCATCCGTGCCAATTGGCTCCTGTCATCGCGAGCCAGTTCCGGCGCAGAAATTCAGGGCGGCAAGACTTGGGCGCGAAGTACTAGATTGGTGCACCGAAACAGCGCCTCACAATGACGATGGCACTATCAGCGGTGAGAATTTTCTACGGTTGATATTACACTGTCTTCGCTCGGTAATTACATCAAACGCCTTTCCCTCTGACCGCTTCCGTCATTGCGAGAAGCGCAGCGATACGGCAATCTAGAGCGGCAAGCACCTTGCGGGCGGCCCTGGATTGTTGCGTCGCAAGCGCGGCTCGGCAACGTCTGGGTCAGTACGAAGGGCGGTTGGTATTATTCCCTCAGAACAGCTGGGAAAGATGAGACCGACAGGTGCCTAAGAGGCGGTTTTCAGAATTCCCGAGCGAGCCTGGGTGCAACCAGGAATATG
>CAXTOB010000508.1:0-4900 GCA_964245505.1 uncultured Acetobacteraceae bacterium | reverse complement strand
TCATGATTTCTCATCCTGATCGCCGCGCTTTCTCATCCAGATTGTCGCGCTACAGGCGCGGGCTACAAGCGGCGCGTCCGACATGTCCACGACGTACACCACTGTCCGAACGACGTGGCGAAGCTCAGCGCCTGCCTGGGCAAGAGCTTCTGCCACGGTCGCCAGGGCAGCTCGCGCCTGTGCGTACGTGTCTCCATCAAGGTAGGGCGGGCGAGCTGTGGTGCCGGAGACGAAGACCTGGGTTCCGACCCGGACCGCACGCGAGTAGCCGTAGGTATCCTCATAGGGGTAGCCCGATGAGATGTTCCGCCTTTCCAACACCACTCTCCGTGAAGAGCTAAGGCTTCAAAGGGCTGCCATGAATCGGCCCCCTGCCTGCTCGCCTTGGGCCAGCACCTTCTTGAATGCCGCCGTGTGCCTGAACAAGTCGAAGGGGATCGGCTCACCCGGGGCCGTGGTGCCCTCGGACAAGCCAAGGCGCCAGTAGCCAATGTCCTGCCAACGTCCCAGCTTATGACCGATGTCTTTGTGGACGCCGATATGCTGGAAGCCCATGGCCTCGTGCAGACGGGCGCTCCCCGGGTTGGGCAGGACGATCTCGGCAAAGGCGGACCGGAAGCCCTGCTGCCGCAGCGTCGCCAGCAAGGCTTGATACAGCCGCCGTCCGACCCCGGTGCGGCGCTCGCTGTCGCGCACATAGACCGTCACGTCCACTGTCCAGCGGTATGCTGCCCGCTGGCTGTGCTTGCCGGCGCAGGCATATCCAATGACCTCGCCCCCCCGCTCGGCAACTAGCCATGGGTGAGTGCCCAGCGTGCCGATGATCCGTCCCGCCATCACCGTGGCTGATGGTGGCTCCACCTCGAACGACACGGCCGTATCACGCACATAGGGGGCATACACGGCCGCTACCGCGGCGCCGTCGTCGTCCTGTGCCGGCCGAATTACAAGCATGGATTGAGGCATGGCGCACAGTACCGAACCGCCGCAACGCGGTGAAGGTCAGAGTTGAGGTGATTGTAGTTCAAAGGTATTGCACAATCCCAGCGTGGAGCAGGGCGCCGCCGCCAAGTGTCCGCTTGGGTTCGGACACTGGTGGCGAAGTCGCCTGGTCCACTGCAATAAGCAACTATAATTTATGAATGCTTATTATTTGGCAAACAAATTGCGAATGTGCGATCTATGACGCTATAAAAGAACAAACAACTGACTTCGCCACCAGTGTCGGTTCGTTTGACGGACACCCTAGCCCTGACCACCAATGCGGTGCTGCGTCATCAAATGGCCAGTTGTCAGGCGACATCGGACACCCCTGCGCAGGCGACAGCTGGCACCCATCCACCTTGCGGCTCGACCCGGCAACGTTGGGCAGATGTTTGAGAGGCTTACGGAAGAAAGTGGGCGACCGGGTGGATGGGTCATCGTGTCGTAAGCGGCCTGCTCTCCCGATGTCGCCTGACACAGTCTGTACAGCGTCGTGGTCATCGAGCCGTTCTGGACATGCTAGGCAGTCGCACCAGCAATGCTGGTTTTGGCCAAGCCGGGTGGCACGGCCCTCGGATGTGGGATAACTTAGGGAGCCAGAGGAGGATTTGCGCGTGTCTCGGGACGATTGGCCGGAGATGTCATACACAGGCGCGATGATGGAAGACCTTCGACGTAAGGGCATCGCCCCGCCGCATCGGAAGGTCATTGGCTCTCGTTCTATGGAAAACGTCTCCGAGGAGGAGCGGGAGAAGAACAAGGCAACCGTTCGGCTTAACGTGAGGCAACGAGCTTTGCTCGCACACCTGGAAAGCGATGGCGAGTTGCCCGCCCCGAGATATGCCAGAAGCTATTTCGGTCAGAAGCATGCGACTGCCCGGCTATGCCGGTTGGGAGTTTGGCGCGAGACTTGGTTGGAGCCGGTGTTCGAGGATGATCCCCCCGGCAACCACACCGGATAGGTAATAGGAGAGCATTACGCACGCGAGCGTCGCTCCCGCCACATCAGAAGTATAGACGCAACGAGCAGGAAGTCCGGCACGGCTACGACGTACGCGGCATCGCCGGCGAGTTCCGGGTCAAGCCGGCCGACGTGCGGTTGTTCCTGCAAGGCCAGCTCGACCCCACCCGCACCCGCGAGCTGACCGAGCAGATGCTCGTCGCCGGGCTGCCGGTGTGAGTGTTTGATGACGCACCGGCAACTCCACGTGAAACCGGTCTCACTGGCGTATCCCCCAAAGGAAGTCCTGTCCCATGTCCAGCCGGTCCAAACATGCCAAAACGCAATGCCTCGGCACCGTGATGCTGCTGGCAGGTGCGCTGGCCACTTCGGGTTGCAACAAGGACCAACGAGAGATTGGAGGAGCGGTCGCGTTCATGGCCAGGCCCGCAAGCCCTCCTTCGGCGAGCGCACGTTGTGGCGCTTGAAAACACCGCCGATGCCGCTGGACCGGGAGCTTGCGTTGCGGGAACTGGCCCGTCGCGGCACTGAGCCGTGACGGAGGATGGCAGTGTGGACCGTTGGTGGACTACGCTTGAGTACACGCCCGAGATTGCCGCAGCGCTGGGCATGTACGTGGCCGAAGTCGCGTCCGTCGAGGCGTTGCTGTTCAAGTTGATGGCCATGGCCATGGGCGAGGGACCGGGCGCGACCGTGGCATATGACAAGCTGGGCAAGGAGAACGGCTTTACGCGGAAGTGCAAGGCGGTGCGAAAGGCAGCGGACGAAGCCGCCCTGCCCGAACCGGCAAAGCGGACCATCAAGGAGTTCGTGGACAGGGCCGAGGTGCTAGGCGGGCGCAGGAACGAACTGATCCACAGCATCTACCAGACGAATGAACGGACCCATGAGGTCAGGATGACTCCCTACGTGCTGACTGCGAACAGACGGCCCGAGGAGCGCCGACACAGCATCGTCCTGGTGACCGACCTGCACCGCAGCAGGATGGAGGTGAAGCAGTTCGTGGTGGACCTGACGCAAGCCCTCCCGCAGCTTCACCCTCCGACCGGTTCACCGTGATGACCGAATAGAAACGGGGATCTCCACGATTGGACGCAACACCTCAAGCCGGTTGCGATAGGCGGTGAGGATGCGGTTATACAGGTCCGGCTCGCCAAGTGCGATGACGGAGAGCACGAGGGCATAGGGGATATTAGATCGCCGAACCGCCGCCCGTCCGTGTGCCCGCGCCTGGTACTCGACGTCAAACACCGGCCGCTTGAGCTGACCGGGCCGAAACGACTTTTGCTCCCTAAGCGTAGTCTCCCACTTGTGGGCGTCAGATCGCCGTTGCGCTTCAGTGGCATAGTAACTCTTGCTCGGGACCGTCGCAAGTTTGGGGGTGCGGCGGCCAACTGGCTATTTTCGCGTTTGTTCTCTGGCCGAGGGTGGATGCGTGGCTTGGATGTTGAGGCTGGTAAAGATCGGGGTTGAGGGCGAGGGGCCGTGCACGGACATCATGGAGGTCCACCGGCCCGATGACCTCAGCGACATCGCTGATCTGGGTCTGAGCCTGTCCGAAGCGAAGCGGTTGCTGGCGCGTGTTCAACAGGTGATCGTCGCCGGGCAGGCCAGGGACCACACCGTTCAGCGACCGGAATGCCTGCACTGTGGCCGCGCTTGCCGTGTGAAGGACTACCGGGACCATGCAGTCGCGACGCTGTTCGGCCAGGTCACAGTGCGGCTTCCCCGCTTCCGCTGCCCCGCGTGTGGCGGGATGGAGGCTGGCCTTTCTTGGCCGGCGCGTTGCCGGTCGACACCCGAGCTGGACCGGTTGCAGGCGCATCTGTGCGCTTTGATGACTTACCGGACGGCCGCTGATCTGCTGAAGCAGATGTTCCCGGTCGACGCGGGACAGCATCATGAGACCTTGCGCCGCCATACCCTGAAGGTCGGCGAGGCGCTTGGTGAGTGCGCTGCGATCAGGCCGGAAACGGCTGCGTCGGCGATCGTGGTGACCTTGGATTCGACCTTCATCCACAGCTGCGCGGAGGACGAGCGGCATCTGGAAGTGCGGGTTGGCAACGTCGAAACGGAGGCTGGCGGTCGCCAGGTATTCGGCGCCGTCACCAAAGCCGATACCGACCTCCAAACGCTGATCCGCTGCAACCTTGATGCTGTCGGGAAAGGCAAGGACACGGCGCTGACCGCTTTCACCGACGGCTGCCCGGGCCTGCGGCGCATTCTCGCCGACGCCGGTGTCACCACACGGCCGATGCTCGACTGGTTTCACGTCGCCATGCGGCTCCAGCACCTGGAGCAGATCGCCAACGCGCTGTCAGCTGACGACCCGGCACGGGCCGAGGCGAAGGCGGTGATTGTCGAGGAGGTTGAACGCCTGCACTGGCGCATTTGGAACGGCAAGGCCCAGGATGCCCAGATCAGCATCGATCGCATCCGCGCGGTCATGCACCATTTCCGGGGCGAGCCGGATCAGCGAAGGTCTACCGCACCCTCACGGAAGCTGTGGACCGCTCTGCGCGCGCTGGATGGCTATCTGACCAGCCAGAGCGCGTGGCTGGTCAACTACGCCGAGCGGCACCGTGCGGGCTTGCGGGTTGGCACCGCGATCACCGAAGGAACCGCCAACTTCCTGGTGAACCGCCGGATGAACAAGTCGCAGCAGATGCGCTGGTCGCGACGCGGGGCCGACCTACTGCTGCAGGTTCGGTGTACTGTCTATAATGGCACGCTCGGTTCCGGCTTCGGACAGAAGTTCCACCCGGTCAATGATCCCTGCCCGCCAATGGCAATCGCCGCCTGACCCCCAATCTTGCGACAGTCCCCATTTTCAGCAGGGTCCGCTTCGGTGCCTGTACACAGCCCGGAAGCTGCTTGGCCGCGCCAGTTCCGGACGCCGGGCAGCCTTCATCGAGCAACTGCGCCCCTTGCTGGACGGCGCCCAGCGTGACCGCC
>CAXTOB010000507.1:2108-4932 GCA_964245505.1 uncultured Acetobacteraceae bacterium | reverse complement strand
GGGCCTGACGTCCCGCCGGGTCCGCGATGTCGGTTCCGTCCAGCAGCACCCGGCCCGTGTTGGCCGGCAGCAGCCCAATCAGCATCCGGCCGACCGTGCTCTTGCCGGAGCCGCTTTCGCCGACCAGTCCCACGGCTTCGCCGCGGCCCACTGTGAGCGACACGCCGGATACCGCCTGCACCGGGCGACCCCGGCGGAACAGGCCGCGCCCGTGGAACACCCGGGTGATGCCCTCTGCGGCCAGCAGCGCCGTCATGCCATTGCCGCCTGCTGGCCAGCCAGCACCGGCGCAAGCTCCCGCCAACGGATGCAGCGCGTTTCCCGGCCTGGACCCGCGTCCTGCATGGCCGGATGCGCCGCCTCGCATTCCCGCCGGCAATGGGGACATCGCGGCGCGAAGACGCAGCCGGGTGGGAGCGCATAGGGCGGCGGCACGGCGCCGGGTATGCCCTCCGGCATCCCTCCGTCCTCGGGCGGGGCGCTGCGGATCAGGGCGGCGGTATAGGGGTGCAGCGGATGGGCCAGCACGGATTCCGTCGCGCCCTGCTCGACGATCTCACCGGCATACATCACCGCGACCCGGCCGGCGACCTGCGCCACCACCGGCAGGCTGTGGGTGATGAACAGTAGGCCCATGCCGCGCTCCTGCCCCAGGGCCGCGAGCAGGTCCAGCACCTGCGCCTGGATCGTCACGTCCAGCGCCGTCGTCGGCTCGTCGGCAATCAGCAGGCCGGGGCCGCCGGTGATGGCCATCGCGATGACGGCCCGTTGCCGCATGCCGCCCGACATCTCGAACGGGAAGGCCCGCGCCCGCCGCCCCGGATCGGGGATGCCGACCTGGCGCAGCAGGTCCACGGCCCGGCTTCGCGCGGCGCGGGAGGACAAGGGGCCGTGCGCCCGCAAAGCCTCGGCGACCTGCCAGCCGACGCGGTGCACCGGGTTCAGGCTGCTGAGCGGGTCCTGGAACACCATCGCGATCCGCCGGCCGCGGACTCGGCGCAGCGCGTTTTCTGGCAGGCGCAGCAAGTCGGCCCCCTCCAGCCACACGGACCCCGATATGGCACGCGCCGCCTGGGGCAGCAGCCCCATGACCGCCAGGCCCAGCAGCGACTTGCCCGACCCGCTCTCTCCCACCACCGCCAGCGTCATGCCACCTGCAACCTGCAGCGACACGTCGCGCACCGGGTGGATCGGCCCGGCCGGCGTCGCGATCGCAACCGTCAGGCCCTGGATATCCAGCAGCCCCTCGGCGGGCAGGCGGTCCGGCTGCGTCACCGGAGCGCCCGGCGCCTGTCGCGGCAAGGCTCGCCGGTGCGGGTCCGCCGCATCCCGCAAGGCGTCGCACACGCCGTTCAGCGCCAGGATGGTCAGCGACAGCGCCAGGCACGGCCAGGCCAGCAGCCACGGCGCCTGCGCCATCGTCGTGCGCCCTGCCGCGATCATCAGGCCCCACGACGCCGCCGGCGGCACCACGCCCAAGCCCAGGAAGGACAGCCCGCTTTCCAGCACGATGGCTGAGGATGCCGCCAGGCTGACCTGTACCAGCACCGGCCCGGCGATGTTGGGCAGAACCGTCCGCAACAGGATGCGTCCGGGTCCTCCGCCCAGCACGCGCACCGCCTCGACATAATCCTGCGACCGCACCGACAGCACGCCGGCATAGGCCACGCGGACGAAGCCGGGCAGGTAAACCAGCGCCAGCACGGGGATGAGCGTCGCCGCCCCAGGCCCCAGCAGGGTCACGACGAGCAGCGCCAGCAGCAGCGGCGGGAAGCACTGCACCACGTCCATGCTGCGGACGGCCAGGAACTCCGCGACGGCGCCCAGGAAGCCGCCAGCCATGCCCAGCGCCGTGCCGGCGACGCAGGCCGTGGCCGTTGCCGCGAAGGCCACCCACAGCGATACCCGGGCGCCCCAAAGCAGCCGGGCCAGCACGTCGCGGCCATACTCGTCCTGTCCCAGCAGGTGCGCGGGGGATGGCGGGGACAGGCGGTGCGCCACGTCCATTGCCAGCGGCGCCGGCAGGTTCAGCAACGGCACCGCCAGCGCCAACACGATGATGGCGCCTAGTACCAGGAACGGCCAAACGCGGCGAGGCCGGGTCACGCGCGGCGCACCTGCGGGTCGAGCGCCGCATACAGCAGGTCCACACCGAGGTTCAGCGACACGAACAGCACCGAGATCACCAGCACGATGCCCTGTACCGCCGGGTAATCGCGGGCGTTCACCGCGTCTACCAGCATCCCGGACAGGCCGGGGTAGTTGAATACGTATTCCACCAGCACCGTCCCGCCCAGCAAGGTGCCGAGGTTGAGCGCGACTACGGTGACGACCGGCATCAATGCGTTGCGCAGGACATGCCGGGTCAGCACCTGGCGCCGCGGCAAGCCCTTGGCCCGGGCGGTGCGGACGTAGTCGCGCCAGGATACGTCCAGCACCGCCGCCCGAGTCATGCGGAACACCGTCGCGAACAGCCCGGCGGCAATGGTCAAGGCCGGCATCGCGAGCAACTGGAAATGCCGTCCCGGCGCCTGCGCCAGCGGCAGGTAGCCGCCCGCCGGCGCCCAATGCAGGGTTTGCGCGAACAGCAGCACCAGCAGCGTCCCAAGCACGAATACGGGGAGCGCCAGGCCGAGGGCGCTCACGGCTGACAGCAGGCGGTCCGCGACCCCACCAGCCCGCAGCGCCGCCAGCAACCCCAGCGGCAGCCCGGCCAGCAGCGCCATCACTGTCGCTGCGCCGATCAGCTCCAGCGTGCGCGGCAGGCGGCGCAGCACCTCGGCGGCGACGGGGCTGCCGTCCTGCAGGCTTTCGCCGAGATCGC
>CAXTOB010000507.1:0-2098 GCA_964245505.1 uncultured Acetobacteraceae bacterium | reverse complement strand
AAGGTTTGGCCGACGCTGCCGAGATACTGTTCCAGTAATGGCTGGTTTAGGCCGAGCTGGTCGCGGAGCTGCTCCACCGCCGCCGGGTCCGGTGCGGCGCCGCCTTGGGATAGCAGCAGTTCCGCCGGGTCGCCTGGGACCAGGTGGATCGCTAGGAACACGATACTCGCGACCACCCATACCAGCAGCAGCGCCACCCCGATCCGCCTCAGCACCCAGACCATCAGTCTCCCGTCCGCTTGTCAGCCGAAGCTCGTTTCCTCCAGGGTCGCGCCGGAGAAGAAGGTCAGGGCGCCCGGCATGTTGGTGAAGCCCTGCACGTCCCGCGACATGGCGTAGCCTTGCGAACGCCATGCCAGGAACGCCGCCGGCACGTTCTCCACCGCTTCGCGCTGCAGATCGAGGTAGATGGCCCGGCGCTTCGCCTCGTCGAACTCGGCGCGTCCGGCGGCGAGCAGGGCCTCCAGCCGGGGCAGGCGCAGGTCGTAGCTGCGGGCGGCACTTGGGCCGAGCGAGGAGTCCAGCAGCCCCGTAAGCCCATCCGGGTCGTTGCCGTCCGTCACGGTGCCGCTGACGGCGAAATCGTACTGCCCGCGGTTGCCCAGGGCGATACGGGTCGCCCAGTCGGGCAAGGCAAGCTGCACCTGGATGCCGACGGCGGCCAGGTTCTGCTGCATCACCACCGCCGTATCCCGGTGCATCCCGTACTGCGCCGTCGAGAGCAGCGTGCAGGAGAAACCGTCCGGCTTGCCCGCTGCTGCCAGAAGCTGCTTGGCCTTCGCAGGGTCGTAGGTCCAGGCGCGGGACAATGCCTCGTCATGGAACGGGCTGCCGGGGACGATCGGCAAGCCCTCCAACGGGCTGCCGCGCCCGAAGAATACGGACTTCACGATCTCCTCCCGGTTGACCGCGTGCGCTACCGCCTGGCGCACCCGCGGGTCGGTGAAGGGGCCGCGGGCGCCGTTGAACAGGACGTACATGACGGGACCGTCCGTCGCCTCCAGCTTCAGCTTCGGGTCGGCCTCGATGGAGGCCATGGACTGCCACGGCACATACTCGATCAGGTCCACGTCGCCGGTCTGTAGCGCCGCCGCCCGGGCCGTCTCGTCCGCATACACCGTGACGTCAACCGCCTTCAGCTTCGGCAGGCCCGGGCGGTAGAACTTGTCGAACGCGACCAGCTTGATGCCGACGCCGCGGTCCTGCGACGCGATCACGAAGGGGCCGCAGCCCACCGCCGTCCCGGTTCGGTCCAGCGTTCCCTTGGCGACGACCGGCATCTCGTAAAGCGCCAGCCAGGTGGGCAGCGTGGCGGTCGGCTGCTTCATGATGATGCGGACGGTGCGCGGGTCCGGCGTCTCGACCCGGTCCATCGCCGCGAACTGGCCGCGCATGTAGGCGGTGGACTTCTCCGCCGCGACCTGCTCCAGCGACCATTTCACGTCGTCGGACGTCACGGGGGCGCCGTTGTGGAAATAGGCTTCACGCAGGTGGAACAGCCAGCCCGCATCGCCGTCGCGCTCCCAGCTCGCCGCAAGCTCCCCGCGCAGGTTGCCGCTGGCGTCGTAGGACGTGAGACCGCGGTGGGTCATCAACGTGATTGTCCCCGCGGCGGTGCCGGCCTGGACCCACGGGTTGAAGCTGGGCGGGTAGCTGGACAGGCCGAACCGCAGCGGACTCTCGCGCCGCTCGGCGAGGGCGGGGCGGCGCAGGAACGGCAGGGCCGCCCCGGTGGCCAGCCCGGTCGCCAGCAGCGTGCGGCGCTTCATGGTGCGGCTTCCTCCTGGGCGACGTGCGGATAGGCGGCACCCGCGTCAGCCGGCAAGATACGGCGCTCGGCGATGTCGCGGCGCACGTCCGCGGCGGCCCGTTCCGATGGGAGGCCGTAGCCGCCTGCGCCAGGAGTCACGATCTCAACGGTCTGACCCGCCTGCAACGTGCCGGACCCGTGCTCGAACGGCACGACGCCGGGACCGTTGGCGAAGGCGCCCTTGCCGCCGGGCCGCCCGCCCGCCAGGCCCCACGGCGCCGACAGCGTGCGCGACCCGCCGAGCCGCAGCCGCACCGGGGCCTCCGCCCGGTATATCCGGCGCAACCC
>CAXTOB010000506.1:0-4935 GCA_964245505.1 uncultured Acetobacteraceae bacterium | reverse complement strand
GCCACGGCGCGGCGATCTCTGTGTGAACGCGCGGAACGAATCCTTGCCATGGTCCGGCTAGCGCCGGCCATCGCCAACCTTCCGGCCTGGCGCGCGCATGTCCTCACGCGCCTTCGCCGCCAGGCGCACGCCAGCGGCGACCCGGCGCTTGCGGCGCTGCTTGCCGAACTGCAAACGCTGGGTAGCGCCGACGGATGGGTCGAGGCCGCGGACAGCATCGCCATCCCGCTGGAGCTGGACACCGCGGCGGGCCGGTTGTCGCTAATCTCGACGGTCACAGTGTTCGGCACCCCGGCCGAGGTCACGCTGTCCGAGCTGGCGATCGAGGCGTTCTACCCCGCCGACGGCGCCACCGCGGCGCGGCTTCTGCAACTGCAACAGGTGACCTGACCGGGCAGCTCGGCGAGAAGCGCTGAATGCGGCGGCTCTACCCGGAGGTCGCCATCGACTGGAAGCGGATCACGCAGCAGCTTGCCGAGAAGCGCGAAGACTGCCGGCGCTACCGCACGCGGGCACGGCGACCGGCTGGCCGGAGCGCCTGGCGGGATGGCGAGCTGGTGTTCGGCATCTACGAGCCGGGCACCCGCACGAGCGACACCAGCGGCATCCCGGCCACCGCCGCGGGCGTGGGACGGCTGCTCGACGCCGTCCTTCAGCTCGACCGCGAGCGGTCGGGTACACCTTCCCCGCAGGATGACGCCCGCAAGCCAGCAGAGCCGGGGCCGGTGCTGGTCCAAGACGGCAACTCCTCGGAACCGCAATGAACCCTGGCCATCTCGCACAGCTTCACGGTCGCTGGGCCTAGTAGAACCGCCCCGGCGCGAAGCAGTAGATGCGGACCCCGTATTTGGTTTCGGTGTACCAGACTACGGCGTGCTCCGTGGGGTTCGGGCCGCCGGCCGGGTCACGCAACTGGCTGGGGCCGACCCCCAGCCATGCGCCCAGGATGCGAACCTCGTAGTGCTCCCCGACGACGTGCCACTCGTTGTCCTCCAGTATATGGCCGTCGGAGATGTCGCAGCACCACGCGCCAGTGGCCGAATGCTGGCGTTCAAACCAGGCGTGCAGCTCCGGATCCACCTGCACACCTGAGGGCGGCTTGGCACAGCTGGAGCCTGGCGCCAGAAACGCGAGCGGTGCCAGGACCGCGGCAGACAGCAGGGCGGAGGTGATAGGGGCAGGCATCAGGCGTGGCCTCGCATAACGGCGCGCATATTCAGGCACGAGGTTCCGGAAAACTGAAAAGCAAAGTTAGAGCGGCCCCGCAGGACCGTCCCGCCGCCTTGGTCCGAGCCGGTCCGGTCAGGCCGTCTGTTCCGGCGGTGGAGAGGCATATCGGGCACGCGGGCCCTGGCCTGCGCCGTACTGCCTGCCCGCGCCCAGATCAGGGACGCCCACACGCCTCGGTCCCGCACGGGTCGTCGGGCAGGACGTTGACCGCGACGCACGCGCCGCCGCGCCCGAGCATGGCCGCCGTGGCAAAGCCGATGCCGGACGCCGCACCCGTCACCAGCGCCGCCTGCCTGCCCAACTGGTATTCGGCATGCCGCCTCCCCCCCTGTGTTAGCCGGAAGGCTGCCACCCGCCTGGCCGGGAACGCAAGCCGGCGCCCCTGCTCGGCCCTCCACCAGCACGATACCCAGGTGCCGCGGACCGTTGGCGCCGCGGACATAACCAACCATATCAACCTGGCCGACACAGGCGTGTGTATTCGTCGGACCACATCCGATGATGGTCCAACAACGAGCATCCGAGGACTATACGCCTAGATCGCCAGCGTCAGTTGCTGGCTTGCCGGCGTGTCCTCCGTGTTCAGCGACGACAGCGTAACACCAAGGAGCCGCACGCCAAGCCGGGCCGGCAGCAGCGGTGTGAGCAGATCGAGTGCGGTGCTTTCCAGCACCGCCACGCTCGGCACGAAATCGCTGAAGGACCGGCTGCGCGTGATCTGCTGGAAGTCGGCATACTTCACCTTCAGCGTGACGGTCCGACCGCGCGTGCCGGACCGCTCGCAGTGCGTCCAGACCTTCTCGGCTAGGGGGCGCAGCTGCTCGTGCATGGCAGACAGGGTCGTGAGGTCCTCGGAAAAGGTGGTCTCGGCGCCGACCGACTTGCGGATGCGGTCAGCCCGCACCGGGCGCTCGTCCACGCCTCGTGCGATCCAATAGTAGTAGGGGCCGCTCTTGCCAAACTGCTCCTGCAGGAAGGCCATGCTCTGCGCCCGCAGGTCAAGGCCAGTGTGGATGCCCAGCCGGTTCATCTTGGCGGCCGTCACCGGCCCGACGCCGTGGAAGCGGCCCACTTCCAGGTGCTCCACAAAGGCGGCACCCCGCTCGGGCGGGATGACGAACAACCCGTCGGGCTTGCGGTGATCGGAGGCGAGCTTGGCCAGGAACTTGTTATACGACACCCCGGCCGAGGCGGTCAGACCCGTCTGTTCGCGGATGCTTGCCCGGATCGCTTTGGCAATCTGCGTCGCCGTGGCGATGCCCTGCAGGTTCTCTGTGACGTCGAGATAGGCCTCGTCCAGCGACAGCGGCTCGATGATCGGCGTGTGCTCGGCGAACACGGCGCGGATCTGCTGCGACACCGCCTTGTATACGTCGAAGCGTGGCCGAACGAAGATCAGCTCAGGGCATTGCCGCCGCGCCACGATCCCGGACATGGCCGAGCGCACGCCGAAGCGCCTGGCCTCGTAACTCGCCGCAGCCACGACGCCGCGCTCACGCGAACCGCCCACAGCAAGAGGCTTGCCGCGCAGGGTCGGATCGTCGCGCTGCTCCACCGACGCGTAGAAGGCATCCATGTCGATGTGGATGATCTTGCGCTGCCGCTGCTGCGGCTCGGCTGACGGTTCCGGGGCTGGGTGAGGAGAGTCCAACACGGAGAGAGATTACCAGCCCAGGGCGGGGCCACGCATGAGTTTCCTTTCCGGCTGTCCTATCATCCGGCGTGGCGCCCCGGCCCGCGGCGGCTTACCCTTGAGCCATGTGTGGTCGCTTTGCCCTGTCCCAGACGCCTGCCGACCTTGCGAAGATGTTCGGCACCCACAACGCCGTGCCCAACTTCCAGCCCAACTGGAACTTGCCACCCAGCCAGCCGGCGCCCGTGGTGCGGCACACTCTCAAGACCGGGGAGCGCAGCCTCGATGTGCTGCGCTGGGGCCTGATCCCGCACTTCGAGCGCGATCCGGCCCACGCCCGCATGCTCAACAACGCCCGGGCTGAAACCGTTGCCAAGCTGCCGGGCTTCCGCGGAGCCTTTGCGGCCCGGCGCTGCATCGTGCCAGCCGACGCCTTCTACGAGTGGAAGCGGGACGGCAAGCTGAAGCAGCCCTTCGCCTTCGCCCGTGCTGATGGGGCACCGCTCGCCTTCGGCGGCATCTGGGAGAGTTGGACCGACCCGGCGAGTGGCGATGTCACCCGGAGCTTCGCCATCGTCACCACGGATGCGAACGGCACCATGGCGCCGATCCATGACCGCATGCCGGTCATTTTGGAGCCGACTGACTGGCCAGTGTGGCTCGGTGAGGAGGAGGGCGATCCGAAGACGTTGCTTCGCCCGGCGGCCGACACGACGCTGCGGACATGGCCGGTGAGCACGGACGTGAACAGCGTGCGGCACAAAGGCGCGGAGTTGTTGCAGCCGATGCAAGAGGAGGCAGTAGGGGGCGGGTTGAACTCCGCATAGATTGGAGGCGAGGGCGCCGAACCTGCATTCATTATCTGGCAATGGCTGCTCTGCGCCTATCTCGAACGTATGCATGACGTCGGCGAGTTCATGAAAGCGGACATAGGCCAACGACTTTTAATCGCTGATATTCGGCCCTTTAATTCCTAGACTCGCAGGGCTAGGATCGCGCCCTGGATCACGTGCTCTGGTCCGATTACCCACCCTTGCGCATTAGCTCGATGCCATCCACCCCGGATAGTCGGAATGCACCGTGCAGACCGCGACGCCGGGCCTATCGGGCATCTCCCCCGTGTAGTTTGCCCATCCTGGATGGGCAGCCTTAATGTTCCTGCCAAATGACACATGTTGCAGGACGCGCAATGGACAACACCGCAGCCGACATACGCTTTTCCGCTCTGCGCGCCCGGTATGGCACCGAGACGGAGGTCGCACATGCCGGACCGTGGAACGAGGTCATCGACAGCTTGGTGGGGCACCGATCCGTGCGCGCATACAAGGCGGACGCGTTGCCGGCGGCCACTCTCGAAACGTTGGTGGCGGCAGCGCAATCTGCCGCCACGTCGTCGAACATGCAGACTTGGTCCGTAGTCGCCGTGACCCGGCCCGACACCAAGGCCGCGCTGGCGGCGGTTGCGGGGAAGCAGGCGCATATCGAGCAGTGCCCGCTCTTTCTGGTCTGGGTCGCGGACCTGTCGCGCCTGGAACGGGTCGGGCTTGCAGCGAACCGGAGATTGGAGGCGCTGCCCTATCTTGAGACGTTTCTGGTCGCGGCGATGGACGCCGCCATCGCTGCGCAGAACGCCGCCGTCGCGGCCGAGAGCATGGGTCTCGCCACCGTCTATATCGGGGCGCTGCGCAATGACGTGGAACAGGTCGCATTTCTGCTCGGCCTGCCGCCGGGTGCGGTCGCCGTCACCGGGTTGTGCGTCGGCTACGCCGACGAGGGCGTGCCTGCCATGGTGAAGCCAAGGCTGCCGCAATCGGTCGTCCTCCACTCGGAGCGCTACGGCAGCGCAGCGGAGAAGGGTGGCGTGGCGGCATACGACCGCGCGCTCGAGGCATTCAGCGCAGCAGCCGAGCGATCCTCCTATAGCTGGACCGACCGGGTTATGTCGCGCATGGGCCAGGTCGCGGCCCTGTCAGGCAGGGACCACCTCCGGGACGCACTGGTGCGACTGGGCTTTCCTCTCCGGTAGCCCGCATCCTCCCAGCTTGGTCAAGGGTGTATCGAGCCCCCGATGT
>CAXTOB010000505.1:0-4946 GCA_964245505.1 uncultured Acetobacteraceae bacterium | reverse complement strand
GTACATGGATGCGCTTCACCACCCGGCGGCCGTCCAGCAGCCGTGCCACCGCAGGATCGGCCTCCGCCGCGGCGATGGCCGTCGCAGCGTCCGCTCCGGGCGCCAGCAGCACGGTCGCGCGCAGCTTGCCCATCACCTGCACCGCCACCGTCACCTGGTCCACCGCCACCAACGCCGGGTCCGCGGCAGGCCAGGGCTGGTCGGCCAGCAACGGGCTACCAGGGTCCAGCATGTTGTTCACCGTCTCCGCAAGGTGCGGCGCCATCGGCGCCAGCAGCCGCGCCAGGATGCCCGCCGCCTCCCGCCGTGCCCAGGCCAGGCCCTTGACCTCCGGCGCCCGCTCCGCGTCGAGCAATGCGGACGTCAGCTCATGCAGCCGGGCGACGGCGACATTGAACGCAAAGCTTTCCAGCGCCTCCGTCACCGCCGCGATGGTGCGGTGCGCCGCCCGCCGCAGCGCCATCGCCTCCGGCGCGAACTCCGTCGGAACTGCGCCAGCCTGGGTAGATGCCGCCTGGATCGCCACAGCCTGGGTCGCCACCGCCTGCGTCCCCACTGCCACGGCCTGGCCAATGCGGAACACCCGGCCCATGAAGCGGTGCGCCCCGGCGATCCCCGCCTCGGTCCACTCGATATCCCGCTCCGGCGGGTTGTCCGACAGCACGAACCAGCGCGCGGTGTCGGCACCGTAGCGGCTGATGATCGCCCCGGGGTCCACGGTGTTGTGCTTGCTCTTGGACATCTTCTCGACCCGGCCCAGCACCACGGGCTGTCCGTTCGCACGCTGCACCACGGCGCCATCCGGCAGCCGCTCGACCTCGTCCGGATACAGCCAGGCGCCGTTGCCGTCCTGGTAGCTTTCGTGTGTCACCATCCCCTGGGTGAACAGGCCGCGGAACGGCTCGGCAACGTCCAACACGCCGATGTCCTGCAACGCCCGAGTAAAGAACCGGGCGTATAGCAGGTGCAGGATCGCGTGCTCGATCCCGCCGATATACTGGTCCACCGGCATCCAGTGGTCCACCGCCGCACGCTGAACCGGCTCCGCCGCGTGCGGGGCGCAGAACCGTGCAAAGTACCAACTGCTGTCCACAAAGGTATCGAGGGTATCGGTTTCGCGCCGGGCAGGAGCGCCGCAAGCAGGGCAGGCGACGTGCTTCCAGGTGGGATGGTGGTCCAGCGCGTTGCCGGGCTTGTCGAAAGACAGGTCCTCCGGCAGCCGCACCGGCAGGTCCGAGTCGGGCACCGGCACCGTGCCGCAAGCGTCGCAGTGTATCAGGGGTATCGGGCAGCCCCAGCCACGCTGCCGGCTGACGCCCCAGTCCCGCAGCCGCCAGTTCACGACGCCCGTCCCTGCCCCATCCCGCTCCAACGCGTCAATCACCGCGCGCTTGGCCGCGTCCGTGTCCATCCCGTCCAGGAAACCCGAGTTGATGATGCGGCCGGGTCCGTCATACGCCTGCGCGCCCACCGTGAACGACCCGGCGTCCTCCCCCGGCGGCAGCACCACCGCCGGAGTCGCCAGCCCATACTTCCGGGCGAAGTCCAGGTCGCGCTGGTCGCCGGCCGGGCAGCCGAAGATGGCGCCGGTGCCGTATTCCATCAGCACGAAGTTGGCGATCCATACCGGGAAGGTCTCCCCGGGCAGGAAAGGATGTCCCACACGCAGCCCGGTGTCGTAGCCCTGCTTCTCCGCCGTCTCGATGGCGGCCTCGCTGGTGCCCAGGCTGCGGCACTTGGCGACAAAGGCCGCCGCCGCCGGATCTAGCGCCGCGGCATGGGCGGACACCGGATGCTCCGGCGCCAGCGCCACGAAGGACATGCCGAACAGCGTATCCGGCCGGGTCGTGAACACCTCGACCTGGCTCTGGTCCCCCGCCGGCGCCGTCAGCGGGAATCGCACCCTTGCGCCCTCGCTGCGGCCAATCCAGCGGGCCTGCATGGTGCGGACGCGTTCGGGCCAGCCATCCATGCCGTCCAGCGCGGCCAGCAGCTCCGGCGCGAATTGGGTGATCCGCAGGAACCACTGGCTGAGCTGCCGCTTCTCGACCGGGGCGCCAGACCGCCAGCCGCGTCCGTCGATCACCTGCTCGTTGGCCAGCACGGTACCGTCCACCGGATCCCAGTTGACCCAGCTCAGCTTACGCTCCGCCAGCCCCGCCGCCATCAGGCGCAGGAACAGGCGCTGCTGCTGCCCATAGTACTCGGGATCGCAAGTCGCGAACTCCCGCGACCAGTCGAGCGACAGGCCCATCCGCTGCAGCTCCGCCCGCATGGCGGCAATATTGGCATACGTCCATTCGGCCGGGTGCACGCCGCGGTCCCGGGCCGCGTTCTCCGCCGGCAGGCCGAAGGCATCCCAGCCCATCGGGTGCATGACCGAGAACCCACGCGCCCGCTTGTAGCGCGCCACCACGTCGCCCAGCGTGTAGTTGCGTACGTGCCCCATGTGTATCTTGCCGCTGGGATACGGGAACATCTCCAGCACATAGTACTTGGCCCTGCCATCGGCGGGCACATCCTCGGCCCGGAAGCACCCGGCGGCGTCCCAGGCGCGCTGCCAGCGTGGCTCATCACGGGCAAAGTCATAGATGATTGGTTCAGGCGTGGGTGCGGGAGCGTCCATGCCCTTATATCCCGCAACAGCAACCCGCCGGCAACGGGGATGCTGCCTGCTACCTCTCTCTCCGGGAGAGGGTTGGGGTAAGGGGGTCTTGGCTGCGGAGCGAGGCGTTCCAAGCGCCGAAAGCGTGCAATTCGGCAGCGGCGAGGGTGGCGCTGGTCCGCCCCCTCACCCCGACCCTATCCCAGGGAGAGAGGGAGCAGGAAGACGGCTAGTTCGTAGCGACTTGGCTCCGCAGCTCTCGCGCCCGGGCCAGCACCTTGTTCTCGATCTCGCTGGTCGTCACCGGGCTGACGGGCGCGTCCACCCAGGTGCCGCCCCGGGCAACCTGCCGGAACACCGACACCCTTACCCCATCTGCCCGCAGCTGCCGGCCCAATATGTAAGCCGTCGCCTTGAACCGCTCCCCAGAGCCGGCGGGCGGCTGATACCAGTCGGTGATGATGACGCCGCCGAACGGATCGGCCGAGGCCAGCGGCATGAACGACAGGGTGTCCAGTGTCGCGCGCCATAGATAGGCGTTCACGCCCAGACCGGAGCCCTCTTCCGGCCGAGCGCCGCCTGCGCCCTTGCCAATGCCAAGCGTCAGCCCCTGGTCGCTGAACAGCTTGCCTTTCCCCCCACCCTGGGTGCGGTAGTCGTTGTATTCGTTGTCCGCAACCGCGCGCGGGCTCCCGGAGCCCGCACAGGCGGCAAGGCCAAGCGCGAGAAGCATAACGATAGTGGTCTTGGGGAATTGGGACATCACGGGCCTATCAAGGTCCCGCGCCTGCGGGCGGGCGCGGCAGACCTCATTTCTTAGCGCGGCCGGCCCGCCACGCCAAGCGTCCCGAGCACGCTGGCCTGCACAAGGGGCCTGTACGAAAAAGGGGCGGTGGTTTCCCACCGCCCCCTATCAACCAAACCGGGCTGCCCCGGCTGGCAAACTTACCAGCTGAAGCCGATGCCGCTGCCGATCACCTGCGCCGTCACCTTGTTGTGGGTGCTCACGCCGCCCGGAAGGGTCGTGGTCGCGGTTGCACCCGTCGCGAAGTCATAGCCATTCTGCTTCCGCTGCGTCCAGATGTAGGACAGGAACAGCGACAGGCCCGGCGCCAAGGAGTAGGTGCCACCGGCCGCAAGGCCATCTTCCCGGCGCTGACGGCCGCGCAGTGCGTTCTGGACGTCACCAGCGCTGTTGTACACAAGGTAATGTGCACCCATGATGAACGGCCCGATCGTGTAGGAAGCGCCGGCCAGCCAGGCCTCGCCATCCGTCGTGCCCTTCGGCGCCAGGTTCCACTGACCGTTGTAGCGGCCAACCTGATACTTGCCGCCGACACTCAGGCCGCCGTAGGTGACGGCCAAGCCGAAGTCGCCGACATTCAACCCGTCATAGTTCAGACGGCCGGTGCCGGGGTTGGCGCGGGTGGCGAAGGCAACGCCGGTCTGCGTGTCTTCCACATGCGACGATACGATGTAGCCAGCCGTCGCGGCCACGCCGAAGCCGCCGAAGGTGCCGCGGTAGCGCAGCAGGGCGTCCAACGTGTTGCGGCGGCGTCCGCTTTCCGCGTTGATGTTGGCAACCGTCTGAAGCCCGGCGGTGTTGCCGGTGGCGGAGCTGATGGACGCCAGCCGCTCGCAGCCGATGGAGCCGCCGATGCCGGAGTCGCAGTGGCTGCCCAGGTCGACGTTGCCGGTGTTCGGCTCATACGAGACGCCCGCGTCGAAGCCGAAAAGCTGAGGCGACAGATAGACGATCTTGTTGGTGGAATACAGGGCGGTGACGTCGGCGAACGGCCAGGTGATCTGGTTGTTCGGCGTCACGAAGGCGGGAATGTCGCCGTCCAGACCACCGTCGTTGAAGTTTTCGAAGTTGCCCGTCATGTAAAGGCTGCTCGGCTGGTCGGTCGAACCGACGCGGATCGTGCCGAGTTGGTCGGTGCCGATGTAGCCAAATTCACGCTTGTAGTACAACGGGGAGCGGCCCTGGTTCTCCCCTCCGATGCTGCCCGCCGCACCGCCGCCGGTCCGGGCGGTGTTGCCGCCAGCGTCCTGCCGGATTTCCAAGCTGGCGCCATACTTCAGGCCGTTCGCGGCGACGCCGTCGAAGCCAGGATACAAACGGGCATAGTTGCCGAACGAGTAGCCGACCTGCTTGCCGTTGACGTCGGTCCCGCGGTCAGTGGTGTATGCCGCATAGGCACGAAAGCGGCCGTTCAGCCGGACGGTGATCGTGCCCGGTGCAGGGGACGCCGCCTGCCCGGCCGTATCAACAGTCGCTTGGCCGGAAGTGTCCGACAGCAATTGGGCGTCGGCGACCGCCGACCCTCCCGTCAACCCA
>CAXTOB010000504.1:0-4960 GCA_964245505.1 uncultured Acetobacteraceae bacterium | reverse complement strand
CCTGCGAGGTGGCGAAGTCCTGAACAGGTGTTATGATCGCTGGCATGTGGACGTGGCGGAATGGTAGACGCTGCAGACTTTGCAATTGGAGTGCCCGCGGGGAAATCCGCGGCGTAGAACCCCTCAAACTCGGGGAACGCTAACGGCGGGGCTCGCGCCCGGCCCAAGCCAATCCCGAGCCAAGCCCTGCGGAAGCAGGGAAGGTGTAGAGACTAGACGGGGGGCGCCTGCCGCATCCCGCCCACCAGGATGCATGGTGAAGGGATAGTCCAGCCCACAAACGCCCGGCCAATCCGGGCGGCGGCGAAAGCCGCAGTGGGACGAAAATCTGAGTCCCGCAAGGGAGTGCGGGTTCGAGTCCCGCCGTCCGCATCCTCATCTGCTGCTCGCTCTCCCTCCGGGAGAGGGTCGGGGTGAGGGAAAACGCAAGCGCTGCCCTTCGCCCAATTAGAGCAAAATTACCGAGGGCGAGATCGGCGCTGGCGGCCTCCCTCACCCCAGCCCTCTCCCGGAGGGAGAGGGAGAAACAAGCGCTTACCCTTGGCACCACCCCCGCCGCCGTGCCACCCATGCGCCATGATCGGCATAGACTGGGGCACCACCAGCTTCCGCGCCCTCCGGCTGCAGGGCCAGGCAGTAAAAGACCGGCGCGACCTGCCGCTAGGCATCCTGCGCGTCCCGCCCGGCGGTTTCGCCGGCGCCCTACGCGACGCCATAGCACCCTGGCTCGCCGACGGCGAAACCCACGTCCTGATTTCCGGCATGGCTGGCAGCCGCCAAGGCTGGCAGGAAGCGCCCTACCTCCCCTGTCCCACCGACGCCGCCGCACTCGCGGCAGCCCTAAACCCGGTGCCCTTCGACGCCGCCCAAGTCCTAATGGTCCCCGGCCTATCCGTGCCCGGCGAGCCGCCGGAGGTGATGCGCGGAGAGGAAACCCAGCTCGTCGGCGCCCTGGCATCCATCGGCCGCGAAGGCCTAGCCTGCCTGCCAGGCAGCCACTCCAAGTGGGCGAGTATCCGCAACGGCGCTATCGCCGGCTTCTCCACCCACCTGACCGGCGAGGCCTTCGCCGCACTACGCGACCACACCATCCTCGGCCGCATGATACAGCCCGGCGCCGCACCGGACCCTGCCTGCTTCGACATGGGCGTCGCCCGCTCCGCCCAGCCCGGCGGCCTGCTCCACCACCTGTTCGGCGTCCGCACCCTGGGCCTGTTCGACCGCCTGCCCAACCCCGAATCCTACCTATCCGGCCTGCTGATCGGCCATGAGATCCGCGCCGCCGCACCAGGAAGCCAAACGATCCACCTGATCGGCGAGACCAGCCTCTGCGCCCTATATGCCCGCGCCATCGCGCACTGCGGCAGCAGCGCAATCATCGTAACCGAGGACGCAGCCGCCGCCGGCCTGGCCCTCATCGGGGAGCACGCCGCATGGACCTAACCACCTTTCTAGCCGCCTGCGCCCTGGTCGCCAGCCTGCGCGGCATCCGCCCCGACGAGGCAGAAGCAGTCGGCGAAGTCCTAGTCGCCGCCGGCCTCCGCATCATCGAGGTGCCGCTAAACTCCCCGGACCCGATGGACAGCATCGCCCGGCTGCAGCGCCGCTTCGGCGACATCGCCCTGATCGGCGCCGGCACGGTACGCAGCGCGGCGAACGTGGAGGCGGTCGCAGCAGCCGGCGGCCGCCTGATCGTAACGCCGCACGCCGACCCAGCAGTAGTGCACGCCGCCAAGGCCCACGGCCTGCTGGCGGTGCCGGGCTGCTTCACCCCAACTGAGGCATTCGCCATGCTCGACGCCGGCGCCGATGCGCTGAAACTGTTCCCGGCGGAGGGCGGCAGCCCCGCCATGCTGCGCGCGATGCTGGCCGTATTGCCGCACGGCACGATGGTGCTGCCGGTCGGCGGCATGGAGGCCGGAACGCTCGCCCCCTGGCGCGCAGCAGGCGCCGTCGGCTTCGGCATCGGCAGCGCGATCTTCAAACCCGGCGACGCCGCCGCGGCAGTAGCGGCCAAGGCCGCCCGCCTGGTTGCCGCCCTGCAGGAGACCTGACCCATGTTCCTAAATGCCAACGGCCTGACGATGCACGTTCAGGTGGACGGGCCAACCGCCGCGCCGGTGCTGGGGCTGATCCACTCCCTCGGCACCTCGGGGCATGTCTGGGACGCCCAGGCGCATGCGCTCGCCGGGCCGTTCCGCGTGGTTCGGCCGGACCTGCGCGGCCACGGTCTGACCGCGGTCACCCCCGGCCCTTACACCATCGCCGGGATGGCGGCCGACGTCATCGCGGCCCTGGACGCCCTGGGCATCGGCCAGGCGCATATCGGCGGCCTGAGCATCGGCGGCCTGGTGGCGCAGTCGCTCGCTCACCAGGCGCCAAGCCGCGTTGCCAGCCTGATCCTATGCGACACCGCCCTGGCCATCCTACCGGTCCAGGGCTGGCACGACCGTGCGGCCCTGGTCCGCTCCAGCGGAATGGAAGCCCTGGTGGAGCCGGTGATGGCCCGCTGGGTCACCCCAGGCTTCATGCAGGACCCGGCCGCGCTCGGCCTACGCGCCATGCTGCTCCGCACGGCTCCGGAGGGTTACGCCGGGGCAGCCGAAGCCATCGCCGCCGCCGACCTGTCAACGGACACCGCATCGCTGCGCGTGCCGGCACTGGTCCTGGTCGGCGAGCACGACGAGGGGACGCCGCCCTCCAGCGCCGAAGCGTTGCGGGCCGCCCTGAACGGCAGCCTGGTCGTCCTGCCCGGCGCCGCGCACATCCCAACAGCCGAGGTGCCGGACCTGGTGACCGAGGCAATCCGGACATTCCTGCTGCCCGAGGTGCAAGACTTCGGCGCCGCCGGCATGGCCATGCGCCGCCGGGTGCTGGGCGACGCGCACGTGGACCGGGCGATGGCCACGACGACCGACTTCGACCGCGACTTCCAGGCGTTCATCACCCGCGCCGCCTGGGGCGGCGTCTGGACCCGTCCGGGCCTAACCTTACGGGAACGCAGCCTCCTGGTGCTGACGATCCTCGCGACCCTGGGCCACCACGAGGAACTGCGCCTGCACACCCGCGCCACCCGCAACACCGGCGCGACCCCTGCCGACATCGCCGAGGCGATGATGCACGTCGCCGCCTACGCCGGCATCCCCGCCGCCAACAGCGCCATGCGGATCATCAAGGAGACGCTCGCGGACATGAAGTAGGCTTCTCCTTCTCCCTCTCCCTCCGGGAGATGGAGAAGGCAGTCAGCCCGGCTTGCCGCACGCGTCCCCGCCCGGCATTGTCCCTGGGCCCGGCTGGCACAGGCCGGCAGGGAGGCGTCCATGGCGCAGGTATCCGTCCGCGCAGTTGAGAAGGCATATGACGGCGGCGTCATGGCCGTGCGCGGCATCAACCTAGAGGTCGCCGACGGAGAGTTCGTGGTGCTCGTAGGCCCCTCCGGCTGCGGCAAGAGCACGACGCTGCGCATGATCGCCGGGCTGGAGGAAATCAGCGGCGGCGAGATCTGGATCGGCGGACGCCGGGTCAACGACGTGCCGCCCAGGGACCGCGACATCGCCATGGTGTTCCAGAACTACGCGCTGTATCCGCACATGACCGTCCGCGACAACATGGGCTTCGGCCTCAAGCTGCGCGGCCTGCCCAAGCCCGAGATCGCATCCCGCGTCGAGGAAGCCGCGCGCATCCTGGACATCACTCCCCTGCTCGCCCGCAAGCCCAAGGCGCTGTCCGGCGGCCAGCGGCAGCGCGTGGCGATGGGCCGCGCCATCGTGCGCAACCCCAAGGTTTTCCTGTTCGACGAGCCGCTGTCGAACCTCGACGCCAAGCTGCGTGTGCAGATGCGGACGGAGATCAAAAAGGTCCACCAAACCGTTCGCACCACTACGGTTTATGTCACCCACGATCAGGTCGAGGCCATAACCCTGGCCGACCGCGTCGTGGTGATGAATGGCGGCGTCATCGAGCAGGTCGGCCCGCCGCAGGAACTGTATCACCGGCCCCGCACCCGCTTCGTCGCCGGGTTCATCGGCAGCCCCGGCATGAACTTCCTGCCCGTGCGCGTCGCGGACGCCACGATACAGCTCCCCGATGGCCAGCGCCTGCCGATCCCGCCCGCGCGCTGGGACAGCTACGCCGCCCATAACGGCACCGACATGATTTTCGGCCTACGGCCGGAGCACCTGACCGACACGCATGACGGCGCCCGCCCGGGCCTGGCGCCGCTCACGGCCACCGTGGACGTGGTGGAGCCGATGGGAATGGAAACCATGGTCCACTTCGCCGTCGCCGGCACCCCCGTGGTCGCCCGCGCGTCGCCGGACACCCAGGCCCAGCCCGGCCAGCCTCTGCCGCTGCTGGCCGACATGAACGCCATGCACCTGATGGATGAGAACGGAGTCGTCGTATAATGAGGGATATCGCAGGCCAGGCCGTCTGGATCACCGGCGCCGGCACCGGGATCGGCCGCGCAATGGCGCTGGCCTTCGCCGCCGCCGGCTGCCGCGTGGCGCTCACTGGCCGCTCCCGCGAAAGCCTGGCGGAAACGCAGCGCCAGGTCGAGGAAGCGGGCGGCACCGTCACCCTGGCAATGGCAGACGTGGGAGACGCGCACCAGGTCACCCAGGCGCACCTGGCCGTCACCGCGGCGCTAGGCGACGTGGACATCCTGGTCAACAACGCCGGCACCAACGCCCGCCGCCGCCACTGGAGCGAACTATCGCCGGCAGACATGGCCGCCGTCGTGGACGTGAACCTAAAAGGCCCCTTCCTGTGCAGCCTGGCCGTGCTGCCGGCGATGCGGGAGCGCGGCTCCGGCATGCTGATCCATGTCGCCTCCGTCGCCGGCACCGGCATCTTCGCCGTGTCCGGCCCGGCCTACACAGCCTCCAAGCACGGCGCCCGCGCCATGTCCGCCACGATCAATGCCGAAGAAGGCATCCACGGCATACGCAGCGTCTGCATC
>CAXTOB010000503.1:1274-4960 GCA_964245505.1 uncultured Acetobacteraceae bacterium | reverse complement strand
ACATAGGCCCCGTCCGGTATTTCGATCTGCATGCCCTCTCCTCCGCTGTTGTGCGTGCCGAGGCATCCTGCCCGGCGGCTTTGCGAACGGGTGCGGGTGCTACGCGGGGGCGCCTGGCTTCGTCTAGGCTGCCGCGACCTTGTGCAGCGCTGCCACGGCACGGGTTACGTTGGGCTCAGCGACCGGCTTGCCAGCCAGGCGCTCGACGGCCCAGTGGTCGCGTGCGCCCGCCGCCTCGGCCCGGGGGTTGGGGTGGATGTAGCAGCCCGCTCCCTGGGTCTCGAAGCCAAGCGAATGCAGCGCATACCAGAACGGCCGGTCCACCAGCTTGAGCCAGGCAAACTGGCCGGGCGCCAGCACGCCGGCTTGCATCCGGGCAGCCACCAGCAGGCTCATGAGTGCTGGATGCGTGAAGGCGTGCCGCCCGGCCGCTGCCAGAGCCGGGCTCACGACGGCATGGTCTAGCAGCACCTGGTCCACGATGGGCACGACGGAGACCGGAAAGGCGAGGGGCGCGTCCGGCCCTTCCGGATGGTCACGGCCTGGCGTGCCGGCCAGTACGGCGGACACCTCGCCCAGCAGGTCCTGCGCTTCCGCCCGCCGCTCGGCCAGGTGCAGCGCGCAGGCGGCGAGCAGGCAGCGCACCTGCGGGCTCGCAGCGTCCAGGCCGCGCCAGCGCGGGCCGAGCTGGCGCACCAGGTTGCGCCGTGCTGCGGCCGGGTCGAAGCCGCCCGCTTTCGTGGTGGCGTAGCGGGCGGTCCACTCCGCAGCCGTCAGGGCATAGTCGGCGGGACGGGGGTCCTGCGGCGCCGGCAGCACCAGGCCCAGGCGGCGGCCGACGAACGCCGCCGTGGTCCGGAACGACCCGGCCTGCTCGCGGATCAGGCCCTCCATGTCGAAGGCCCGGCGGAACCGGGAGGGCGCCGCCCGCAGCAGGCACACCAGGGCCAGCACGAGCATGAGCAGGACGGCGGGCAGACGATAGAAGGCGCCGACGTCGCGGCTGATGCCCCAGAGGTCATGCAGCGTGACCCGTTCGGGGTCGGCGCGCATCATCTGCCGGTCGGCCAGGTCGAAGCGGTCGGTCAGGTGCCGGGCCAGGCCGATCTCGCCGTGGAACACCTGCATGACGGCGCGGCTAATCTCGGCGTGGAACGTGCTCCACAGCAGGTAGGCCCCGACGCCCAGGCAGATCAGGGCCACGATCAGGTAGAAGCCGCCGTTGTCGTCCCCCGACGGCCAACTGGCACGCGCACTGGGTTGTTGCTGCATCGCTACCTCGACGCCACGACGGCTGCGGCTTTGCTGGGCGGGAGGGGCTCGGCAGGGTGGGCGGCCCGCGCCTGCAGGAGGAGCACCTGCTTCAGCACCTGGCGCAGATACATCGCCTTACGCTCGGGGGCATGGGAGTGGTAGTAGGCGACCCCCTCCCAGAAATCGCCGTGCGCCTCGTCCAGGCCGCGCCGGAGTATCCAGGCGCCCGCCGCGCCGTTGGCGCAGAAGCTGTCGCGCAGCCCGCGGTAGGCGTCGGCGGTGGAGGCGTGCCAGTGCGCCGCCACCTGCGGCAGCCAGACCTGGTTGACCTGCATGGGGCCGATATCGACGGTGGCGTTGGTGTTCTGGCTCACGGCGCCGAGCGACCCGCCCTCGACCCGCAGCAGGATCACTAGGACCATGGGCGGCAGGCGATGCACCTCGGCCGCGGCAGTGATGCAGCGGCGGATCATGGCCGTGCTGTCACCGGCCTCGCCGGCATGGGCATGGGGTGAGGTTGCAGCCAGCATAGCCGCTGCGGCCAGCAACAGCGGCCTCATGGCGCAGCACCCCCAGGTGAAGCAGGTGTCGCGGCTGCGCGCCGCTCCAGGCCCTGCACGGCAGCCGACCAAAGGGCGCCCAAGTCGTTGACGACGATGGCACCCGGCTGGGCGACCTGCGCCGCCGCCTCCATGGTGGCCAGCATGACGGTGCTGAACTGGCCGTCCCGGATCGCCCGCAGGCGGTAGCCCAGCAGGGCCGCCGGGTCGCGCACGATGTCCAGGGCGAAGCCTTGGCCGGTCGCCTCACGCCAGACGGCCTCGCCGGCCACTACGAGCGCAGGGAGCAGGCCGTTCGGTGCGGCGGCGCTGGCCGGGGTCACGGCCAGGTCCTCGCCGCTGGCCCGGTCCTGGTAGATGACCGTGCGGCCCTCGCGCTCCAGCAGGGCGCCCATGGCCTTGGAGACAGCCTCGACGCTGACCGCGCTCATGCCAACCGCCGGCGCTTCCAGGCGGGGACAGCGGTGCGGACCGGACCCACGAGCAACCGGCGCGCCAGCCGAAACATCGCCGGCACCGTCAGCCCGAAGAACGAGATCACCGCAAAGAACGCGGTGCCGGTCACGGCGATGTAGAGCGTCGTCCAGCTCCAATAGACCAGGCAGCACAGGATGGGCAGGCAGGCCCGGGCATCAAGCATGAACAGGCGGACGGGAAGGCCGGTGTTGCGCCACATGGCGGGGCTCCTTGGGACGGGCGGATGGGACGGGCCGGACGTGCGGGTGGGAGAGGCCTGGCCAACTGCCGCATGACCAGCGGCACGTCCGCAGCAGAGATCGACGTGCTGACAGGGTGGCCGGTCATGGCGACATGCAGGACGTCACAGAGCCGCATGGCAAACCTCCAGGGACGGGGCGGATGGCGTGGGCGCGATCATCCGATGTTCCGCCGCTGGTCACGGGCGACCTCCTCGGAGATGCGGCCCTGGTGCAGGGCCAGGTCGATCGCCTTGGCATAGGACTGTCCCTGCTCCTCGACGGCACGCCGGGTCATGGCCGGCCACTCGGTGGGGTCGGCCTGCATGAAGCGGTTGCGCAGGCCGGCGTCGAACGCCAGGAACTCCCGCAGCGCAGTGCGGCGCCCGTCCAGCGAGGGCACCAGGCGCTGGTTGACCACGAGGCGCAGGGATTGCGCGACGGCGGAGATCAGGCTGTCGCGCTCACCGGCCGGGCAGAGGCTGGCGATGCGCTGCATGGTCAGTGCCACGTCGTTGGCGTGGGTCGTCGTGGTGAGGACATGGCCGGAGATGGCGGCCTGGATCGAGGCGATCATGGTCTCGCTGTCCCGGCACTCGCCGACGATGATGTCGGTCGGCTCGCGGCGCATGCAGCCGCGGATGAAGGCCGGGAAGGTCTCGACGTTCTGCGGGATCTCAGTCTGGTTGATGGTGGAGTTGACCCCGCGCACCTGCTCCAGCAGGAACTCCACCGGGGCAGCACCCTCGACGATGTCGTAGTGGCACTGCGGGTCCAGGAGCTTCGCCACCGTCATGCCCGCGATCAGGGTGCTCTTGCCGGACCCCGTCGGTCCCGAGACGATCACCATGCCCTGATGCGGGCGGTAGGCGTCCAGGATGCCTGCCTCGACCAGCTGCTGCTCCAGCGTCGGCGGCATATCGGAGATCGGGCGCAGAACGATGTTGCCGCCATCGCGGCGCGAGGTGCGGGTGGGGGTTGCATTGAGCCGGAACCGCAGCCGCGTGGAACGGTCCACCGCAATCGAGTAGGCGGTGTCGAAGTCGCTGCCGCCCTGCAAGCGCGCCATGCCGTCGGCCGCGTAGAGGTGGTTAACGATCTGCGAGAACTCGTACTCGTTTAGGTCGGCACGGGTCGCGCGGTAGTTGCGGCCATGCACCCTGACCCACACGGGATG
>CAXTOB010000503.1:0-1174 GCA_964245505.1 uncultured Acetobacteraceae bacterium | reverse complement strand
TCGTAGCCAGGAAGCGCCGCGAGGTAGGTCCGCAGCGGCGACACCAGCTCGTCCGGGACACCGGAGAGGTCGAAGGTGCCCTGACCCGTCTCCATGGGCCGACGGAAGGCGACGCTCGTCCAAGATCATGCCGATGCTGCGCAGGCTGGCTGCCGCGCGGAGGTCGGCATCTGCGGGTGCGTAACCCTTGACCTTGCGCGCCCACCGCAGCACGGGTCCGAGCGAGGCGATGAGACGATGCCGATCTCAATCAGCGTGCCGCCAGTCTCCATCCGTACGATCACTGCGGGCACCCCGCGGCCGGTGTCCAGCGGCGCGGGTTGCCCTGCAGGCCCGGCTGATCGGTGATGCGGATCGTCCGGTCGCCGACATGCACGCTGTCCCGCCCGCCGTCCACGATGCGGTTCTGGAACGCCACCCGGGGCTGCTCCACCAGGCGCGCCCGCAGCAGCACCCGGTAGCGGGCCATGCCCACGATGTCGCGTTCCAGCCGGCCCAGGTCGGAAAGGTAGATCTGCACGGCCTGCGTCTCGCCGTGCGCCCAGCCCTCGGCCACCCACTTGTTCCAGTAGGCCACCTCCTGCTTGGTGCGGGGCAGCGCGCCATCAGTCGGTCGGCGCGGCTCGGACCAGGTGCGGACCAGGTAGGCCCGCCAGTTCGGCGGCGCCGAGGAGAGCTGCGCCTGCCGGGTGATTTGATAGATGCAGGACGTCTCGCGGGCGATCTGGCCGTTGTCACCCAGGGCAAAGGCCATCTGCGCGGCGGACACAATCGGCGGGCGCATCAGGGTCTGGCCGTTGCTGACCGGCAGCACGAGGGTATGGAAGTCGTAGGTCGTGTCGAGCTGCGACTGGTAGCGGCGCAGCATCTCGTTCAGCGCGAAGGAGCGCCCAGCCAAGCCGCCCTGGGCGCCGTAGGTGAGGGCTGCTGTCCGCACCATGTCGGCACGGCCGGGCTCCAAGCCGTCGCCCGTCTCGTCGCCGGGCCGTGTGGACTGCAGCGCCTCCAGTGACGGCGGTGGCCGGGTGCCGGTCACGAGTGGGTCCACCTGTGCGCCGGTGATCGGCTTGTTCAGCGGGTTGGCGAGGTCGGGAACGGCCTGCTCGACCAGATCAGGCGTCGGGTCGGGCGGCAGACGCGGGGAGGTCAACGCCGGATCGGCGGCCCAGCCTGG
>CAXTOB010000502.1:0-4975 GCA_964245505.1 uncultured Acetobacteraceae bacterium | reverse complement strand
TCCAGCGCCTCCGCCGCACCTGCCGCCCCGGCTGACCCCGTCGTCGCCCGCGTCGGCCCGGACGAAATCCACGCCTCCGAGCTTGCCGATGCCGCCCAGAGCCTGCCGGAGGAGCTGCGCGGCATGCCGGCGCCGGTGCTGTATCCCATGCTGCTGGACCAGCTCGTGGACCGCCGGGCCATCATCATCGCCGCCCGGCGCGAAGGGTTCGACAAGGACCCCGCCGTTCGCCGCCAGATCGCCCGTGCTACCGACACGGCACTGCAGAACGCCCTGCTGACACGCGACATCGCGCCGGGGCTGACGGATGAGGCGATCAAGGCCCGCTACGAGCGCGACATCGCCGGCAAGTCGGGTGAACAGGAAGCCCACGCCCGCCACATCCTGGTGCCCGACGAGGAAACGGCGAAGAAGATCATCGCCGAGCTGAAGGGCGGTGCCGACTTCGCCGAGTTAGCGAAGAAGTACAGCACCGACCCGGCCGGCTCCACCAACGGCGGCGACCTTGGCTTTTTCAAGCGCGGTGACATGCTGCCGGAGTTCGCCGAGGCCGCCTTCAACCTGAAGCCCGGCACCTACACCGAAACGCCGGTCAAGACGCGCTTTGGCTGGCACGTCATCAAGCTGGAGGAGCTGCGGACTGCCCCGCCCCCTTCATTCGATCAGGTGAAGGACGAAGTGCGGCAGCAGCTGATCCAGGAGGGCGTCGCCCGCGTTCTGGTGACGGCCAAGCAGGGCTTGCCCATCCAGAAATTCAACCTGGACGGCACTCCGCTGACCGAGGCCCCGGCGCAGCCGATGCCGGGTGCGCCTGCCGCACCGCCGACACCCGCCGCCCCCGCGGCACCGGGCAAGTAACGCAATGGCGTTGCCGGTTTCACCGCTCGCAGTACCGTTGCCGGACTTGCCGCCAATGGCGGGCGTCCGGCTAGGGGCCGCGGAGGCCGGCATACGCTACAAGGACCGCACCGACCTGATGATGGCGGAGCTGCCATCAGGCACGACGGTCGCCGGGGTGTTCACCCAGAATAAATGTCCCGGCGCCCCCGTGGACTGGTGCCGCAAAGCGCTGCATGGCGGCCATGCCCGCGCCGTGGTGGTGAATGCCGGCAACGCCAACGTCTTCACCGGACGCGCGGGGATGGGTGCCGTGGAAGCGACCGCGGACGCCGCCGCCATCATCCTGGGCTGCCAACCGCATGAGGTGTTCGTCGCCAGCACCGGCGTGATCGGCGAGGTGCTGCCATACGAGCGCATCACCTCGGCCCTGCCTGCGCTTCATGCCTCCCTGGGCGCCGATGGGTGGGAGGCCGCGGCGCGCGGCATCATGACCACCGACACCTTCCCGAAGGGATCCACCCGCACGGCTCAACTGGGCGGGGCGACGGTGCGGATCAGCGGCTTTGCCAAGGGCAGCGGCATGGTGGCGCCGGACATGGCGACCATGCTCTGCTTCGTGTTCACCGACGCCAAGCTGCCCGGCGCCATGCTGCAGGACATGCTGGCCCGCGGCGTGCGCCGCAGCTTCAACTGCACCACCGTGGACAGCGACACCAGCACCAGCGACACCGTGCTGATGTTCGCCACCGGCCAGGCGGACCACAAGAAGATCGGCAAGGACGACAAGAAAGCGTTGCGCGTGTTCCGCGACGCGCTGGAGGCCGTGCTGCTGGACCTTGCGCTGCAGGTGGTCCGCGATGGCGAGGGCGCGCAGAAGCTGGTCCGCATTGACGTGACCGGCGCCGTGTCCAACCAGTCGGCCCGGCGGGTGGCGATGTCCGTCGCCAACTCGCCTCTGGTCAAGACGGCGATTGCCGGAGCCGACGCCAACTGGGGCCGCATCGTGATGGCAGTCGGCAAGGCAGGTGAGCCGGCGGACCGCGACAAGCTCTCGGTCGGAGTCGGCGGCACCTGGATGGCGCGGGACGGCGGCGTAGTGCCGGGCTACGACGAGGGTCCGGTGGTCGAGCACATGCGCGGGCGTGAGATCGGCATTACCGTGGATCTGGGCCTCGGCAAGGGCCAGGGCACCGCTTGGACCTGCGACCTGACGCACGGTTACATAGATATCAATGGCAGCTACCGCAGCTGATATCGATTTGCTGTAGCGCTCTGCCCACACCGCCAGAAAACAATTTGTTAGAGTGACTTGAAGCTTGCTTCTCTGGCATCGCATCAGCAAGCTCCATCCTTATGGCATTGCAACTGCTTCCCGAGGAACCCCGCTTCGAGCCGCTGCGGACCGAGCGGCTTTTGCTGCGCCCATTGCACGCCGGCGATGCGACGGAGGTGCACCGCCTGGTGAACGACTGGGCCGTGGTGCGGATGCTGTCGCGGCTTCCCTTCCCGTATCCGCGGCGGCTGACGGATGACTGGATCGCCTCCACCGCCCGGCAGATGGAGGCCGGCAGCGGCTACCACCTCGCCATCACTGGGGAGGAGGCGGGTCAGGAGATCGTGGTCGGCTGCGTCGGCCTGCGCCTGGACGGCAAGCCGGGGACGGCGAGCCTCGGGTTTTGGATCGGCCGCCGGTTCTGGGGACATGGCGTCGCGACGGAGGCGGCAGGGGCGGCGTCGCGCTGGGCGTTGGCCAACCTGCCGATCGAGCGTCTCGTGGCGCATGTCGCGGACGACAACCTGGCCTCCCTCGCCGTGCTGCGCCGCATCGGCTTCCGCGAGGTCGGCAAGGGACGGGAACGCTTCCTGGCCCGCGGCGGCGAGCATCCGGTGACCCGGTTCGAGGCGACGAGTGCCGACATGGCTCCTGCCGCCGCACCTGTTGCGGACCCACCCCCGCTGAAGGCCACCCCTGCCGGCACCGGCCTCATGGTCCTGGTGGCCGCTTGCGCGCTGATCGACGCGGACGGCCGCGTGCTGCTGGCGCAGCGTCCGGCCGGCAAGAGCATGGCGGGTCTCTGGGAATTTCCCGGCGGCAAGCTGAACCCCGGCGAAACGCCGGAGGCCGCGCTGATCCGCGAACTGCAGGAGGAGCTGGGCATCAACGTTTCCGCAAGCTGCCTGGCCCCCTTCGCTTTTGCCAGCCATGCGTATGAGCGGTTCCACCTGCTGATGCCGCTTTACGTGTGCCGACGCTGGACCGGACGGCCCGAAGGGCGCGAGGGGCAGGCCCTGGCCTGGGTGCGCCCGATGCGGCTGACGGACTACCCGATGCCCCCGGCCGACCTGCCGCTGATCCCGCTCCTGCGCGACTTCCTATAATCGCCGCGCTGCTTGCTTCTCCCTCTCCCTCCGGAAGAGGGCCGGGGTGAGGGAGACGGCAAGCACGCCTGCCAACCATTGCAAGAAATACCCTGCCCTGGTCCAAAGGTCGCCCTTACGGCCTCCCTCACCCCAACCCCTCTCCCGGAGGGAGAGGGAGCATGGCAGCCTTGCTCCATCCAAAGGACCCTCATGACCAATCCCACTGCCTGCCTGCTCGTGATCGGCAACGAGGTGCTGTCCGGGCGCACCCAGGACGCCAACATCCGTCACATCGCCACCGGGCTCGGCGGGATCGGCATGCCGCTACGGGAAGTCCGGGTGATCCCCGACGTGCCCGACACCATCGTGACGACGATCAACGAGTGCCGTGCCCGCTTCGACCACGTGTTCACCACGGGCGGCATCGGCCCCACCCATGACGACATCACCAGCGAGTGCGTTGCCGCCGCCTTCGGCGTCCCTTGGGAGCCGCATCCCGAGGCCTGGGCGCGCATGGAGCGCCATTACAAGCCCGGCGAGTTCAACGCCGTCCGCCAGCGCATGGCGACCATGCCGCGTGGCGCCACGCTGATCGACAACGCCATCTCCATCGCGCCGGGCTTCACCATCGGCAACGTCCACGTCATGGCAGGCGTCCCGCGCATCATGCAGGCCATGTTCGCCACCCTGCTCCAGATCCTGCCGGGCGGCACCCCGGTGCAGTCCCGCGCTGTCCATGCGGTCGGGCTGCTGGAAGGTGCCATCGCGGAGGGTTTGGGTGCCGTCCAGGCCCGCTTTCCCGACCTGGACCTCGGCAGCTACCCGTTTTACCGCGCCACCGGCAACGGCGTTGCGCTGGTCGCGAAGGGCACTGACCCGGAAGCCCTGGACGCGTGCATCGCCGAGGTCACGGCGCTGGTGTACTCGCAAGGCGTCACCCCCGTCCCCGGAGAACCCGGAGCCTGAAATGACATCCCAGCAAATTCCTCATCGAGAGACGGATATGCTGCGGTAAGTGGCTTCGGCAGGTAAAATACGGCTTTCTGGACGGCTGACATTGTGCGTGCGTGGACTGTCCTCCTACTTCACGGAAATTGTGAGGTCGATCCATGTCTGACGCCAGCCGTTCATCCGCTTCCCGCCCGTTTCCGGACTGGCTGGCTGCTCTGCTCGCCGTGGTGTTGGCCGGCCTGGCCTGGGCTGGCCTGCCGCCGCATGTAGGCTGGTAGGCGGGTTGTGCTGGGCTTCCTGGTGATTTCCTTGTTGGCGGCCCTGAGCGCCTTCACCCAAGCGCAGTCGGCAAACCTGGCATCCCTGTCACGCTGGGCGTTTCTGCTGACGTTTGCCGGAGTCGGCCCATCTATTGACCTCCGTGCCCTGCAGGTGCAGGGCTGGCGGCCCGTGGCGGTCGCCGTGAGCGGCATGGCGGCCATTGCCGTGTTGACCTTCGTTGCCGTGGTGGACGTTGAACACCTCGGATTGCTGTGAGGACCACCCCATGACCGCCCTGCCCGCCAACGCCCCTTTCCCGCCTGAGGCCATCGCGGCGCTGAACAAGGTCATCGGCGACACCAGCCCGACCCAGCGGAGCTGGCTCAGCGGCTTCCTGGCCGGGATCGAGGCCGCAACTGCCGGCCCGGCGGCTGCCGCCGCGCCCGTCGTGCGTCCGGCGCTGACGGTGCTGTTCGCAACGGAGTCCGGCAACTCCGAGGCCCTGGCCCGCAAGGCTGCAAAGGATGCGGGACGGTTGGGCTTTGCCGCCCGGGCACTGGAC
>CAXTOB010000501.1:0-4994 GCA_964245505.1 uncultured Acetobacteraceae bacterium | reverse complement strand
GCCCAAGGCGGAAGCGGCATTGGCGGTCCCCTCCCCCGCGGCGCCCCAGGCCGCACCGCCTGCCCCGGCAGCCGCCACCGAGACCAACCTGGGCAACGGCGGCCAAGACCTGGCCGACCTAGACTCCCGTAGCGAAGACATCATCCCGCCGCGCCCAGACAGCCGGTTCCGCAACCTGCCCCCAGCCTATCCCGCCGAAGCGATGCGGCAGCATGCGGAGGGCACGGTGCGGCTGGTCGTCCATGTCTCGACGGAAGGCGTCCCGATCCTGGTCGAGCTTGCCGGCAGCAGCGGGCATCCCAGCTTGGACAAGGCGGCAGTGGACGCGGTGGAGCGGTGGCGGTTCCGTCCGGCGAGGAGCGCTGCCGGGGCATTGCCGTTCGACTATCCACTCGACATACATTTCGTTGGGGACGGCAGATGATACGGATCGACCGGGTTGTGACGCGCGGCGGCGATGGCGGGCAAACGTCGCTCGGTGATGGCTCCCGGGTGCCGAAGGATGCGCTGCGGGTGGATGCCTATGGCACGGTGGACGAGGCCAATGCCACCATTGGGCTGCTGCGCCTGCACACCAAGGGCGATCCCGAGGCCGACGCCATGCTGGCCCGCATCCAGAACGACCTGTTCGATGTGGGCGCCGACCTGTGCGTGCCCGGCGAGGCCGGGGAGCGGCTACGCGTCACCGATGCGCCGAATGTGCGGATGGAGGCGGAGGTGCAGGCGATGAACGAGGCGCTGGCGCCGCTGACCAGCTTCATCCTGCCTGGCGGCACCCCGGCGGCGGCCCATGCCCACCTGGCCCGCACGGTCGTGCGCCGGGCCGAGCGGCTGGTGGTGCACCTGGCCCGGGAGGAGGAGGTCAACCCCGCGGTGATCCGTTTGCTGAACCGGCTGTCCGATCATCTGTTCGTGCTGGGCCGCCGCCTGAATGCGGGCGGCGACGTGCAGTGGACACCAGGGGCGAACCGGTAGGGGTTTCCTTCCATGCTTCCTGCTCCCTCTCCTTCCGGGAGAGGGTCGGGGTGAGGGAGGCCGCGGGCACGAAACTCGGCTTGGTCGGAAACCGGTCATCCGTCCTCACCCGGCTGGTTGGGCGCTTGCGGCTTCCCTCACCCCGATCCTCTCCCGGAGGGAGAGGGAGAAAGAAGCGAGGTTCTGGCTGAGTGGTGCTGGCTTTGCGAAGTGGGAGAAGCTTGACGGCGGATGGCTGCGTGGTGCCCTTGGAGGGATTGCACCGAAGGCTTGGCCATGTCCGTAACTGCTCCCGCCCCTCCCGTTTCCATCCCGTCGTCTGATCCCGACCACAAGCATGTGGAGGACGATGCGAACGATATGCCGCTGCCCACTGATCCCCAGACCATATTTCTAGGCGGCCTGTTTCTCCTCGCCAGCCTCGCGGTCATGTATTTGGCAAGCGAGGTCATCCTGCCGATCGTGCTGGCGCTGGTGCTCAAGCTGCTGCTGCAGCCGGTGGTGCGCTTCGGCGAGCGGTTCCATATTCCGCGCGCTGTTGGATCGCTTATCGCCATCGTGCTGCTGGTCGGGGTGTTCGCCGGGCTGGGCACCATCCTGTCCGGGCCGGCGGCTGATTGGCTGCGCAACGCCCCGGCCACCTGGGAAAAGCTGCAATCCCAGTATGCCTGGGTGAAGGAGCCGGTGCAGCACGTGCAATCCCTCATGGACCGCGCCGGGCTGGAGCCATCCGGGGGACCTGGGATCAACCCCCGCGCCATAGCCAGCAGCATCGCCAGCGGCGCCGGCAACTTTGCATCCCACCTGCTCGAAACCTTGCTGATCCTGTTTTACCTTCTGGTGTTCGGTGAGACGTTCATGCGGCGGTTGGTCGAGGTGCTGCCGTCCTTCAAGGACAAGAAGCAGGCGGTGGGCATCTCCACGGCGATCGAGCACGACATATCGATCTACTTGCTGACGGTGACGGTCATCAATGCGGTGGTTGGCGCCGCCGTCGCCGGGGAGACCTGGTTGTTCGGGCTGCCGGGCTGGCCGTTGTGGGGCGTTGTGGCGTTCTGCCTGAACTACATCCCGATCCTGGGGCCATTGGCCGGGGTGGTTCTGTTCGCGGTGATCGGGCTTGCAGCACTCGGTGCGTCCTGGCTGTCGCTGCTGCCGGCGGCCGCCTACCTAGGCATCCACATCCTGGAAGGCGAGATTATCACCCCCATGATCCTGGCCCGGCGCTTCACCATCAATCCCATTGCCGTCATGGTCGGGCTGGTGTTCTGGTACTGGATGTGGGGCGTGGAGGGTGCGGTCCTGGCGGTGCCGCTGCTGGCGATCACCAAGATTATGTGCGACCGCCTGCGGCCGTTGCGCGCGTTCGGGCACCTGCTGGAGGGATAGGCTGGCGGCCCATTGCGATCGCAGCGGAACTTGCGGCCAGCCGATCCGTCATCATCGGATCGGCACGATTGCACCGGTTTAGTAGGACGGAATTCGCCGGACGTGGCCTGGACCGGCAGGGCTATGCCTTGGTTCATCTGGCACATGGTTTCGCCGCCTTTGGATTATCGCCTGACATCCTTTTGACCCAGGAGCGCGCCATGCGGGAAAAGCTTGAACATCCGGCCGTCACCGCGGTCCTGGGCGCCGCTGGCCTACTGATGGGTGCCTACGCAAAGCAATCGCCCGCCCCGGCATCGAGCGCCCCTGGTGAGCAGATGCCCAGCAACGATGCCGGCACAACAGGCGACGATGGACGCGGCAGCAATGCCGCCAAGCCGTCCAGCATTCCCGCGAAGGGTTGGTGGGACATCCTGAAGCGGGTGGGCAAGCAGATCTCGGCCGACCGGGTGATGACCGAGGCGGCCGGCGTCACCTTTTTCGCACTGCTGTCGGTGTTTCCGGCCCTGGCGGCCCTGGTGTCGCTGTATGGCTTGGTCGCCGATCCCGCGACCATCGAAGGCCAGGTCAAATCCTTGTCCGGGGTGATGCCGGAAGGCGGCCTGAGCATCCTGTCGGACCAGATCCACACGCTGATTTCGGTCCCACATGGCAAGCTCGGCTTCGGCGTGCTGATTGGCCTCGCCACGTCGCTATGGAGCGCCAACCAGGGCATGAAGGCCCTGTTCGACGCGCTCAACGTGGTGAACGACGAGCAGGAAACGCGCAGCTTCCTGAAGCGCACCGCCGTGACGCTTGCCTTCACCCTGGGCGCGATCGTGTTCGTTGTGCTGGCGATGGCGGCTGTCGTGGTGCTGCCGGCGGTGCTTGCGTTCGTGGGGTTGGGGAACGTGGTGGAGCTGCTGCTGCGGGTGCTGCGCTGGCCATTGCTGCTGGGGGTGATCGCCGTCCTGCTTGCGATGATCTACCGGTATGGACCGGACCGGGAGCGGCCGCGCTGGCAGTGGGTGAGTTGGGGCAGCGGCTTCGCGGCCGTTGCCTGGGTTGTCGGGTCAGGCGCCTTTTCCTGGTACGTTGCGAATTTCGGTAGCTACGACAAGACCTATGGCTCACTCGGTGCGGTGGTTGGCTTCATGACCTGGCTCTGGATTTCGACCATCATCGTACTGACCGGGGCCGAACTGAACACCGCCATGGAGGAGCAGACTGGCCGCGACACCACGACTGGGCCGGAGCAGGCGCCCGGGTCGCGCGGTGCGGCCAAGGCGGACCGGATGGCGCGGGCGTAGCGGAAGGTGATCTAAGCAGGCTGACGCGGCCTATCACACAGGTGGTCTGCGGCCGTACCAGGCTGTGCAAGCCTGCTTAGTTTTTCGTCTGTATGCAAACCTCAAGAGGTTCGCTCAGAGCATGTTCGAGTCAAACGGCTTCGTTTGACCGGCCAAGTGCAAGCAGCAGCTCCTAGAGTGGGCTTGGTTCTTCTATCTGCACCAAACCCGCTCCAGTGCCCCATCATTCCTGATTTGATAAGCATAGCCGCCAGCCTTGGCCCTAGCGTTGCCATGTTTAAACATGTCACATCAGTGCTGACGTTGCACTAGCGCCGCCTGGTTTCGCCGAGGTAGGCAGCAAGGATCAAGCTGCCGAGTGCCGCGATTTCGAATGTGCCAAACCGTTGGCGCTGCCGGCTCGAATGGACAAGCACCTTTTGCACGGCGGTGGACGGCGTGTCAGCTGGCACAACTGCCGCACCCGGGCTGCTGGCGGCGGCGAATGCTTCGGCGCTGCCGTGATGGCTGGCCCAGACCTTGGTGAACTCCGCGCCGAGCAAGAAGATCTGCGATGAGTAGTAGATCCACAGCAGCACGATCACGAGCGCGCCGGCGGCGCCGTAGCTGCTGGCAACGCTGCTGCTGCCGACATATAGGCCGATCAGCGTCTTGCCGATCGTGAACAGGAACGCCGTGGCAATGGCGCCCACTGCTACGTCCTTGTAGGCCAATTGCCGGTCCGGCAGGATTTTATAGACCGCAGCGAACAGCAGCGAAATCATCAGGAACGAGACGAAGAAGTTCACAATCCCCAGGATGGTCCTGGCAGCGGGTAGGAAGCTGTTGAGGTAGTTACCCATTGCCGTCAGCGCGGCGCTGGCCAAGAGGGACACGATCAGCAGGAAGCCAAGGGCGGCAATCAGCCCGAGGCTTGCGGCCCGTGCACGCAGCAGGCCGGTTACTCCGGCTTTTGGTTGTGCGCGCCAGATTGCATTCAGCGCCGACTGCATTTCCGCGAGTACGCCGGTCGCCGTCACCAGTAGGGTAACAACGCCGATGACCGTGGCCCAGATGCCGCTCGACTTGTTGCTGGCGCTGGCGACCATGGCCTGGATCGCCTCGGCGCTCTGCTTGCCCATCAGGCCCTGCAGTTGGTCCACGATGGCGCCCTCGGCGGCCTGTTGCCCGAACACCAGCCCGGCGATGGCGATGCAGATCACCAGCATCGGCGCAATGCTGAATACCGTGAAGTAGGCGATGGAGGCGCCGCGGCTGAGGTTGTTGTCCTCGATGTAGCCGTTGACCGTTTCTTTTAGCAGGTTCCAGGTGTTGCCGAGCATCGCGTGTGCCATTCAGGGT
>CAXTOB010000500.1:0-5020 GCA_964245505.1 uncultured Acetobacteraceae bacterium | reverse complement strand
CTGCTCCCTCTCCCTCCGGGAGAGGGTTGGGGTGAGGGGGTCTTGGCTGCGGAGCAGGGCACTGCAAGTGCGATCGGCACAAGGCTACCTGCAACTAAGGGCAGTGCTTGCCCGCACCCTCACCCCACCCTCTCCCGGAGGGAGAGGGAGAAGCAAGCCAGCATGACTCCGCTGGGACTGCGAACAACGCTTCCTGCGCATGGACCCGGTCGCAGTCACTCGCAACCCCGCCTTCACTTACATCCCAACCCGCCGGCGGGCCGTAGTGCTTGATACGTAAACCACCGGTGTCGGGAGCATTGACCGCATGCCACCGCTGGCGTCCGGTCTGGTTTCATTGCCAGATTACGGAACTAGCATGAAACCGTGGGGGCCAGCGTGCCGATGCAACACTTTCGTTGCCTGGCGGACGCCGCAGGGGCAGCCGGTCTGGCCGAATCCCCACCCCGGCAGTAAGCATCCCCGGCTCCGCCGGTTTCGCAACGCACCATACGGACGTACCATGGCGCATCTTGTCTATAACGAACGCGTCAAGCTGCTAGCTATCACCCTGAACACGACAGCCATCGCTGTTATCGTGACCGGCGCGGTCGCGCCGACGGTGGGCGCGGTCTATGGCACGCTCGCGTCAGTGCCGTCATGGTGGCTGATGACAGTAGGTTCAACTTGTTTTGTAGTCGGAGCAGGATTACATCTGGGCGCGCAGTATGCCCTGGGGAGGCTGCGAGATGGCTGATTTCTTCTTGACGGCGCTGAGTGGGCCAGTAGCTCTGCTTGGCTTAGGATTGCTCGGCTTGTGGGCTATGCGCTGGATGTAGGCTGCGGTTTCACGTTCCGCCCGCTTCCAGTTAGCCTAAACCTACCCGCTACCCGGACTGCATAGTCTGGGATGGGGATGCTCTGCCAAAATTTGCGGCTGCTATGGTGCCCTGCACTGACGCGGACACCAGTATGATGAGCGTCAGCAGCATGACGTGGATCCTTCCTGTTTCCTGTTTAACTCATCCCGACTGCTGCACTAAACTAGGTTTTATGTCCTATGGCAAGGACTTTCTTCCTTGTTAGGACTTTTTCTAGCAGACTCGCGGGTAGGCCCGCAAGCGGCTGAGTGCGTTGATGTCTGCGCAGCCTTGACGCTTTCCGCTTCAGCCAAGACGAACAGGCACAGCTCGCCGTTCTGAAGCCGGGTGCCGGAATGACCAGACGACCCCATCGGAGTGCACCCCGTAAGCACACTGGAACTGAACACTCGATCTGAGGCATCCCTACTACTTAGACTTCGCCAAGTGCGCTCGCCTCGCACAGCAGCAGTTCAGAACGGCGCGCCGGGCCGTCAGTGCCCGCCGACCCATCTATGCGACACGGCCGCTGCCATCGGCTCAGGCTGTGGATCGCCAAGCCAGCGCCAGCCGCGCGCTGCCGCCCAGTCCGGCGCTACGTCGTCAAAGCGGGAAAGGCGCAACGGGCGCAGGTCGGCGAAGGCGCAGGCCCCATCGGTCACGAGCTGCTGCACGGCGTGGCCGGTGGCAGGGGAAAGGCCGAAACCGATGCTTGAGAGGGTCACAAAAACCACATTTGCCGGGTCGTGCAGCCGGTCGATGATAGGCCGCCCGTCGGGGGTGTTCTCGATCACCCCGGCCCAACTGCGGATGACGCGGGCGTGCCGGGCACGGGGGAACATCTCGACTAGGTGCTTGGCGATGTTGCCCATGAGCGGCGTGCTGAGCCGGGGCGGAACGCCCATGCCGGCCTCGTCATCGAGCCATTCGTGCGGGCCACCGCCGTAAGCAAGATTGCCGCGCCGCGTCTGCCGCCCATAAAGGCCGTTGCCGTCGGCGCCGCCAACCTGCATCAGCGGCAGCGGCTCGGTGACGATCATCTCCGCCCGCGCCGAGACGACGGGGAACGACACGCCGAGCATGGCAGCGAGCTTGCCGCCCTGTGGTCCCGCGGCGATCACGACGTGATCGCAGCCGAACGTGCCGCGATCGGTTTGCACGCCGACGACCCGGCCGCCCCGCTGCTCGAACCCCAGCACCGTCGTGTGCTGCATCAGCCGTCCGCCCAGGTCCTGCATCGCCCAGGCATAGGCCTGTACCGTGCGGTGCGGGTTGGCATGTCCGCCGAAGTGATGCCAGGCCGCGCCCACCACGTTGTCGCCGGCGAGCGGCACGAGATCGCGGAGCTGCGCCGTATCGAGGATCTCGGTGCTGAAGCCATGCCGCTCGCCGCTGCGGATCGGGCGCTGCACGCTGGCCCAGTCGGCCTCGTCGAGTGCGATGCGTATGCGGCCGCGGCAGAACTCGGTCGGATACCCGAGCAGGTCGTCCATCTCAGGCCAAAGCCGTTGCTCCTCGGCGAACAACGGGCTGAACCAGTGGGTGCAGCCGCCGCCGTTGCGGCCCGAGGCCTCCCAGCCGACGATGCCCTTGTCCACAACCAGCACGTCCACCCCAGCCCGGGCGAGCCACCAGCCGGCGCTGAGCCCAGACGCGCCGCCCCCGACGATGACGACGCTGGCGCCGGACGCTTCGCTCACGTCGCGGCCTTTCCGAGGTCGATCTCCCAATAGGGCGTGACCTGGCCCTCGATGCCGAACCAGACGTGCCAGTTCCGGGCCATCTCCTCGCTTTCCGGCACCGACCCGGCGAGCGAGAGCGGCATCGGCCGCACCGGGGCGCGAAATGTCGCGAGCGGCACTTCGGAAAGCCCGGTCCCGGCGCCGAGTGCAAGCAGGGCGGCGACCTGCTCGCGGCAACGGCGCCCTTGGCAAAGACCCATGCCGGCGCGGGTGAGGCGCTTGACCTGATCCGGGCTAGGCGCCCCCTCGCCGAGCAGGGCCGTCAGGTCCATGCTGTTGCGGCGGGGCCGGTCCCATTGCAGGTAGCGCGGTGGCCGGACCTCGAGGATGTCGCGTGCGGTTACCTCCTCGCACTGGCAGACATGCGGCTCGGCCTGGCCCGGCGGCAGCACAGCCTCGACCACGGCGGCGCGCACCCAATCGAGCCGGTAGGCAGGCGATGCGCCGGCCGAAGGCTCGGCGGCGTTCTCCGGCAGCGCGGCGGCGCCGGCAATCTGGCCCGTCACGGCTGTCACGGCGGCACGGGCGGCACGGGCGGCACGGCGACCCTCCGCCTCGGCAATGGCGCGGTCCTCTGATTTCTCCGCCCAAACGCCGGCGCAGTCTCCTACGCTGTAGATGCCAGGAACGGAGGTCATCTGCGCCGCATCCACGATCGGGGCATGACCTCCGCGCGCTGGCACCCAGGCACTGCGGCAGCCGACCGCGTCGAGCAGTTCGATCACCGGCACCGCGCCGATGCCGAGCACGATGGTGTCGCACTCGATCCGCTTCTCGCCTTGCCGGCGCCCGGCATCGTCGAGCGGCGCGAGGCGTGCTGCGGTGACGCCGTCGGCCCCACCCTCGGCGGCGGCGATCACGTGCCGGGTCAGGATCTCGATGCCGGATTGGCGAACTTGGTCCAGCAGCGGCGCCGGACCGATGGGCGCGTCCGCCTGTTCGACGATGGCGACCACTGCGATGCCGGCGCGGTGCATGGCAAGCGCCGCCAGCAGCGCCTCGGCTCCGGTCCCCAGCACTACCGCCCGCCGGGCGTCGAGCGCGCCGTATCGCGTGGCCAGCCGCTCGGCGGCAGTCGCGCCCATCACGCCCGGGCGCTCCCAGCCGGGAAAGGCCAGTCCCATATCACGGCGGCCAGCGGCGACGATCGTCGTCTTGCAGCCCAGCATCCAGGATGCCGCCCCGTCAGACAGACCGGCCACCATGCCCGGCAGCCAGGAAACGCTGCGCCCGTTGGCATAAAGCCCCCAAACGAAGGTGCCGAGCCGCACATCCACCCCGGCTTCGAGCGCCGCCTCCAGCAATGGCTCGCTCGCCAGCATCGCCTCCGTCATGCCGGTGCGGTTGCGGACGGCGCCGCCCATTCGCTGGCCGAAATGCAGCGGAACGTCGTCGCCCATCACCTCCGCCGGCACTGGATTCTCGTCGGCGAGGATGACTGATATGCCAGACCGCGCCGCCTCAATCGCCGCCGCGAGCCCGGCCGGGCCGCCACCGACCACAAGCAGGTCCGCGGTCTCGCCCACCTCAAGGCGCGAACTGACGGTGGAGCGGGGATCGGTGATGGGCGCCATGGCGAGCCTATGCGGAAACGGGTTCGAGGGAGCGCTCGCCGGCCTGCACGGGCGGCGGCCCGCCGCGGCGGCCGAGCGCGGGGACCGGAAGGTGACACCGGATCGCGTGGCCGCTGTCCATCGCCATCGGCGGCTCCTCCGTCTCGCAGATCGCGCCGATCTTGCGGGGGCAGCGGCCATGGAACACGCACCCGGATGGCGGCGACAGCGGGCTCGGGATCTCGCCGGACAGCCGGATGCGGGCACGGCGCTCACCGGCGTCGATCTCTGGCACGGCGGAAAGCAGCGCCTCGGTGTAGGGGTGGTGCGGCCCGTCGAACACGTCCTCCGCCGGGCCGATCTCCATGATGCGGCCGAGATAGAGTACGGCGATGCGGTCAGACAGGTAGCGGACCACGCCGAGATCGTGGCTGATGAAGATGTAGCTCACCTGCTCCCGCGCCTGCAGGTCGGCGAGCAGGTTGAGGATGGCGGCCTGCACCGAAACGTCGAGCGCCGAGGTCGGCTCGTCGCAGATGACCACGCGCGGGTCGCCGGCAAAGGCCCGGGCGATGGCGACGCGCTGCTTCAGCCCGCCGGACAACTGCCGCGGGCGCATCGAAAGGTGCCGCTCTGTGAGCCGCACCGCCGACACCAGCCCGGCCAGCCGCTCGGCCCGCTGCCGCCCGAACACGCCGGCCAGACGCGACAGCGAGCGCTCGATCAGGTGCCGCACCGTATGCGCGCGGTTGAGCGCGGAGTCCGGGTTCTGGAACACGATCTGCAGCATCTTCTGGTCGGCGCGCGAGCGGGCCCTGGCATGGCCCGCGACCTCCTGCCCGCCAAGCTCGATACGGCCGCCGGGATCGGGCGCAGTCAGGCCGAG
>CAXTOB010000499.1:0-5028 GCA_964245505.1 uncultured Acetobacteraceae bacterium | reverse complement strand
CCGCCTTTGTCCGCCTCATGGCCATCCCAGCCGCAGCCTGATGACTTCGCCAGCAGTATCCAGAACGGGTCAACTTCACATGGGACGCAAGCGCCACATCGCGGTGGGCACGCAAGGGCTGCTGCTGGGCGTTGTCGTGCATGCCGCCTCGATCGGGGACGCCGACGGCGCGGGCGGCCTGCTTGGGCGCATCAAGCGGCTGTATTGCTGGCTGCGCGCCGTGTTCGCCGACAGCGGCTACAACCGCGTGCCGGTCCTGCTCGCCTGCTTCCTGCTCGGCCTTGTGCTGACCGTCGTCAGCCGCCCGTCGGGGACAAAGGGCTTCGCCGTGCTGCCGCGCAGGTGGGTGGTCGAGCGTACGCTCGGCTGGCTTGGCCGCTGGCGCCGCCTGTCCCGGGACTATGAGCAGCTGCCCGAGGTGTCCGAGGCCATGGTCACCCTCGCCATGATCCGCCTCATGCTCCACCGCGCCGTCCACCCAAACCGTAAGCGGTTAGCCGCGCCATGACTTCGCAAACGGGGTCTGAACACCTAGCCTGGCCGCAACAATAAGCAGCATTATGCTGCCCACTTGTCCGATCCACAGAACAGCCACGGCTTTCTTCTATGTAAAGCCTTAGATAGAAGAGAGAACTGGTGGTTCGCATGCCCGCCGTCTTGGTCGCGGACTGCTTGGCGAATGCCATATGACAGCTCCGGGAGATGGTGAAGCACTTCCTCTATCGGTTTGCCCAGCCATTGCGGATGCTTGGCGAACGCCATGTTCACCGTGCCGACGTAACCCTGGTGGTACTTGCCGTAATGAAGACGCATGGTCTCGGCGTCGATCACCGGTTCCAGTGCGTCATAGGCGAACTTCAGCGGCGGGAGCGCATAGGGACCGACAGGCGAGGCAGGCGCGTCCATGGCCGAGTCAGGCCGCGATGTCTTGCGCGACGTCCTCGATCAACCGCCTCAGGATCTCCTGGTACATGATGCCCTGGATGGCGCCGCCCATTGGGCTCGCCCAATCGGTCGCCATCTCCGCCATGACTTGGTTGGTGGAGGTGATCGTCACGCCGTGCCGGGCCATCCTTTGCAGCGAGATGTCGTCCGCGCTCTTGGTCGGCGAGCCGCTCGCGTCGGCGACCACCTGCACCTCGAACCCGTCTTCGACGGCACTCATCGCGGGATACACGATGCAGACGTCGTTGGTCAGCCCAGCCATGATCAGCTTGCGGCGGCCGGTCGCGAGCACTGCCTGCTTGAACGGCTCGTACAGCCAACAATCGACGGTGCCGGGCCGCTTGACGCGGGCGGCGTAGGCGTCGGGCGCGATGTCTTGAATGTCGTCGAGCAACAAGCCTTGGAAGTGGTTTTTCTGGCTCGACGTCAGCACCAGCGGCATCTTCGTTTCCACCGCCGTGCGCGCCAGCGCGCGGGTGTTGCGGACGATCTCGTCGTATGGTGTTGAGGTTGCGAGTTTGATAGTGCCGCGCTGATGGTCGATCAGCAGCATTGCGGCATTGTCTGGCGTGAACAGGTTCTTCATGGCGGACTCTCTCTCTCTCACGGCTTTTGAAACCGATATTAGGCCGGTATCCCGCACGTTCTTTTGCGCGCGCAGCATTGGTTTCGCGGCATTGCCGTCGCATGCGGTATCGCCGTGCGACGCAACTGCCCGGCGGTCACGAGCGGCAGGCTCAGCCAGCTACTCTGCAGCGATCTTTGCGGTGATGGGGCGCAACATGGCCTTCGCGTATTCCACGCCGACGCCATAGGCGCCGCCATGCTCGCTAACGATGTCGATAACGCCGCCATATGTGGCGGTCCGCGCCCAGTCGCGCTGCCACTCCAGCATGGTCTGGATCCACGTCATCGGCATGGCGCCCGCTTGCGCGACGCGCTGCATGGCGGCGCGGTGCGCGACCTCACTAATATCGCCGCACGCATCCTCGACGACATAAACCTCATAGTCTTCGGCGATGGCCTGGATCGTTGGAAACGCAACACAAGCTTCGGTCCAGAACCCGGCCAACACGATCTTGCGCCGCTGCGTTGCCTCGACGGCGGCCTTGAAGGGCCCGTCCTCCCAGGCGTTCATCGACGTGCGCTCGCAGAGTGGGCGTCGGGGAACACAGCGCGGAGCTGCGGCCACATATCAGCGCGACAAGACATTAAAGCCGCCAGTTACCCCTGGGTCCCGCGCCCGCACTGACCCACATCGCAGCCGCTATCAGGTCGCACTCCAGCTTGGATAGGGGAAGGGCGCCCGTCATATCGGCCTGAAGTGGCGGCTGCGCGATCTGGCGTTGGCTAACCTTATGCTGGTGCAAACCGGACGGGATCGTGGCGGTTGATCACGCCCGCCTTGATCACTTCCACATACACTCCGGCACAAGGCTGGATACCGAAGCCGGCGATATCGACGCGGTTGAACTTGATAGCCGCCCGAAGCGCATCAGGCTTTTCCGGCAGGGTTCCATGGGACAGCATCGGGATCGCGCAGCGGGGGGTTTCAAGGAGGATGCGAAGCTCGACGGCCTCGCCGATGCGCACCGTGCCGCCGACCCAACGATTTTCGGGGAACGCCGGCGCATCCGGCAGCGAACGGATCGTGACGTTGGGGCGATACCGGATGGCCTCCGGAAAATCGCCTGGGGTTTGAGTGAGGCCCTGCAGCGTCGCCGTGGTGATGAGGTGGACGGGGGCATAGTCGAGGAACGTGCCGCTTGGCGCAGCGGCGCTAAGTTTCAGGATCCCAGACCCCACGTCAGCTTGCGACCCGGCAGCCAACTGCTCCTCCGGGTACGACCGATCAATCTCCGGATCATCCGGGGGCACGTTGATCAGGCGGACCTCCCGCCCGGTCATCTCGCTGAGTAGGCGGCCGGCTTGCGCGTCGCGCACATCGCAGATCGTGCCGTCGGGAAACTCGATCTCGACCGAGGACGCCTCGCCGTCCGTTGTCCGGGCGCCGCAGAGCAGCAGGCTGCCCCAGCGCTTCGGCCGTTTCGCGCTGGCGATCTTCCCCGTCTCGACATCAAGGACGGCCCAACTCCGGTCCCCGCCAATGCCACGGGATGCCACCGACAGACTTTGCGGCGACTCTCCAAACATAGATTTGACGGGATACCGGTTCAGCGTCTCGACTGTGCCGACGACTGCGTTTTCCATGCTATCTTCCAGGATGGGCTATCCTCCAGGATGGGTCAGATCGCGGATCAGGCGGTCGGTCTCTTGTAGGTCTTCGCAGTCGGGCGTGCAGGCGACCCGGCCGACGTCCATCCGATGGGCGCGCTCGAACAGCAGGATTGCAAATCCTTCCCGCTCTTGCAACGGTATTGTTAACTGGTTGGATTGAGGTCGCGACGGGGCGCGACGAGGACGGCGTGCCCGTGGTCACGCCATAGCGGCGACGCCGGTGATCTCGGCCCAAACCCGAGAGGCTTGGGCTCGCGCGGCTCGATACTGGGTGGCGGGCACTCGGTGACGGCGGAGTAGGGGGAGGTTGTCGATCCCGTCATAGGCGGAGAGGAAGCGTTGTGCCTGGCTGGCTGACTTGAACCGCTTCATCTGCCGCTCTCGCCGTCGCGTGGGCTGGTGCGAGTTCTCCACCTGGTTGTTCAGCCCCTGGTGCGCCCTGTGCTCGACCGGGGGCATCACTCGGCACTTGGCCGCCGCGTAGCTCGCCAGCTTGTCGGCTGCCAAGACACGAGGCGCCCGGCATTGCCGCTTCAGCAGCTTGCACAGCAGGAGTTTGGCCGCCTGCGTGACGACCGTCGATCAATCTCCGTATGGTCGGACATCTCGATCATGCCGCAAGCAGCTTCCTAGAATCCTTCGAGCAACAAGCGGAGCGCCGCCATGCGCTCGCCGAGGAACTCCATTAAGACACGCACCCGGGGCACGTGTCGCAAGTCGGTATGCGTCAACACCCATAGGTCGGTGGCCAGCGCGGCCATGGGGAGGCCAAGCCTGACCAGGGTTGGACGGCGGTCGCCGGCAAAGCAGGGCAGAAAGCCGATGCCGATCCCTGCCTCGATCCCGCCGACGACCCCGCCGACCGTGTCGAACCGGCACGCGATGCGAGGGGCGGGCACGTTGGCATGCAGGTGCCGTGCTGCCGCAAGCCCGGCCAAAACGTCGCCGAACCCCACCCATGACGTGTCCATTGCAAATAGCTCGGCATCAACGCCCACCCCCGCAGGCAGCGGTGCCGGTGCATAGGCAGCCCAGGCAATCCGGCCGATCTTGCGTCCCACCAGGGTTTCGGGCGGGGAAGACGTCGCACGGACTGCTACATCGGCGTCTCGGCGCGACAGGTTCAGCGCGGTGTTCCCGGTTACCAGGTCCAGCCGGACATCGGGACACGCGCGCTTGAACTCGGCCAGCACGGGCAGCAGCAGGTCGAACAACAGGGCGTCGCTGGTTGCGATCCGCACCTCGCCGGCGGGGCTGGGCGACTGGCCGGCGACCCGGCGCAGCACAGCCGTGATATCCTCGTCCACCCGGGCGGCGAGAGCGGCGATCTCGGTTCCCGCCGTGGTCAGCACATAGCCGCTGCGATACCGCTCGAACACCGGCGTCCCGAGCGCCGCCTCGATCTGCCGGAGGCGCCGGAACACCGTTGAATGATCCAGGCCCAGGCGCACCGCAGCCGCGGGCAGGGTATGCGATGCGGCAATGGCATTGATCAGCCGGAAGTCATCCCACGCCAACGAGCGTGCGGCGTTGGGCATCGTCCGCTTACCCTCCAGCATCTTCCGAGCCCAATCCCAAGATTGCACCTGTGCAATGGCAACAGCCACGCCGCCGGCTTAACTGATGCAGCGAACCGCGGCAAACCAGCCGCACTGCAAGGAACAGGCATCATGGTCCGCAACGGCATCCACCATGTCACCGCCATCGCCGGAGACCCGCGGCGCAACCTCGACTTCTACACCCGCATCCTAGGACTTCGACTGGTGAAGAAGACCGTCAACTTCGACGATCCCGGCACCTACCATCTCTATTATGGCGACGCAGCCGGCACGCCAGGCACTATCT
>CAXTOB010000498.1:0-5039 GCA_964245505.1 uncultured Acetobacteraceae bacterium | reverse complement strand
CGCCCGAGACGATGATGCTTGTGGTGTTGCCCGAAGTGCCAACCTGGAACGACGCCCCGGTGTAGTTCCCTGCCAGCGTCAGGCTGCCCAGGCTCGTGCCGCCGTTGCTGAGCGCCAGTGTGCCGATGTTCGTGCCGGTCGCGGTGTAAACCGCCGACGTGATGGCGGTCCCGGACCGGCTGACGGTGATGGTGTCGCCCGTCGTGAAGCCGCCGATAACGCCAGAAAAGTTCGGCAGCCCGTTCACGCCGGCGCCGTAGTAGGAGCCGATGTCGAACGTCCCACCCGTCCCGGAGAACGCCACCGTCCCTGTGTTCAAGCTGGCCACGTTGCGGAGCGAAAAGTCGCCCCTCGCATCTATCTGCAACGTTCCAGTGCCCGTTATGGGGCTGAACAGCCCCATGTAGGTGCCCGCCGCCGTCTCCAACGTGCCGGAGTTGGCAATCCCGTTGGCAGCGGTGATGACGCCCCCGCCGGTCACGGCAGACCCGGCGTCAATCGTCAGCCGGCCCGCCGCAGCCCCGCCGATACTGCCGACCTCCACGGTGGAGAACACATCGACGTTGATGCCGTCGAAGCTGCTGAGCGGCAGCAGGCTGATGCTCCCGGCCTGCACCGCCGCGCCCCTCTCCACTGTCAGCGTCTTGTTCGACAGGTCATCGCCGGACGCGATGCTGAAACTGAGCGTGCCGCTGACGCTCAGCCGTGCGCCCGCGCCGGACACCAGGATGGACCCGCCCAGGATGCTGGCCGATCCCGTCGAGACGGCGGAGCCTGCCCCAATGGTCAGCCCACCGGCAACGGCGCCTTGCCCGACTGTCAGGCCCCCGAAGCCGAAGCTGCCGCTCAGCGCCGTGTTGCCGGTCAGCGTCAGGCTGGACGCGCTGCCCGGCCCGGTGATGGTCTGGGCCGCACCCGCAGGCCCGGCGATGGTGACGTCATCCGCCGAGGTCGGCGCCCCCGCTGGCGTCCAGCCCGCATCCGCCCACGCCCCGCCTGCCGTGCCAACCCGCATTTTCAGGCTCATCGCAATCTCTCCAGATCGCCTGAAGCGTTTGAAGGCATCAGGACGCCTACAAGGTCGGTTGAGGATCGTCTTAAGTAGGTTTTCTTAAATCCTGTAAGATCGGCAAAGGACGGGCGCCCGCCGCCCTACTCCACCAGCGAGGCCAGCTTGTAATCCCGGAACTGCTGCCGCAACGCCAGCTTGTTCAGCTTTCCCGTCGCCGTATGCGGCAGGCTCTCCACCACCACCACCTCGTCCGGCGTCCACCACTTCGCCACCTGCCCGGCATACAGCCCCAGCAGCGCCTGAGGGTCCACGCTGCGCCCCGGCTTCGGCACCACGATCAGCAGCGGCCGCTCGTCCCACTTCGGATGCCGGGCGGCAACGATGGCGGCCTCCGCCACATCCGGATGGCCAACGGCGATGTTCTCCAGCTGGATCGAGCTGATCCACTCGCCGCCAGACTTCACGATGTCCTTGGTGCGGTCGGTGATCTCCATCAGCCCGTGCGGGTCTATGGTCGCCACATCGCCGGTTGCGAACCAGCCCTCGGCATCCGTCGCGTCGGCCTCATGGTTCATGTAGCGTCGCAGCACCCAGGGACCCCGTACCTGCAGGTTGCCATAGGTCGCCCCATCCCACGGCTGCTCCCGCCCGGCATCATCCACGATCCGCATATCCAGCCCCGGCACGGCGCGCCCCTGCTTATACTGCAGCCGCTTGGTTTCCGCCGCCGGCAACCCGGTGAACTCCGCCTTCGCCCCATAATACGTGCCGAGCGGACTGGTCTCCGTCATGCCCCAGGCATGGTCCACCCGCACCCCATACTCGCTCTCGAACACGTCGATCAGCATGGCCGGGCACGCCGAGCCGCCGCACACCAGACGCTTCAGCGTCTCAAGCCGGGTGCCCGTCGCGCGCAGGTGCTGCAGCAGCCCCATCCACACCGTCGGCACCCCCGCCGAGATCGTCACCCGCTCATCGTTCATCAGCGCCGCCACGCTCGCCCCGTCCAGGTGGCGGCCCGGCAGCACCAGCGACGCGCCAGCCATCGGCGCCGCATACGGGATGCCCCAGGCATTCACATGGAACATCGGCACCACCGGCATCACCCGGTCCACCGCGCGCAGCCCGAACACGTCGGCCATGTTCACCGCATAGGCATGGATAACGGTGCTGCGATGGCTATACAGCACGCCCTTCGGCCGCCCCGTGGTCCCAGACGTGTAGCACAGCGCGCTCGCCAGCGCCTCGTCGAGCTTCGGCCAGGCAAAATCGCCGTCCCGCGCCGCCAGCAGCGTCTCGTAGCACAGCAGGTCCTGGCCCGGCGCCAGCGCCACCTCCGGCATCGCATCCTCGTCCGCCAGCAGCACCACCGCGCGCACGCTGTGTAGGTGCGGGGCGATGGCGGCCAGGGTGGCAACAAAGCTGGTATCGGCGCACAGCACGACGCTGCCGGCGTCGTTCAGGATATGCACGATGTCCTCCGCCGCCAGCCGCGGGTTCACGGTATGGATGATCGCCCCCATCCCGGAGGCGGCATAGTACAGCTCCAAGTGCCGGTGCCCGTTCCACGCCAGCGTCGCCAACCGGTCGGATTGCCCGACGCCCAGGCCCTGCAGCGCCTGCGCCAACTGCCGGGCCCGGCGCTCGACCCCGGCATAGGTGCTGCGATGGATGGCCCCGTCCACGGTGCGCGACACGACCTCGCTCGATGCATGGTGCCGCGCGGCGTGGGTGATGATGGAGGACACGAGCAGCGGCTGCGATTGCATCAGTCCAAGCATGGGCGATGGCTCCTGGCGGGCGTTTCCTGTGGGGCCGTCTGGTGCGGCTGGTGGGGCAGGATGGACCGTGCAGGGCTTTGTGTCATCAGGGGGCGTCGTGCCGGACGTGTCTCAGCCCAAATGCCAGCTTCCGGTCCCTTCCGGAAATCCGGAACATCCCCATCCGTAGCGGCATCGCCGTACAGTCCGTCAGGCAGGTTGCCGCGATAGTCGATACCAATGCGAACGACCGGATCTCCAAGGCTCAATCGTGTACTCTGGGCCACGGCCGCCAGTCACGAATAGGAAGCAAATTGAACTACCAAGGCATGACGGCACTGATCACCGGCGCTTCGGCCGGCTTGGGCGAGGTCTTCGCAAGGCAACTCGCTCAGCAAGGTGCAAACCTCGTCCTCGTGGCTCGTTCCGAGGACAAGCTGCATCAGCTCGCGGAAATCCTGCGTCATCAAAACAAGGTGCAGGCCACCGTCCTACCCGCCGACCTTTCATCGGCAGAATCGGTTGACAATCTTATCGCCGAGGTAAAAAGCCGCGGGCTCCGCATCGACATCCTGATCAACAACGCCGGATACGGCGTATTCGAAAACTTCCTCGACACACCGTTTGCCAAGCAAATCGGCCAGGTGGACGTCAACGTCCGCGCACTGGTTTCGCTGACTTATGCCTTCACCCCAGGCATGGTCGCCGCGCGCCGGGGTGGCGTCATCAACATCGCATCAACGGCGGCATTCCAGCCGCTCGCCGGCGCAACCATCTATGCTGCATCCAAGGCATTCGTCCTGTTCTTCAGCGAAGGACTCGCCTTGGAACTGCAGCATACCGGCGTAAAGGTCACCGCAGCCTGTCCCGGACCCATCGCAACCCAGTTCTTCGACAGCATGAACCCCAAGCTGCAAGCCAAGCATATGGACCAGCCTGGACCGGTCGTCAGCGACATCCTGCGTGGCTTCGAGCGCGGCAGGAAAATCGTCTATCCCGGCAAGCTGGCGGTCCGCCTCAGCCCCTTGGGCGCCAGGCTTCTGCCCCGGAACCTGATCCTCCGCCTCGCCACCGGTGTGACGAAGCAGTTCAACCAGAAATAGGGCGATGCAGAGCAACCATGACCCAGGCAAGCAGTGCGGTCGCTAAACCGAAAACCGGCAGCGCCGCGATCGGCGCACTCGCGATCGGCGCAGTCGCTTTCGGAGCGATGGCGGTCGGCGCACTCGCGGTCAGCGCCATGACGGTGAGACGCCTGAGAATTCTCGAAGCGCGCATTGATAAGCTCTCAGTCGGCACGCTGATTGTTGACCACCTGGACGTGCGGTCGCAGTAGCTCTCCCGGCCCAGCAAACGACCGGGCCATCGCCGGCGCCCCAACCGCGAACGGCGTCACATCCGACCAGAGCCGCCGCTTGAACTTGCCGGCATCCACGACATACGGCCGGTCCCAGGTGAACCCGACGTCCGCCACCTCCTTCATCATGCGCGAGAACAGCCCCAGCACCGGCAGCACCCCCAACGGCACCGCCGTCACCCGCAGCCGGACACCGATCGCCTCGGCCCCCAGCCTCAAAATCTCCCGCGGCGTGAGCGTCGGCGCACAAGGCATGTTCCAAGCCTGCCCAAACGCATCATCAGGCGCATCGAGCAGCGTCACCGCCGCCCGGGCGATATCCGGCACATAAGCAAAGTCATGCAGCGTATCCGGCGGAGCCAGCAGCAGCGCCGCCTTGCCCGCCGCGACCCGGCCAAACCCCGTGGCCCCCAAGTGCGACACCGCAACACCCGGTCCATAGAAGTCCGGGCATCGAAGCGCCGCCACCCGGACACGGTCCCGCGCCGCCATCCAGATGCGCGTCACCTCCGACAGGATCGCCGGCTTCTCGCCGGCCGAGCTGAGCGGCATGTCCTCGCGCCGCGGCTCGTCCTGCGGCCCCAGCTGATACAGGTTGTCGATGAACACGATCCGCGCACCAACCGCCGCGCACGCCTCCACCACGTTGGCCATCGCCGCCGGCCAAGCCTTGCGCCAAACCCGCGCGTCATAAGGAAAGCTGACCGCCAGCAGGACCTGTCCGGCTCCTTCCACCGCCCGGCGCACATCACCGGCGTCAAGGATGTCGCAACGCACGAACGCAACCTCCGCCGGCAGCCCAGCCGGACGGGTGCGCTGCGCAACGCGGACCGTGTCCCCCCGCTCCCACAGCGCCTTGGCAACCAAGCGGCCCACGGTCCCGTAACCAAATACGACGATGCTTCCAGTC
>CAXTOB010000497.1:0-5059 GCA_964245505.1 uncultured Acetobacteraceae bacterium | reverse complement strand
CGGGCGGCGTTCTTTGTGGCGCAGGCGGTGGCCCGGCGGCTGGCGGGTGCGGGGCGGCCGGGGTCCATCATCCACATGTCGTCGCAGATGGGGCATGTCGGGGGCGCCCGCCGGACGGTTTATTGCGCCAGCAAGCATGCGGTCGAGGGGCTGTGCAAGGCGATGGCTGTCGAGCTTGGGCCGCTCGGCATCCGGGTGAACACGGTTTGCCCGACGTTCATCGAAACTCCGCTGACCCGGCCGTACTTCGAGGACCCGGCGTTCCGGGCGGATGTATTGGGGCGGATCAAGCTGGGGCGGCTTGGTCAGCCTACGGATCTGATGGGGGCGGTGGTGTTCCTGGCGTCCGATGCATCGGGGCTGATGACGGGCAGCGCGGTCATGGTGGATGGGGGGTGGACGGCGGATTAGGCGGCGGCCCGGGTTGGGCGGGGTCCGCTGGCGTCCCGCCGCGGCGGCTGTAATAACCGTCTGCAGAGTGCTACGGTCGCTCCCATGAGCGCTCGGACCATCCTCAACGTGTCCGTTACCCCAGGACTGCACGCGTTCTCCGCCGGGCGTCTTGGCTTGGGTCGGCGTGGCAATGTGAGCGAGGTCTTGCGGGCCGCCCTGCGTTTGCTGGAGGAACGCGGGTTGGGGCTCGACGAGCATCGCAGGGCGACGATCAACGCGGCAGAATCCGATGCTTGCTGATCAGGCGCTGGCCTCATCCGCACTTCAAGACGATGTCCGGGCCATCGGCAGCATAGCCGCGGTGGACAACATCCTGGAGGTCGTCTGCCGCACGACCGGCATGGGGTTCGCAGCAGTTGCGCGTGTGACCGAGGACCGCTGGGTCGCCTGCAGGGTCCGGGATGAGATCGCGTTCGGTATGCAGCCCGGGGGCGAGCTGAAGGTTGAGACCACGATCTGCAGCGAGGTCCGCAACGCCCGGCTGGGCGTGTTCATCGACAATGTCGCGGAGGATGCAACGTACTGCGGCCACCCGACGCCTGCGTTGTATGGTTTCCAGAGCTACATTTCGATGCCGATCGTGCTGAAGGACGGCACCTTCTTCGGTACGCTGTGCGCGATCGACCCGAGGCCCGCGCATGTGAGCACGCCCGAGACGATTGGGATGTTCCGGCTATTCGCAGAACTTATCGCCCTCCACCTCGACGCGGCCGGCCGGGTCGAGGTGCTGGAGCAGCGCGTCGCCGAGCGCACGGCCGAGCGCGACTTGCTTGCCGAGATCGTTGGGGCAACCGACGTCATGATCATGGCGTGCGATCTCGATTACATCATCCTAGCCATCAACAGGGCGAATGCCGACGAGTTCGAGCGCATCTACGGCGTTCGACCGGGGGTCGGCGACAACATGCTGGAGCTTCTGGCCGATCAGCCCGAGCATCAGGCCCAGGTGCGGGCGGGATGGGGCCGCGGCCTGTCGGGCGAAGAGGGCACCTTCGTCGAGGATTACGGCGACCCTGGCCGTGCACGGCCGTACTACGAGGTGAGGTTTCGAACCCTGTGGAACCGTCGGGGTGAGCGCGTCGGCTGCTACCAGTTCGTGACTGACGTCACCGAGCGGCTGCGGGAGCAGGCGGCATTGGCCACGGCCCAGGAAGCTCTGCGGCAGTCGCAGAAGATGGAGGCGGTGGGCCAGCTCACGGGCGGCCTTGCGCATGACTTCAACAACTTGCTTACCGGGATCACCGGCAGCCTGGAGCTGCTTGGAACCCGTCTTGCCCAGGGCCGCATCGGCGAGGTGGACCGCTACGTCGCCGCGGCTCAGGGCGCGGCAAAGCGGGCGGCATCCCTCACGCATCGCCTGCTCGCGTTTTCGCGCCGTCAGACGCTCGATCCCAAGCCCACGGACATGAACCGCTTGGTAGCCGGCATGGAGGAGCTGGTCCGGCGCACGATGGGACCGGCGGTCGCGGTCGAGGTGGTGGGGGATCCAGGACTGTGGACCACGCTGGTGGACCCGGGGCAGCTTGAGAGCGCGCTGCTCAACCTGTGCATCAACGCCCGCGACGCGATGCCCGATGGCGGCAGGATCACCGTCGAGACCGGCAACCGCTGGCTGGACGAGCGCATGGCCCGTGCCCGGGAGCTGCCGGCAGGCGAGTATGTGCTGCTATGCGTGTCCGATACCGGGGTGGGAATGCCCGCCGAGGTGATGGCCCGCGCGTTCGACCCGTTCTTTACGACCAAGCCGATCGGCATGGGCACGGGGCTGGGCCTTTCCATGGTGTACGGCTTCGTGCGCCAGTCCGGCGGGCAGGCTCACATCACCTCCAAGCCCGGTCAGGGTACGACGGTATGCCTTTATCTGCCCCGTAACCTGGGTACGGCGGAGAGTGGGGACGGCGCGGCCGTGGCCGCTGCGGCGCCGCGCGCCGGCCGGGGCGAAACAGTGCTGGTAGTGGATGACGAGCCGACCGTGCGAATGCTGATGACAGAGGTGCTGGAGGACCTGGGCTACACGGTCATCGGGGCGGCAGACGGGCCGGCTGGGCTGCAGGTGCTGCAATCGGACGCGCGTATCGATCTTCTGGTGACCGATGTGGGCCTGCCCGGCGGCATGAACGGGCGGCAGGTGGCGGATGCGGCGCGTATGGTGCGGCCCGGCCTCAAGGTGCTGTTCATCACCGGCTATGCAGAGAACGCCGTGCTTAGCAACGGCCAGCTCGATGCAGGCATGCATGTGCTGACCAAGCCGTTCGCGATGGAGGCGCTCGCACGCGGAATTACGAACCTCGTTGCTGGAACGTAGCGGCGGGTTTGGGTGATAGCTTTAGCCGTGGAAATCCGCACGGATGCTGCCGTTCGCCTTATTGCGAGGGTAAAACGTCCCTTGCGGGCCCTCCGCTGCGGTCTGCCGGGATTGCCTTTGGGCCGGAAGCTGGCCTATCCCGCCGGCCCAAGCTCCCGTGCCTCTGCCTTGGCCGATATGAACTCGGCGCAGCGGCTGCCCAGCATCATCGCCGGGGCGTTGGTGTTGCCGGCGTTGATGTCCGGCATGGCGGATAGGTCGCACACCCGCAAATGCTCGATCCCCCGCACGCGCAGGCGGGAGTCCAGTACGGCCATGCCGTCGCCGGGCGCGCCCATGCGGCAGGTGCCGGCCGGGTGGTAGTTGGTCTTCACGAAGCGCTTGCAGTGGCGCAGGAGGGCCTCGTCGCCGAGGTTCGCGGGATCGGGGATGGCGATTTCCTTGATCCTCTCCTTTAGCGGGCTGGTGGCGAAGGCGCGCAGGAAGAAGCGTTGCCCGGCGATCATGGTTTGTATATCCGCCGGGTGCTGCAGCAGGTTCGGCGACACCAGCGGCATGTCGTCAGGGTCCGCCGAGCGCAGACGCACGAAGCCGCGGGACCGCGGCTTGACCACGACGGTGGTGATCGTCACGCCGTAACCGTCCTTCACAAGGGTGAGCGTGTCGCGGTCGAGGTAGACGATCGGCACGCAGAAGGCCTGGATGGTTGGCTCTGCGCCGGGGTCGGCCGGGTTGACGAAGGCGCCGGCCTCAACGCCCGCCGATAGGATGGGGCCGGCACCGAACAGCTTGAAGCGCAGGCCGTTGCGGAGCATGCGCCAGCCCACGCCCTGCTTGTAGTAGCCGTGGCGGCCGTTTGCGGTGGCGATCATTGGTACTTCCGGGTGATCCACCAGGTTTTCGCCGACGCCTGGCAGGTCGGCGACCGGGGTGATGCCGTGGGCGCAGAGCTGATCGGCCGGGCCGATGCCGGACAGCATCAGGAGCTGCGGCGTGACCAGCGATCCCGCTGCCAGGATGACCTCGCCGTCGGTTCGGGCCTGGTGCTCCTGGCCTTCGCCGTCGCGGTAGGTGACGCCGATGGCGCGCCCATGCTCGATGTCCACCCGGCGGACACGGGCGTGCAGGCGGAGCGTCAGGTTGGGGTTGCCCGCCAGGGGGGCGATGAATGCATAGGCGGCGCTGCTGCGTTTGCCCCGGCGGTTCATGAATTGGTAGAGGCCGACCCCGCGTTGCGCCGGGCCGTTGAAGTCGGTGGTGGGAGGCTCGCCCAGTGCTTGCACGGCCTGGATGAACCAGCGTGAGACGTCGTCCACGTGGCCGGGATCGGACACCAGCAGCGGCCCGCCGGAGCCGTGCAGGTCGTCGTGCAGGCGGCTGTTGTCCTCCATGCCGCGGAAGTGCGGCAGCACGTCGGCCCAGGCCCAGCCGGGATAGTCGTTGTCGCCGTGCAGCGCCTCGTGCCACGCCTGGTAGTCGGAGGGGCGGCCGCGCATGTAAACCTGCGCGTTGACCGAGGAGCCGCCGCCCAGCACGTTGCCCTGCGGGATGTCGTGCACGCGCCCGTCCAGGTGCGCCTGCGGGACGGTTTGGTGGTAGCGCATGAACTTGCTGCCGTTGATCATCTTGAAGATGCCGGGCGGCATGTCCAGCAGCGGGTGCCGGTGGGAGTGCCCGCCCTCCAGCAGCAGGACGCGGGCGCCGGCCGTTACCAGGCGGGCCGCGGCGACGCAGCCGGAGGAGCCTCCGCCGACGACGATGTGGTCGAAGCGTTCCACCGTCAGGCCTTGATGCCGGCGAGGCCCTGCCAGTCGAAGGCGATGCCGTGGCCGGGGCGGTTTGGGGCGATGGCGACGCCGTCCTCGATGCGCAGGGGTTCGGCGATGTAGCGCTCCAGGCCGAAGCCGTGCGCTTCCAGGTAGCTGCGGTTGGGGCAGGCGGCGAGCAGGTGGACCGTCACGTCATGCGCGCCATGCGAGGTGACCGGCAGGTTGAAGGCTTCGGCCAGGTGGGCGATCTTCATGAAGGCGGTGACGCCGCCGCAGGCGATGAACTGCTTGAACTCCCATAGGGTGCGCAGGTTCTCGCCGGCGGCGACGGGCAGGCCGCCCTCGCGCACGATGCGGGCATGGCCGGCGGGGTCGTCGGGGATGGTCGGCTCCTCGATCCAGGTGAGGTCGTGGGGCTGCAGGGCGCGGGCGGCGCGGATCGCTTCGTCCACCGTCCACTTCATGTTGGCGTCGGCCATCAGCGGGAAGCCTTCGCCCAGGTGCTCGCGCATGGCGTGGACGCGGGCGACGT
>CAXTOB010000496.1:0-5064 GCA_964245505.1 uncultured Acetobacteraceae bacterium | reverse complement strand
CACCAGCGCGTCGTAGGTCGCGCGCCAGGCCCGCGCAAAGGCGTCCGCCCCAGTCCCGCGCCCCTGCATCTCGCGGGCCATGTCCCCCACCGAGCGCTCCCCGTCCACCAGCCGCAGCAGCGCCGGCGCCAGCGGCGGCAGCGCCACCGGCACGCGCAGCCCATCGAACACGAAGGCCAGCGTGCCATCCGGCCGTATGTTGCGCGCCAGCTCCGCCGTCGGCATCTCGCGCGCCACCGGGATCGCCTCCGGACGCATCGGGTCCGGCGGCGGCTGTGCCTTCCCGGCGCGGACGGCATACACGACGTGAGTGCTCATGTTGCCCGTCAGCCCCTCCGCCAGCGCCGCCCGCGCGGCCGGGTCCAGCGCGGCGACGCGGGCGCGCAGCCGAGGGTCCGGCAGGTAGGCCGCGGGATCATACCGCAGCGGCTCCATCAGCGCCGTCGCCTGCAAGCCCGCGCCCTCCAGCAGCGCCAGCAGGTCCGGCACGGTGTAGGCCCGGTCGCGCGGGTTCAGCAGCAGGTCATACAGGCCGGCATCCCCACCCTCGATGTGATCGCCGAAGTAGCTGTTGCGCCGCAGCCAGGCCGTCTCCGGCAAATGGCGCATGACCCGGCGGGCGGTGTCCAGCCGCTCCGGCGGCGGCTGGTCCGCGGGCGCCAGCAGCCGCAGCGCATCCTGCAGCATATAAACACCGGTTCGCCCATGTGGCGCATACACCATCAGCCCCAGCCCGCCACCCGGCGCCAGGACGGACAGCAATGCGGCCAGCCCCTCCGCCGGGTCCGGCAGGTGGTGCAGCACCCCGCAGCAGTCAATGTAGTCGAACGGCCCCAGCTCGGACCGCGGCAAGTCCAGCAACGACCCAAGATGCCAGTCGAGCGTCAGCCCCCGCGCCTCCGCCCGCGCCCGCGCCACCGCCTGCGCCGCGGCAGACCGGTCCAGGTAGGCGACTCTGCCCGGCCGTCCCGCGGTCGCCATCTGCTGCGCCAGCATGATCGCCCCATCCCCGGTGCCACCGCCGGCCACCAGCGCGCGCAGCGGCTCCGAGCGCGGACGGGCGCCGGCGAACACCCAATGGTCCACCTCCCGCAGGTGGCTGGGACTGCCGATGATCAGCCGCTTCGCCTCGTCCCGAGGGTCCCGCTTGGGATAGGGATAGGCTTCGTACTGCGCGGCCAGGAAGACGTCGGTCGTGGCGTCGGTTGCGTCGGGCATGGCGAACACCTATCCCGCCGGAATGCATCCCGCCAGAAGCAGAGGCTATTTCGGAATCGGAGTCGAGGGCGTCTCGAAGGCGGCCAACGTCGGCGCGCTGCTGCGGACCGGCCACGCCTTCGGGGCGGCGTTCTGCTTCTCCATCGGCGCCGGCTGGGACGCACGCGCCGGGCGGCAGGCGGACACTGCCGACACGCCGTCGCACGTCCCGCTGTGGCGTTTCCCGGACCTGGACGCGCTGCACCTGCCGCGGGAGTGCGCCCTGGTCGGGGTCGAGCTGCTGGACGATGCGGTGGACCTGCCGAGCTTCCGCCATCCTCTGAACGCCGCCTACGTACTAGGCCCGGAACGTTCGGGGCTCTCGGCGCCGCTGCGGGTGCGGTGCCGGCACGTGGTCCGCATCCCGACACGCTTCGCGCTCAACTTGGCTGTCGCCGGGGCGCTGGTGCTGTATGATCGGCTGCTGCAACACGGCCGCTATGCCGACCGGCCAGTGGCGGCGGGCGGCCCGGCGGAGGTGCTGGAAACGCCTGCCGGGCACGGCGACCCGGTGTTCCGACGGAACGTGCCGGGGTGGATGGGGACGGAGTGACGCCATACCGATGCTCGAATAGTATTGCCCGGACTACGCCCTCTGTTCCCGGAGGTTCCAATAACGCAGCTCCTTCTGCTCGTGACCGCACTGCTTCTCCCAGCGATCGCCTATGCGGGCGAGGAGCAGGCCCGGACCCTCGTGCATCAAGGCATCGCGCGCCAATACGACCTGCACCTGCCTGCCTCCTCCGCGTCCGGTCCGAGGCCGCTGCTCGTCGCGCTGCACGGGCTGAGGCAGACGACCGAAAGCCTGCACGCCTGGCTTCCCCTGATCCCCGTAGCCGACCGGGAAGGCTTCGTCGTGGCGTATCCCAAGGCACTGGACGGGCGTTGGGGCTACTGGCCCGGCGCACAGGTGTTCGTGCCGGGCCAGGACGCGAATGAGGTGGATGACACCGGCTTCATCGCTGCCATGGTTCAGTCGCTGGTGACCGAAGGCATTGCCGATCCGGCGCGCACCTACGTCACCGGCGTGTCGCGTGGCGCGCTGATGACCTACACCCTGATGTGCGACCGCCCGGACCTGTTCGCCGCCGCGGCTCCGCTCTCGTCAGGCATGACCGAGGCGCAGGTGACGGCCTGCCATCCCGCCCGGCAAATTCCGATGCTGGCCGTCGCAGGAACAGCCGATCCGATCCAGCTCTACGACGGTTGGCTTTTCTCTCCGCCCCTGCCGCGGCTGCTGTCGGTGCCGGAAACGATGGAGTTCTGGCGGCGCCAGCACAGCTGCGATGGCCAGACGAGCCATCAACTGCCGCACCGCGACCGGGACGACGCCACACGGACCCAGCGCATCGAATGGACCGGGTGCAAGGCGGGCAGCCCGGTCGTGCTCTACAAGGTGAGTGGCGGCGGCCATCAACCGCCCTCGTACTTGCCCAACTCGGGGGACGTACGCCGCGCCTTCGGCCGACGTGGAGAGGACTTCGAAACCGCGGAGGAGGTTTGGAACCTCTTCGTGGCGGCAAGCCCAGCCGGCGCGCCCTAGCTGAAAGCCTGCGCAGCCCGATGGGCGCGTCTACCCATGCATCTACGTCTAGCCAGCAGCCCCGGCTCACATAGGTCTTTGCTGCATTGATCCTCCGCTTCCTCTGCTACCGAACCCCAGACATCGTGCGCGTCAAAAAGCCAAAACATTCTTCACCCTTACCACCACAACACCAGCCCGGCCGCGGTTACGATGTGCGATGGAACGGGAGCGCATCGTGTCAGGTCGTGACTACATCATCGGCGGCGGCAGCGGCTTCATCGGCAGCGCGCTGACGGCGGCGCTGCGCCGCCGCGGCGACCGCGTGACCTGGATATCGCGCACGGAGGGGCCGGACCGCATCACCTGGGCGGCACTGGCCCGGGACGGCCTGCCGCCGTGCGACGGTGTGGTGAACCTGGCCGGGATGCACATCCTTAGTCCCGGGCGGCGCTGGAACGACGCCTACCGGTCCGAGGTCATCAGCTCCCGCGTGGACACCACGCGCACCCTGGTCGCCGCCATCCACCGCAGCCCAACCCCGCCTGGGGTGTTCGTCTCCACGGCAGGCAAGTGCTTCTACGGCACCTAGGAGCTGAACACGGCTGCCGGTCACCCCGAGCTGGACGAGGACAGCCAGCCGCAGGGCATGGACTTCCCGGCCGAGCTGGTCGGCCTATGGGAACAGGCGGCAGAGGGCGTGGACGCCAGCCGGGTCAGGCGCGCGCGCGTGCGGATCGGCGTGGTGCTCGGTAGGGTGGACCGCTCCACCAGGCTCGGCAAGCTTTGGCGCATCGGCAGGTCGCGCGGGTTCCTGCCCATCATCCGCCTGCCGTTCTGCCTTGGGCTTGGCGCCACCATCGGCAGCGGCCGGCAGATGCTCCCGTGGATACACATCGAGGACATGGTCGGCATCATGCTGCACCTGCTCGACCGGCCTGACCTGAGTGGCCGCTACAACGCGGTGTCGCCGGGCATCGTCACCAACGGCGAATTCACCCGCGCCTTCGCGTCCCGGCTGAACCGTCCCGTCGCTTGGGCGGTGCCGGAGGCGGTGGTGCGCTGGCTGGTCGGGGACGAGCGGTCGTCCATCCTGCTGCGCGGCCAATTGGTTCGCCCGCGGCGGACGCTGGAAAGCGGCTATGATTTCCGCTTTCCCAGCATCGGCGGCGCCCTTGCGGACCTGGTGCAGACGACGATCTAGGCCAGCCCGCCGTCAATGAAGCCGCTGCCCCTTCGCCCCACCCGCACCACGATCTTGCGCCCGGCGAACCCGTCCACCAGCGCCAGGTTGCGCGCCCTGCTTGTCCTGTTCCAGCTCCAGGCAAACCGCAGGAACCCAGGGTCCCACCGCTCCGCGCAGCCCGGCGCCCCGTCCGCGCGCACCCGTCCAAAGTTGGCGGCCGTCCGACGCACGATGCGGAGCATGCACAGCACGGTCGGCGCATCCAAGTAGACCACCGTGTCCGCCGCCGCGAACCGCGGAGCGATCGTGCCGGTGTAGTTCCCCTCGATCACCCAGGCCGGCAGCGCCGCCAAGCGCTCGACCTCCGCGCGGAATGCGTCGGGTGACGCCTCCACCCAGCCGCGCCGCCAGTAAGCCTGGTCGAGGTGGAACACCGGCAGCCCGTGCTGGGCGCCGAGGCGCCGGGCCAGGGTGGACTTGCCGCTACCCGGCGGTCCCATCACGACGATGCGCTGCATCAGCAGCCCTTTAGTAAAATTCCGGGGGGACTGTGCGGCTGCGGCCCGCTGGCGGCAACCCGCCAATTCGCGCCCGACCGGCTACCAGACATCGCATCGAGACAGGACAGGGGCGTTCCCCATCCGGCGTTGGTGGGTCCCGCTGTCCACGCATCCGATTACCAGCCTGCATCGCCAGCCCCGAGCCGCATCAGCAAACCCCGGCGGCACGGCTGCCATCGGAACGGCGGAAATAACGAATCCTAGAGGTTTTCAGGCAAGAATGCCCAGCCTTCCAAATGCGGGGAACTCCCTGCGTCGCCTGTCCACCCAGATCAGCATCCGCGGCAGGATCACCCTCGCCTTCGCGCTTGTGCTGTGCTGCACGGCTGGCCTCGGCCTGTTCTCCATCCAGCGCCTGAGCGCCGTCAACGACGCCGCGACCGCGATCTGGGACAACTGGCTTCCGGCCACGCGCACCCTGGGCCAGATCGAATCCGCGCTGAAGCAATATCGGATCTTCGAGCAGCGCCGCGCGGCGGTGATCCAAACGCAACCCCGGCCATCCCTAGCTTGCCGCCCCGCCCCCTGCACCGTATCTC
>CAXTOB010000495.1:0-5065 GCA_964245505.1 uncultured Acetobacteraceae bacterium | reverse complement strand
CCCCGGCCCTCTCCCGGAGGGAGAGGGAGCAGGAAAGGGTAGCCGCGCTGCAATGCTGCGTGCGTGGGCCTGCAGGCCTTCGGCTTCGGCCAAGGCGACTGCGGCCGGACCGACCTCGGCCAGGGCGGCGGCGGCGGACTCCACCCATGTGGTGCGCTTGATGAAGTCATACACCGACAAGCCCGACGCAAAGCGCGAGGTGCGTCCGGTCGGCAGTACGTGGTTCGGGCCGGCCACGTAGTCGCCCACCGCCTCCGGACAGTAGGCTCCCAGGAACGCCGCGCCGGCGTGGCGGATGCGGGCGAACAGGGCGCGGGGGTCGGGAACCATGATCTGCAGGTGCTCGGGCGCTAGCTGGTTGGTGAGCCGGGCGCCCTCCTCCCAGTCCCGCACCAGCACGACCGCGCCGTGGTCCCGCCAGCTTGCTCCGGCGATGGCCTCACGCGGGAGCGCCGGCAGCTCGGCCAGCACGGCCGCGGCGACGGCGTCGGCGAACCGGGCGTCGGTGGTGATGAGGATACTCTGCGCAGCCTCGTCATGCTCGGCCTGGGCCAGCAGGTCCAGAGCGACGTGGCGGGGATCGTTGGCGCCGTCCGCCAGGATCACGACTTCGGACGGCCCGGCGATGCTGTCTATGCCGACGCGGCCGAACACCTGCCGCTTGGCTTCGGCGACATAGGCATTGCCGGGACCGACAATGCGGTCCACGGCGGGGATGGTGGCGGTGCCGTAGGCCATGGCCGCGACGGCTTGGGCGCCGCCGACGCGATATACCTCGGTCACGCCGGCGCGGCGGGCGGCGGCGAGCACGAGGGGGTTCAGCACGCCGCCGGGGCACGGCACGCACATGGCGATGCGCCCGACGCCGGCGACCCGCGCCGGCAGGGCGTTCATGAGGACGGAGGACGGGTAGGATGCCTTGCCGCCGGGCACATAGAGGCCCACCGCGTCGAGCGGCGTCCAGCGCATTCCCAGCGTCAGGCCGGCCGCGTCGGTGTGCTCCAGGTCCGCTGGCATCTGGGCACGGTGGAATGCCTCGATCCGTTGAGCCGCCAGGTCCAGGGCGGCGGCCAAGACGGCGGGAATACCGGCGGCAGCGGCGTCGATCTCCGCCGCGGTCACGCGCAGGGTGGCGGGGGGCAGCGTTTGGTGGTCGAACTGCTCGGTATATTCACAAAGCGCCGCGTCGCCCCGGCTGCGGACGGCGGCGATGATGGCGGCGACGGCGCCGTCCACCCGGGCGGTGGTCTCCCGAGCTTCGCCGAGCAGGGCGGCGAACGCGTCCTCGAACCCAGGGTCCGCCGTTGAAAGGCGCCTCATGCCATCCCGGCCAGCGCCGCGCGGAAACGGGCGATCCAGGCGCCGACGGCCTCGGGCTGGGTTTTCAGCGCCGTGCGGTTGACGATCAGGCGGCTGGTGACGTGGGCGATCACCTCGGTTTCCTGCAGGCCGTTCGCCTTTAGGGTGCTGCCGGTCTGCACCAGGTCCACGATCAGGCGGCACAGGCCCAGGCCCGGCGCCAGCTCCATCGCGCCGTTGAGGTGTACGATTTCGGCCTGGATGCCGCGGGCGGCGTAATGGCGGCGGGCGATGCCGGGATACTTGGTCGCCACCCGCACGCGGGACCAGGTGCCGGGGTCGTCCGTTCCCGCGGTTTCGGCCGGCTCCGCCACGCTGACCCGGCAGCGGCCGATGCCGAGGTCGAGCGGTGCGTAGATCTCGGAGTAGTCGAACTCCATCAGCACATCGGCGCCGCAGATGCCGAGCTGGGCGCCGCCGAAAGCAACGAAGGTGGCGACGTCGAAGGGCCGGACGCGTACGACGTCGAGCAGCGGGTCGTCGGTGGGGAAACGCAGGCGGCGGCTGTCCTCGTCATGCAGGTCGGGCGCCGGGTGGATGCCGACGCGGTGCAGCAACGGCCCGCACTCGCCCAGGATGCGGCCCTTCGGCAGGGCAAGCACCAACGGCGCCTGCACGTCTGGTGCGAGGGCGGCGGCAGGGAACGGGGCAGTCATGGGTTCGGGGTGGCGCGGAAGGGCATGGCGCGCCGTCTAGCACCGCCGGAGCGGGGCCGGAACCCCGGATGCGGCATGGCGGATTGGCGGGTGCGGGGCAAGGCCGGACACACCCGTGCGGACCAGGCGGGTGGTGGACCGTCCGCCAAGCCTCCGCCGCTTAGGTATGAGCGAGCGGCATGCTCAGCAGCGTGCCGTCGGCGTCGCTGCCGGTCGCGAGCAGCGCGTTGACGGATCCGCCTACCGGGACATGCACGGTACCGTTTGAATATAACGCGGCCGTGCTCCCCGGCTGCGGCATGCCGTTGAGGTCCACGCCGTCAACATACAGGTTACGGTCCGTGTTGGACGTCCCGCCCCAGGCGTCGTTGATGAAGCTGATTGCCAAGTCGTGCGCTCCGACGCCGAATGCGCCCTGGAGGTCAAAGGTTTGATCTTGGCCTAGGCCGTGCAGGGCGGTGACCGTCTGCGCGCCGCCGTATTGCTGGCCGTCCACGCTGACGATGAACTGCGCATCGCCCATCCAGGCGTCTTCCGACAGGTGCAGCGCGATCACGTCGGATGTGCTCGGCGCGGCCACTGGCGTTGGCGTGCTGGCAGGTGCGCCATATAGGCTTTGGATGCCGGCGACGTCGGTCCCATCCAGGGTCTGGTTGTTCGCGCCGACCGAGGCATACATGACTGCGTTCGGGTCCGATGCGTGGGCGAGGCCCAGGGCATGGCCGATCTCATGCAGCGCGACCTGCTCCAGCGTGGCGGGCGTGCCCGAGTAGTCGTAGTTGCCTGACCCATCCGGGGTGAGTGCGAGCTGGTTCGGGTCCTCCAGGCGGACAACCTCGTCCGGCACAAAGTTTCCGGAGCTGGTCCAGAACAGGCTGGTTTGGCCGATAACCCCGGTGGACGAGGTGTTCAAATCGCCGAAACCGATGCGGATGTCTGCCGACTGGCTGTCTGCAACCTGAGTGAAGGTCAGCGGGGTGACGGACGCCCACTGCTGCAACGCCCATTGGATGGCATTCTGGTAGCTGCCGCCAATGGAGCTGCTGAAGGGATCAGAGGCATCACTGCTGTAAGTGCCAGTTGCGAAGCTGTATGTGATGCTGGTTGTGGCCCAGGTGGCTCCTTCGAGAGCATAGGCTGGCATTGTTTCCCCCAGATATACTGCAAAGATTACGCGCGAGGCAGGCGCATTGGCCTGCATTCTAGGTTGCATGGCCGTTCGTCTGGCACTTCGCTTGATGCCAAGTGCGTTCGTTCCTTGTCTGCCATGATGGGTGATGGGCGTCTAGCCTATGGTTGCACAACCTCGGCGTGTCGTGGCCTGACTGTCGTGGGCACGACACAGCATTGGGCTTAGTGGCTGGTCCAGGGGGGCATTGTGCGGGGCCGGGATGGGCCGCATGCCGGGGTGCGAGTTGCGTGACGGATTCGGCTGATGCTCTACGCCCCTCATGCCAGGGCTGCTGATCGAGGGCGGGTGGCGCCCAGCCTGCGAACCGGCGACGGAAGCGGACGCCGCATTGGCAGCGGCGATCCGCCGGTTGCTGCCGAGGGTTGCACCCTTGCTTTGGAACGTGCGCAACGACTTGGCTGCCCGTAATTTGGGAGAGGTCATGGCCGAACGGATGCGGCTGCTTGGCCCGGCGAGCTTATGGCAGGAGGTCGAAGCACTGGAACTGCGCCTAGCGGCGGCCGGGGCGGACCAACCGGGATGCTGACGTTGTTTCAACAGAGAGTGCTGCGGGCCATCGCTGCGAATCGCACCCCGGCCTCCCATGTTGCAGGCGGCGCGGCATTGAACCGCGACCTGCCGCGACCAGAGCGGGTTTCGTGCAGATAGAAGCACAAAGCCCGCTCTAGCTCCTGTTCTTACGAGCATTTGTTCGGTCAAACGAAGCCGTTTGATCCGAACATGCTCTAACGGGCGACATAGATATTTTCCACGACGTGGCAGAGGCGGTCCGCACCAGTGCCGACGCTGACGCGCAAGTCCTGTTGACGGTAGGCTACTCCGTCGAGGAGGACTCGGCGCTGCGCCACTTAACGTTTGCAGTGTTCATCGAACGCATTGTCGCTCGGGGCCTGGACGCCACACGGCTGCAATGGGCCGCCGACAGTGCCGTGCGGTTCCTGCCGCCGATCCCGGACCCGCTGTTTGGGTATCGGCTCAGCGACCCGGACCTGGCCGTGAACAAGGCGCTGGCGCTGGCGGGCCGAGCAGCGGCACGTGACGTGGTGGACATCGTCGCACTGCATGGGGGCGGGTTCCCCCTGGTGGCCCTGGCCTGGGCGGCGCCGGGCAAGGACCCGGGGTTCTCGGCGCCTCTCGTGTTGGAATGGATCACGCGCAACGCCTGCCAGATTACGGCGGCGGACTGGCGGACGGTCGCCAGCACCGCGCCTGTGGACCCGGTGGCGACGAAGGCGGCGCTGCTGGAGGCTGTGGACGAGGCACGATCCACCCTGCGCGCCTTGCCCGCGGGGCCGCAGGGCCGATTGTTCATGGACGCGGGCGGTGCTGCGCTGCGGCCTACGGCGGAGTTGGTGCTCGGGGAGGTGCCCGCGGACGTGACGATGCTGGATTGCACATCGGGACCGGCGGTGGCGCAGGTCATGCCGGAACGGCCTGGGCGGTAGCCTCTGGGTGCTGCCCCTCGCCGTCCCCTACCCCGCCACGCGCTCCACATCCGCCCCGCAGGCCGCCAGCTTCTGCTCCAGCGCCTCATAGCCGCGGTCCAGGTGATACACCCGGTTCACCATCGTCTCCCCCCGCGCCGCCAACCCGGCCAGCACCAGCGAGCTGGATGCGCGCAGGTCCGTCGCCATCACCGGCGCCCCGGACAGGGTCGCGACCCCCCGGATGATCGCCGACGCGCCGTGCACGTTGATCCGCGCGCCCATGCGGTTCAGCTCCGGCACGTGCATGAAGCGGTTCTCGAAGATCGTCTCCGTCACCATCGCCGCCCCCTCCGCCACGGCCATCAGGGCCATGAACTGCGCCTGCATGTCGGTCGGGAAACCTGGGTTGGGCTCGGTCATCACGTCCACTC
>CAXTOB010000494.1:983-5065 GCA_964245505.1 uncultured Acetobacteraceae bacterium | reverse complement strand
CCCGCTTCATTACCCTGCGGAACGCCGGGCACTGGCTGCATGCCGATGCCCCGGCAGCCTTCATCCAGACGGTGTCGGCGTTCCTGGATGCTTGATCTTTTTGCCCTCGTCCGCCGCGCGCCAAAGATACCAGGCGGCGGTCGAACGCCAGGGCGCCCAGGCCAGCCCCGCCTGCGCCAGCTCACGCGGGCGCGGCTGCGCGTCGAGGCCCTTGATGATGCGCCATCCCTCACGCACGCCGAAATCGTCAACCGGCAGCACGTCCGGGCGGCCAAGGGTCGAGATCAGCAGCATCTCCACCGTCCAGCGCCCGACGCCACGTATGGTCACCAGCCGGGCGATCAGCTCGTCGTCCGTCATGCCCTCCGCATCGGCCGCACCCGGCACCGTGCCGTCGAGGGTGCGCGCGCAGATGTCGCGCAGGGCGGCGACCTTGCTGCCGGAAAAGCCGCAGGCACGCAACGCCTCGTCCGGCGTCGCCTGGAGCTGGTGCGGCTGCGGGAACGGGTCGGGGTGCAGGGCGATCAGCCGGGCCAGGATCGCCTGCGCGGCGCGTCCGTGCAGTTGCTGGTGGGCGATGGCGCGCACCAGCGCCTCATAGGGTTCGCGCGGGTTGGCAACGGCAGTGCAGGGGCCGATCCTGGCGATCAGGGTTGCGAAGGCCGGGTCGGCAGCAGCAAGGTGTGCGGCAGCGGTCATGCATTCTCCACGGATCAGCCAGGTGATGCTGCCATGCAGCTTGCCATCTTGGGTTGAAAAAGCGCTAACATGACGTGTGGGCTTGGCCCACGAAACGGAGGCGACATGCGCGGTCTTCCGGCAAATCTGGATGAGACTAGGCGGGGCGAAGACGACCAGGCCGAGGAGAACCGGGTGACCCTGAGCCTTGCCGGGCTAGCGGTTGCTTTGGCGCTGGTGATCGTCGGGCTGTCGCTGTTCACGCACTTGCGGGACAAGGCGCAGATCGAAGACTGCCTTCTGGCCGGCCGGCTGAACTGCGATGCGGTGCTCTCCGTCCACTGATGCCTACATCAGGCTCGCGGCGATGTTGACCGTCAGCGCCACGATGACAGTGTTGAACAAGAAGCCGATTAGCCCGTGCACCAGCGCCAGCCGGCGCAGCTTGCGTGAGGTGATCTGCACATCCGACACCTGGAACGTCATGCCGAGCACGAGCGAGAAGTAGCAGAAATCCCAATAATCCGGCAGTTGCTCCCCAGGGAACTCCAGCCCGCCGTCGATGCCGGGACCGGGGGCGTTGTCCGTGGCGTAATATTCATGGGCGTAGCGCAGCGCGAACACCGCATGCGTCACCAGCCAGGACAGCAGCAGCGTCGCCGCGACCAGCGCGATGTGCAGGCGCTTCGGCGCCGGCGGCAAATCCTTGACCCCGGCGAACACCACCGTCAGTGCGACGAAGCTGAACACCACGCCGGCCAGGGTGACGAAGAAGATCACCCACTCGCCGTCTGCTTGCGCGGCGGCGTTGCGCATTATCCGGCTGTCGTCGCCATCCAGGAACAGGTGCACAGCCATTCCCAGGAACACCAGTGAGCCGATGTCCCAGGCCAGCACCGCCCGGGCGCCGGGTATCAGAGAGCCGTGCAGCAGCAAGTATGCCAGCACTCCCACCAGGATGGCCGTCCCGGTGCGCAGATGTCCCTGGACCACGCGCACCGGCCATGGCGCGGCTCTCCCAGCCGTCACCGCCATGACGGCGCATCTCCTGCTGGGCAGGATGGAGGCAGGGCGCGGCGGCCAGGCGTCGAAACCGTCATTCCGTCTCCCCGGATGAGATGAACAGGCCGCCGCTGGGCGGGTTCATCGTCCCGTCCACCAGATCCCGCACGTGCTGGCGGACAAAGCCGCAATTCTCGCAAATCATCACATACACCTGCAGGTTGCTGACGACGTAGTCCACCTGGCGCGGCACGCGGAACACGTCCACGCCACGCTCGACGCCGCTGTGCAGCAGCCACTTAGCACTTCGGCAGATAGGGCAGGGGCCGTCAGCACCCTTGCGGCGAAAGAACTCGACGGCCTGTTCGACGGTCGCGGGCGGCGCCTCGTCCATGCGCGTCAGGTCCGGCGGGGAGGATGGGCAGGACGGATCGGTGTCGGCATTGCGGTGCTCCTGCAGGGCGCTGCCGGCATCTTAGCTGAGCTTGACGAACACGCCACCGTCACCGTGTCAGGCGCTGCACTCCGGCGCCGGCAGCACGACGCAGGTTGGCGCGATAACCGTCCGGATGGCCATGGCAGCTTGGCTCTGCCGTTTGGCAGGATGCGTGACGCCGGGAGTGACCTGGCCGGGACCGTCCGTCAACTCGTTGCCTGCGACGCGGACGCCGGTTGTGCGGCAAGGTGCTCGCGCACCGAGGTCCAGCGCAGGCCGGGGTAACGTCCATTGTCGAGAGGGTCGAGCTTGCCGCGTCCGCCGAACATGTCGCGCACATACTGCAGCCCTTGCCACGCCGGGAACGTCGCGTCCGGCTGCGGCGCCACAGTCTTCGCGATGCGGATCATCGCGCCGAGCGAGCCGATGCTGCCAGCCCACAACGTACTAAACCGCTTGCCGGTTATTTCAGTCATGACCTGGGCCATGCCGCGGGCGCTCACGCTGTCGCCGGCGATGCGCAGGATGCGGGGCGCGGCCTCGTCGAGTGCGGCGGCGGCGGTATAGGCGGCGACGTCGTCCTTCATGGTGAAATCGAGCAGTTGATCGGCGCTGCGCCAATACAGCACGCGCCGGATCGCCGGCTGGATGATCGGCACCTCGGCGCCGAGCATGTCCATGAAGGCGCCGTTGAGGATCGAGGTGACCTGGATCGGGGCGCGGTCAGCACGGGCCATGAACTCGCGCCGGAGGTCGAGGTTGCGGTTGCCGCCGGGCTCCGTCTTGGTGAAGTCGAGCGAATAGTCCGATGAGATGAAACGCGGCACGCCGGCCCGCACTGCGGCATCGAGCAGCACGCCCTGACGCCCGACGATCACAGGGTGCAGCCCGTTGAGCGCGGAAACGACGTATGCCGCCCCGCTGCACGCCGCGGCGACCGAGTCGATGTCGGCCGTGTCAGCCGGCGCGACCGTCACTCCGAGCCCGGCCAGGCGGTCCCGGTCGGCAGGGGCCGCGTCGGCCCTGATAAGCGCCCGGACGGCTGTGCCGCGGCCAACCAGCGCCTTTGCTATGCGGTTGCCGAGATCGCCGGTAGCACCGGCGAGCACGATAATGGGTTGGGCCACGGTTGGTTTCCTTACAATTGAGCATGAGCAGCAATGAACCGCGCCAAGCGTTTCGGTGTCGCTTGCAACGCAGCGGTTCCCGTCCGTCCCATCTAGCAGGCGACACCCGCTTGCCGGGGGCCGCACAGCCTTGGCCGAACTGGACCGGCTCTGCCCCGGGCCGATCCCGCAAGTTGCGGGTGACCTGCCTGCTGGGCACTTGGGCCGTATGGGCGAGGCGAACGGTTGGTGTCGTCAAGATGCGGCGTTCCGTCCGTTCCCCAAGCAATTTGGACGTTCCATTCCTGGTGACTAGTCCGTCAAAGCTGGACAGCGCGTTCCCGCGGTGGAACGCTCGGCGCCATGTTCGACCTGTCTGACCTCCGCGTTTTCGCCCGTATCGCCGACCTCGGCAGCCTGTCGGGCGCCGCCCGAGCGCTCGGCATGCCGAAGTCCTCCGCCAGCCGCTCGCTCGCTCGCCTGGAAGCGGCTGCCGGATCGGCGCTGATCGAGCGCTCGACGCGACGCCTGCGGCTGACCGATGCCGGGCGCCTGCTACAGATGCATGCCCAGCGCATCCTCGACGACGTGGGCGAGGCCGAGAGCGCTTTGACCGGGTTGATCGGCGTGCCGCGCGGCACGCTGCGGGTGAGCGTGGGGTTCACCTTCGCCGTGGGACCGCTGGCGCCGATGCTGCCGGGGTTCCTGGCCCGCTACCCCGAGCTGCGCGTGGCGCTCAGCATAGACAACCGCAACATTGACCTGCTCGCCGACGACTTCGACGTCGCCATCCGGATCGGGCCGTTGCGCGACTCTGACCTGACCGCACGCCGGCTGACCGGCATCGCGCTCTGGACCTG
>CAXTOB010000494.1:0-973 GCA_964245505.1 uncultured Acetobacteraceae bacterium | reverse complement strand
ATCCAAGACATAGAGGTCTTGCCCAGGACCGTCATCCCCGAACCCGCCGTGCTGAAGCCGGTGCTGATCGGCGGCGCCGGGATCGGACGCCTGCCGGAGTTCTACGCGGCGGACGCGGTCGCTGCTGGGGCCTTGGTACGGCTGCTGCCGGGCTATGAGGACGACTCCGTTGACGTGCACGCGGTGTATTCCAGCCGCCGCAGCACATCCGCCAAGGTCCGCGTGTTCATCGACGCCCTTGCGGAGCACATGCAGACGGCTTGATCCCGGTTTCCCGCGCGGCGGCGCTCCGGGCCAGGGCGTCCGGAACTGACAGCGCTACGCCCTCCGCCCTCGGGGCGCCCTCACGCCGGCCAAGCTGTCCACCAGCGCAATCTGCTCCTCCGCAATCCGCAGCAATGGCCCGGCCTGCTCCACCCACTCCGGACGGGAGTTCCATCCCGCCGCCTGCTCCGCCATGCGCTGGAACGCCGCACGCGCCCCCGCCCGGTCCTGCAGGTGCAGGCGCAGCAGGCCCAGGCGGAACAGCAGCAGGATCATCGTGACTGGGCTGCGGTGTGGGGCGGCCACGATCGCGTCGAGATCGGTGAGGAACCGCGCCAGCCGTGCCGCTTCGCTCATCCGCCCCTCCTCCACGGCGCGGGTGAACGGCCCGGCCATCCGCGCGATCATGCGGTCCGGCGGCACGTCCACCCGCGCCGCGGGGTCGCCGGACGGCGCCGCTATGGCGGCGAGCAGCTCCAGCTCCAGCTCCGGCGCCAGGTCCACCAGGGCATCAAGCGTCATCAGCCGTGCGGCGGCGGCGCTCTCGCGCAGGGCAAGGTCTATCAGGCCGCACCGCTCCAGCACGCGCCGGGTTTGGACGGCCGTGGTGTAGGCCGGGCGGGCGAACGACAGCAGGGACTCGGGCGTGTGCCCCGGGATGCGCCGCTCCAGCACGGCGCGGGCAGCCAGGACCGCGCCGTGCTGGAGC
>CAXTOB010000493.1:0-5087 GCA_964245505.1 uncultured Acetobacteraceae bacterium | reverse complement strand
ATCCATGCCGGTGCGGGTATCGCGTGGGCAGCTTACCGTCCTCGGTGCGCGGCGGGTCGGGCATGGCCGGGGGCTGGCGGCTGACCGGAGGGACGTTCGAGACGACGAAGATTTCGGGCACGGTCGGATGGATCATGTTCTTGGCCATGCCGGTGTGCTGGTAGTCCTCGACCTCGGGACCAAAGACGCGGCTCAGGCGGAGCAGCAGGCCAGGGTCGTCGGCCAAGCCCTCCATCCCGGGCAGGAGCATCAGGCCGTGACACCGGGCAAGGGCGTCCGGCAGGATTTCGGGGTCGGCCTCGGCGGCCCTCACGAGAGTCTCGGCGCCGGACTGACCGGCCGAGCGAAGTGTTCCGCCAAAAGTGGCACCCGGAAGCGGTTGCGCCAACTCGAATGGACCTGACATCGGTGCATCCCTCCCGATTGGAACTGACGGCCAGCCTGCGCCATCCATGGTGCACTGGCAAAGTAACTTCGTTCCCGTGCCGACACACGCCCGCATGTCGATCAAGCGAAGGTCGACCAAGCCACGAGGACGATCAAATCAAGCGCTAGCGAGTCGCTGCACCGTTCGGCACGCCCATGTCCGGGCGTCGATGGACCTGACTTCCTACGCGAGCTACGACTTCTTGGCCCCCCAGAAGGACGTATTGCCTGCGTGCACCTCATCAGTGATCGAGCTGCGCAGGGCCGAGGACATTTGGTAGGAGCCAATCGGGACGTAAGGCACTTCCTTGAACGCCACTTCCTGCATCTGATCGCAGATCTTCTTCTGCGCGGTCTCCCCATCGGCGGCAAACCATTGGTCGCGCAATCCCTCCAGCGTCGGACTGACCGGCCAACCGAACCAGCCCCCCTTGCCATTGCCGCGCAGCGGGAAATGGCTCCCGGGATTGGACATGGTGATGCCGTTCCACGAGGTGCAGAACGAGTTCCAGCCACCCTCGGCCGACGGCTTGTCCAGGGCGCGCCGCCCCACCAGCGTGCCCCAATCCATGCTCTGGAAATCGACGTTCAACCCGATCTCCTGGAACAGGCTCTGCGTCACCTGCACCATCGGCACCAGCGCCGGCTGGTCGGAGGGTGACATGAGCACCACCTTCTCGCCCTTGTAGCCGCTTTCGGCGACCATCCTCTTGGCCCCTGCCACGTCGCGCTTGCCGGTGAACACCTGCATGTCGGTGTCGTTGGCCATCGGCGTGTGCGGCGTGAAGATGCCCATCGGAACATCCATCAGCTTGGTCTGGTCTCCGACCACGGCAGTCATGAACTCTTTCTGGTCGACCACCATCAGAATGGCTTGGCGGATTTTCTCGTTATCGAACGGCGGCTGCGTGTGGTTCAGCGCGATCACCGCCGGCGCGAACAGCGGGTCGATGGCGACGACGCGTACACCCGGCGCCTGGCGCAGCATGGGCAACAGGTCGAACAGCGGGCTCTCCACCCAGTCTACCTCGCCCTGCGTGATCGCATTGGCGGCAGTGGCGAAGTCCGGCGTGATCCGCCATTCCACCCGGTCGACATACACCTGCTTGCTGCCGGACCAATACGAAGGTGGCTCCTTGCGTGGCACGTACTTGTCGAACTTGGCATAGGCATAGAGTGAACCCGACACCCGCTCGCCGGGCAGGAAGCGGAACGGGCCGCTGCCGGTGGCATCGCTGATCTGCTTGAACGGATCCACCTCCGCCGAGCGCTGCGGCATGATCATGCAGATATCCGGGCCGCCCAGCGCGAAGGTCATCAGCGGGAACGGTGTCTTGAGCTTGATCTGGAAGCGCTTGTCGTCCAGCGGTTTGATCTCGTCCGTTAGAGACAGCAGCTTCTGGCCGAACCCCTTGCGCGCACCCCAGCGCTTGATGGATGCGACGCAGTCGATCGCCCGAACCGGCTCGTTGTCGTGGAACAGCAGCCCGTCCCGTAGGGTAAAGATCCAGGTCAGCTTGTCGTCACTGATCTCATGGCCCCGCACCATCTGCGGCTGCGGCGTCAGCGAGGCGTCGATGCCGTAAAGCGAGTCATAGACCATCGTGCCATGATTGAAAGCGACGGTCGCCGTGGTCCAAACTGGGTCGATGCTGGACAGATCGGCCTGGGGCACGAACCGGATCGTGTTGGCTGGCGTGGTGGCCAGCGCCGGACACAGCAGTGTCGTGCCAGCAAGGGCGGCCCCGCTCGTCAAAACCTGCCTACGACGCATCTATGAACCCTCACATAGCAGATATGTCTATTGTGCATGGGCATTGTATGTTGGTCTAGCGCCTGATCGCGATCCCCGATGGTGCCGCTCACAATCCGCCAATCAGCGATGGAGGCAGCCAGCTTGCGGCCTGCCACGCTAGTTGGACCACCGTGCCCATCGCTAGGATCGAAGGATCAAGGTGATTGGAAAGCCGACGGGCCCGTGGCCACGATGCCTGGCACGGCAGCTGGGATGGCGGAGATGGCAGGCGACGAAATGCTTCCGCACCAGTCCGGCGCATCTCGCCGTCCCTGCTGGCGCGCTTTGCGGCCGAAGTACTGGGCGATGGCAGGCTCGGCAAACCTTCTGGTCCTCACACGCCGGAGCAAGGTCCGCTTTTCCATATCAACTGCTCCAGATCGGACTGTCCGGTATCGGCCAAGGCCGCCAACCCCCTGTCGGCTTGGCGCTCATGGTAGTCACTACCGGCACGAGCGCCGCAATGCGGAAGCTGACATCGCCGTCGGTCTATCGGGTAACCGAGATGGATAGTGGCAAGCGGACATCCGCCGGTCAGGAAGCATCGCCGGACCATGGTGCAGGCGGTAAACTGACGGCGCCCGACAGGTGTGGGACACGCGATGAGCAGGCAATTTTTGAGATACACCCTAACGCGATGCGCGGCTGCACTGGTCCTCGCCGGCCTGGGTGCAGGAATGCTTTCCGGCAGGGCGGCATTGGCGCAGACGCCGCTCGCCGACGCGCGCAAGGGCTTTGCAACGACCTTCCATGAGGATCGTGGACTGGGTGAGCCTGTGCCCTCGCCTATGGCGAAGCAGGGACGGCTTGTGCACTATCCCTCGACCGTCGGCCCGCTTGCCGCCCTGCTCAGCGCCGTGCCCGCGGATAGGCGCCGCCACCCAGCCATGATCTGGCTCACCGGTGGCGATGTGAACACGATTGACGGCAGCGTCTGGAACGTGGACCCGCCCGGGAACGACCAAACCGCCCGCCAATACCGTGAGGCCGGCATCGTGACGCTCTATCCGTCGCTGCGCGGCGGCAACAACAACCCCGGGCACCGAGAGGGCTTTTTCGGCGAGGTCGACGACGTGCTCGCCGCTGCCGATTGGCTTGCCGCTCAGCCCGGCATCGACCCGCAACGCATCTACCTCGGCGGGCACAGCACGGGTGCAACGCTCGTGCTGCTCGTGGCCGAGAGCTCGTCCCGCTTCCGGGCAGCATTTGCGTTCGGCCCGGTTGCCGATCCGGCCGAGTATCAAGCTGAGGACGTGCCTCTCGATCCCACGAATAAGCGCGAAATGGCACTGAGCCGCCCGGTTGCGTGGCTCGACTCGGTGCAGGCGCCGCTGCACGTGTTCGAGGGCGCGTCAGGCCCGGTCAGCAACCTCGGCGACCTGCGCAGCCTCCAGCACGCAACGCAAAATCCGCTGATCCACTTTTATCCCGTAGCCGGATCGAACCACTTCAGCGTGCTCGCCCCGACAAACCGTCTGATCGCGCGTAAAATCCTTGACGACAGCGGCCCAACCTCGACAATCGCCTTCGCGCCTGACGAACTCGATGCGCCGTTCAGGCGATGATCAAGGCGCCGGCGTTGACTTTTGGGTCGGCAGCGGCGGTCGTGGACTGCGTCAGACGCCGCAACTGAATGGGTCAGGAACCGACTGTTGCAAGCACCCCTGGCATCGTAGCCTCGTCATACCTTGCTCCGATCAGGTGAGTCATGAACACGCTGCGGCGGGCCTTGCTTCTATTCGTATCTCTTCCGTTGTTCGGCAAACGTGTCGCTGCGACCGACAGCCCTGCGGCAGACAGTCAGGTTGCGAGCCGCTTGTTGGCGATCCACACCATGGTGCTCGATCCCGAGGCCAGGTTCAGCGTGCGTGCCGTGCTGGGCGAACTGGACGGGATCGAGCCCCTCACGGCACCCGACAGTGCGGAGCGCGGCCGGGTGCTGCAACTGCGCTCGTTTGTGGAGAACAAAGGCGAGCGGACGGAGGATTCGATCCGGCACGGGGAGGAAGCGCTCCGCATCGAGGCCGTGCAAGCCTTTCTCGACCTTGGCGACAAGGAGTCGCTGCATTACGCCATCGCACGGCAAAACCAGCGACTCGGGCGCTGTGAGGCTGCGATTCCGCATTACCGTGCGGTGCTGCCCTTGATGGCGCAGAACAGCGTCAGCAAGCTCGCGCAGCTCGGCACCCGGCAGCATCTCGCCTTCTGCCTGCACGAGACCAAGCAGTTCGGCGAAGCACGGGAAATCAATCGGGCGATCCTGGCCGAAGCTGCGACGCTGCTTCCGCCGGGCGATCCGAAGACGTTCACGGTGCGCATGAACCTTGCCCAGAACGAATATGAACTTGGCGACACCGCCGCGGCACGAGCCGGACTGGAAAGCCTGCTCGTCGACGCCCAAAAGGCCGGGAATGCGGAGATGGCGGACCAGTCGCTTTTCCAGCTCGGCGTGCTGGCCTACGAGGGCGGGCGACATACGGAAGCCCTGGGCTTCATGGAGCAACGCTTGTCCCTCGCACAGGCATCAGGCGATCCGGAACGGATCCAGGCGGCCGCGGAGGCCCTGGATGTCCTGCACGACAAGCTGTCTGGTGCGGAGACGCCATAAGCAAGCACGCGCTGGTACGCGCTTCGGACGCCCACCGCTCGTGGCAGGCAGTTGTCCGCCGTGGATTGCAGGCGCCACCACAACACACCGAGCGCCCCTGTCGCTTGCGCTGCAGGATACCGATTGGGCATGTCCGGTGACGCCAGGTGTTGCTCCGCCATGAAACGGGCCAGCGGCTACCGTTTTTTCAGGCCTGGCGCCAACGTCTGAAACACCTGCATCGTGCCCGCGTCGACAGCCTGCCGCGGAACGAACTGG
>CAXTOB010000492.1:0-5089 GCA_964245505.1 uncultured Acetobacteraceae bacterium | reverse complement strand
CTCCGCACCAACTGGGACCATCCCCCCACCACGCCCGAGGGTTGGACCGAACTCGTCAAGACGATTGAGGCCGCCGCCGCCCCTCAGGTTGCGCCAATGGCCGAACGCCTGCACGTGCACATCGAGCCGTCCACCATCGCCGGCGTGCGCGTTTACACCCTCACCCCCGACAACATTCCGGCAGGCAACCGCAACCGGCTGCTCGTGCACGTCCACGGCGGCTGCTACGTGCTGAACCCGCGCCTGACCGCCTTGCCCGAGGCGTTGATGCTGGCTGGCTTCGGCCACATGAAGGTGATCTCGGTGGACTACCGCATGCCGCCCGAAGCCTACTTCCCCGCGGCCCTGGACGACGCGGTAACCGTTTACAAGGCCGCGGTCGGCATGGTGCCGCCGGGCAACGTCGGCGTGTTCGGCAGCTCGGCCGGTGGCGCACTGACGCTCGAAATGATGCTGCGCGCCAAGGCGGAAAGCATTCCTATGCCCGGCGCCATCGCCCCAGGCACGCCCATGTCCGACGTGACCAAGCAGGGCGACACCTTCCAAACCAACGCCTTAGTGGATAACGTCCTAGTCTCCCCGGACGGCTTCTGCGACGCTGCAACCCGGTTCTACGCCCAAGGGCACGACCTCGCCGACCCGATGCTGTCCCCCTTGTATGGCGACCTGCACGGCTTCCCGCCTGCCATCCTGACCAGCGGCACCCGCGACCTGCTGCTGAGCAACACCGTCCGCGTCAACCAGAAGCTTCGTCAGGCCGGCGTGGACACCAGGCTGCAGGTGTTCGAGGCGCAGTCGCACGCCCAGTTCTATCGCGACGACCGCATCCCCGAGGTACAGGAGGCCATGGGCGAGATCGCCGCCTTCTTCGACACGCATCTGGGCCGGTAGCGCCGCAGCCGGCAGCCAGCCTCATCCCGGCCAGTGCATCGAAAGCGGCATCCCGCGTTTCGCGTCAGCCTGTCCTTATTGAGGGAGAGGTCAGGCGATGCAGGCGAGGCCGCAGCACATGACTCAAGCATTGCCGTCAGGTTAAGCGGCGTCGCACTTGTGCTACAAGAAGGGCCGGCGCCGAGCATGGTAAGTGGCGCAGGCTCCGGCATGGGTGTCGGCAGCATGAAGGCAAAAGTCGTGTCAAAGTATCGGTTGGCCAGTCAGTTTGAAGCCATGCGTCCCGAGTACCTTGCAACCCCGGCGCGAGTGGCGATTATGGTCCCTATGCTCAAGCTGCGAATCATTCCATGCCTAGACGTCAGGGACGGCCGGGTCGTGAAAGGCGTCAACTTCGTCTCCTTGCGTGACGCCGGGGACCCGGTGGAGCAGGCGGCTGTCTATGACGCCGCCGGCGCCGATGAGCTGACGTTCCTCGACATCACCGCCAGCCACGAAAACCGAGACACCATCCTGGACGTCGTGTCTCGTACCGCCGCCCGCATCTTCCTGCCGTTGACGGTCGGCGGCGGCGTCCGCACCACCGAGGACATGCGCCGCCTGCTGCTCGCCGGCGCCGACAAGTGCAGCATGAACAGCGCCGCCGTTGCCCGCCCGGACCTGGTGCGGGAGGGGGCGGAGAAGTTCGGCAGCCAGTGCGTCGTCGTCGCCGTGGACGCCCGGCAATCCAGCCCTGGACGCTGGGAAGTGTTCACCCATGGTGGACGCACCCCCACGGGCCTCGACGCCGTCGCCTGGTGCCGGCAGGCGGCCGAGCTTGGGGCGGGTGAGATCCTGCTGACCAGCATGGACCGTGACGGCACCGGGCATGGCTTCGACGGCGACCTGCTGCGGGCCGTGTGCGGCGCGGTGCGGGTGCCGGTGATCGCATCGGGCGGCGTCGGCACGCTGCAGCACTTCGTGGATGGCGCGGCAGCCGGGGCGACCGGGCTGCTGGCGGCCAGCGTGTTCCACTTCGGCACTTTTACCATACCCCAGGTCAAGGCGGCGCTGCACGACGCCGGCCTGCCGATACGGCTGCCCGGCCGGCCCATCGGGATGGCAGCCTAGCGATGCCGAAGACGGTAAAGCTGGCGACAGCCAAGATGACCCGGAAGGCGCTGCCTAAAACTATGGCCAAGTCGTCCCTCAAGGCCGCGCAGAAGGCGCTGCTGCCGCAGGTGCATGTGTCCGGCGCCTCGGCAGACGTGCTGGACCGGTTATGGTCCGTGGTAATGGAGCGTCGCTCGGCTGATCCCACCGTCAGCCACTCCGCCCGCCTGCTGCAGCGCGGCACGGCCAAGGTCGCGCAGAAGTTCGGCGAGGAAGCGGTGGAGTGCCTGATCGAGGCCGTAGCCGGCAACCGCACCGCCTTGGTCGGCGAAAGCGCCGACGTGCTGTATCACCTGCTGGTGATGTGGGTGGCGGCCGGGGTGCAGCCGGCTGAAGTCTGGGCCGAGCTGCAGCGCCGCGAGGGCGTCAGCGGCATTACCGAAAAGGCGTCGCGGCCAAAGGTGCTCCTGGGAACGTCAAAGATACCGTAACTCTTGTCCCTCTCCCTCCGGGCGACGGCGGTGACACTTGTCCGGAATGAACTTACCTAGCACCTCTGCTCAGAAGTTTTGGTGGGTTGAGCGACGGCTGGACTCGGCCCAAGCCGGTCGCTAGAGCAGTTTGCAGCCGGGTCCGGCGCGAAGCGGCCGGACATGAAGCTGCAAGTATCTGCTCGCAAACGAAAAACCTAAAGCGGTTTGCGTCCGGTCCGGACGCAAACCGCTTTAGTAGCTCACTGTACGCGCACCAATAGCGGACCGTTCCAAGCCGAGCCGTCTGGCAGTCCGGTCCTCGTCGAAACCACGTTTTACGACGGCCTCATCGCCTGAATATCGGACACGATGACGGCCGGGTTCGCAAGCGGTGCAGCCGCCGCCATGACGTCAACCAGGGCGCAGCATTCGGCCTTACCCGTCGCCAGCAATTCGCGGAACGAGCGGATGCGCGACATGGACCAGAGCATGGCCGCCACGATCGTGGTCGGACTGCCGGCGATCAGCTTCTTTGCCCTGGGATAGACATCATACCCCAGTCCCTTGATAAGCCCGAAGCTGGCGTGAACACCGCGCGCCAGGACGAGCGCTTCACCCCATGAAGCGCCGCCTCCGCGCCGCTCGCCGGCTACCGAGACGCTTTCGAACGCCACGCACAGCGGAACGTGGCAGCGCAGCCAGAGCGGCATGTCGCGTTCCAAAACGGCAGGCAGGCCGGCCGCATTGAACACGTTGACCCAGCGCTGCTGGCTCATGATGGTTTTCTGACCGGCCGCACCGATGGTGGCCTTGAGCCTGCCATCAATGGTCAGCATCGCCTGGACGAACGGCATGCCGAACGCGCATCGCTCCCCGCCGATTGCCTCCTGCAGCCGCTCTGGTTGAAAGGTATTGAACATGAACTGGATGCACCTGGCGGCACTGCGCTGCAGGGCAGGCAGCAATGCGCCCATCTGGTGGGACAGCAACGTAACGATGACCAGGTCGTATGGTGTCTGCTCGTCGAGCGTGCTGGCGACACGGACAGTGGCCCGTTCACCCTTGACGTCGATGATCGCGCCGTCGTGTTCTAGCTGCTGCAGCCGGGCGGATCCCGGCCGCGCGATGGCGGTGACGTCGTGACCGCCAGTCCGAGCCAACTGAAAGGCGAATGTGCTGCCTATCTTCCCGGCGCCGAGGATAGCGATCCGAAGCGGCGGCGAGGGTGCGAGCATGACGGCCTCCGAAGACATCGCTCAAGCTGCAAGATATGAGACCTCGCGTCTATGTCAGCTTACATGCTCGGTCCAACCCGAAGCGGAACAGCCGCTCCCCATCATGAGCCGTCCATCGGGGAGGGAGGACGCGAACCCACCGGGCATTGGCACCAGGCAGCCAGGCAGCGCGCAACCCGTCAAAACCTCTCTGAAGAGATACTAGATGTTTCCAGCGCCCTACGACTTCATGGAGGCGAAACCGGCCGGCAGAAGGTCCGGCAATGCCGGCATTCTGGGGGCTGCTCCAGGATTGCGGCTCTCGATTTCGCATACAACGCCTGAGAAAATCCCGCAGAAGTCGTTCCCGATAAGTGTGACCGCCGCAGGCCCGAAGGAAGAGGGAGCAAGCAGCCTTTCATCCGGCCATCCCGCATGACCCGCGCCCTGCCCGTCCTGCTGCTGGCCCTCTGGCTCGCGGTGCCCGTCATCCCCGGAGTGCCGGACTTCTGGATCACGCTGGCCAACTACGCCGGCCTCGCCAGCATTGTCGCCATCGGCCTTGTGGTGCTGACGGGCTATGGCGGCATGACCTCGTTCGGACAGGCGACGTTTATGGGGTTCGGCGCCTATGCGACGGCGCTGCTGACGACGCAGGCCGGTTGGTCGCCGTGGCTGACGCTGCCGATGGCGATGGGAGCGAGCGGCCTCGCGGCATTGCTGATCGGGGCGGTGACGCTGCGGCTGTCTGGACATTATCTGGCCCTGGGCACCATCGCCTGGGCGGTCAGCTTCTATTACTGGTTCGGCAACCTTGACCTGGTCGGGCGCAACGACGGCATCAGCGGCATTCCGCCCTTACGGGCCGGCGGCCTCGCGCTGACTGGCAGCCGGGCATACTTCGTCGTGGTGTGGGTGGCCGTGGCGGCTGTGCTGCTGCTGACCCGCAACCTGATGGACAGCCGGGTCGGCCGGGCGATCCGTGCGTTGCGCGGCGGCGCGGCGGCGGCGGCTAGCTTCGGAGTGAACCTGCCGGGCACGCGGATGCTGGCCTTCACCTACGCCGCGGTGCTCGCCGGGTTGGCGGGATGGCTGTATGCCCACATGCAGCGGAGCGTAAACCCGACGCCGTTCGGCTTATCGGCGGGCATAGACTACTTGCTGATGGCAGTGCTGGGCGGCGCCGGTTCGGTCTGGGGCGCGCTGCTGGGTGCCGGGCTGGTGACCGTGGTGCAGGACGCCCTCCAGGACGTGCTGCCGCTGCTGCTGGGCCAGGGCGGCAACTACGAGGGCATCGTGTTCGGCGTCTTGCTGGTCCTGGTGCTGCAAACCGCGCCGGAGGGACTTTGGCCGCATCTCCGCCGCCTGTTCCGCGCCGTCCGGCCCCGCGTGCCCGGCGCGGAACAGGCGGCGGAGATG
>CAXTOB010000491.1:0-5090 GCA_964245505.1 uncultured Acetobacteraceae bacterium | reverse complement strand
CCCTCCGGGAGAGGGCCGGGGTGAGGGAAAGGCCACAAGGACCACCCTCCCCCATGGCAGCCCTAACCGGCGCTATCCCAGGTTCAGGTCCGGTGCTGGCGGCTTCTCTAACCCCAACCCTCTCCCAAAAGGAGAGGAACCATGACCACCCTAGACTCCGTCGAAACCTGGTCCGGCAAAAGCCGCACCGACGAGAACTTCCCAGTCGGCTCCGCCCTGATCCGCCCGGCGCTGCGTCCGCACGTCCACGCCTTCTACGCCTTCGCCCGCAACGCCGACGACATCGCCGACAGCCCCGACCTACCCGCCCCGGACAAGCTGCGCCGCCTAGATCGCATGGAGGCAGTGCTAACCGGCACGGCGGACAGCGGGTCGCCAAGCGCCGCCGCCCTGCGCACCAGCCTAGCCGAGACCGATGTCACCCCCCAGCACTCGCTGGACCTGCTGGCAGCCTTCCGCCAAGACGCCTCCAAGCACCGCTACGCCACCTGGCAGGAGCTGCACGACTACTGCCGCCTATCCGCGATGCCGGTCGGCCGCCACGTGCTGGACCTGCATGGAGAGGACCCAGCGACCTACGCCCCCTCCGACCCCCTATGCGCCGCGCTGCAGATACTGAACCACCTGCAGGACGGCTCCAAGGACTTGAACGCGCTAGACCGCTGCTACCTCCCCGCCGACGCGCTGGATCAGGCCGGCGCGCATGTCGCCGACCTCCAGGGTCCACGGGAAACGCTCGGATTGCGCCAGGTATTCACCCGCCTGCTGGACGAGGTGGACCATCTGCACGAAGCCGCCACCGCCCTGCCGCTCCAGGTGCGCGACCGGCGCCTGCGCCTGGAGGTCGCGGTGATCCTCGGCCTATCCCGCCGCCTAGCCCGGCGCCTGCGGAACGGCGACCCCGTCGCCACCCGCGTCAAGCTACGGAAAACCGACGTAGCCGGCAGCCTGCTGGCCGCGGCCCGGTTCCTGCGATGACCGCCATGGGAACGACCCAACAAACCGCCCAACCAACAGCTCCAGCAACCGCCCTAGGCGCCGCCCCCGGCGACCTGCAGCAGGTCGAGACCCTGGTGAGACGCGCCGGAACCTCGTTCTACCGGGGCATGAAGGTCCTGCCGCCAGACCGGCGGGCCGCAATGTATGCGGTCTATGCCTTCTGCCGCATCGTGGACGACGTAGCCGACGAGCCAGGCCCAGTACCAGACAAGCTCGCAGGCCTGGCAGCCTGGCGTGCCCGGATCGCAGCCCTCTATGCCGGGCAAGCCGACGACGCCGTAACCCGAGTACTTCTGCCAGCCATACGCACCTATGCCCTACGCCAGGAAGACTTCATTGCCGTGATCGACGGGATGGCGATGGACACCGACGCCATTATCGCCCCAGACCTGGCCACCCTCGACCTTTATTGCGACCGCGTAGCCGCCGCCGTGGGCCGCCTATCCGTCCGAGCCTTCGGCGACTCCTCGCCAGACGCCGACCGGGTCGCCTGGCACCTCGGCCGAGCGCTGCAGTTGACCAACATCCTGCGCGACGTAGCCGAGGACGCCGGGCGCGGCCGGCTATACCTGCCGCGCGAGTGGCTGGAACAAGCCGGCATCCCCGCAACGCCCGATGCCCTGCACCACCCGGCCTCCGCCAGCGTTTGCGCCCGTGTAGCAGCAGAAGCACGCGGCCACTTCGACGCCGCCCACGCCGCCATGCGCCTATGCTCCCCCACAGCCATGCGCCCGGCCCGCCTCATGAGCGCAGCCTACGACGCCCTCCTGCACCGGCTGGAGCGCCGCGGCTGGACCCGGCTGGACCTGCCCGTCCGCGTGCCAAGGTGGCAAAAGCTGCTGATCGCCCTACGTTACGCACGATGAAGGTTCAGCATGTCCACGTGATCGGCGCCGGCCTGGCCGGACTGTCCGCCGCGATGGAGCTTGTCGAATCGGGCATCGCCGTCACCGTCCACGAGGCCGGCCCAGCCGCCGGCGGACGCTGCCGCTCCTACTTCGACCGCGAACTCGGCTGCCGCCTGGACAATGGCAACCACCTGTTGCTGTCCGGCAACAGGGCTGCCTACGCCTTCCTGGACCGCGTCGGCGCCCGCGCAACGATGGGCGGCCCAGGCGCGCCGGTGTTCCCATTCATGGACGTCTCCACCGGTGAGCGCTGGACCGTCCGCCCCAACCAAGGCCGCATCCCCTGGTGGCTATTCAGCCGAAACCGGCGCGTGCCCGGCGCCCGCCTGCGCGAGTTCCTGCCGGTGCTGGCGCTATCCCGCGGCGGCCCGGACGCCACCGTCGCCGGAACCCTGCACACCGGCGAACTCTATCGCCGCCTGCTGGAGCCGCTGGCCATCGCCGCCCTGAACACACCCCCCGAAACCGCCAGCGCCGCCCTGCTCGGCGCCGTCGTCAACGAGAGCCTGGCCCTCGGCGGCGGCGCCTGCGTCCCAGCCTTTCCCAAGGAAGGTTTGTCCGAGAGCTTCATAGACCCCGCCGTCGCCTGGCTGCAGGCACATGGCAGCAATGTCCTGCTCGGCAGCCGTGTTGCTCGTTTGCAACAGGCTAACGGACGGATAACTGCCGTGAACGATCGTCCGGTAGCGTACGATGAAGGCGTGGTGCTGGCCGTCCCCGCCCCGGTCGCCGCCGGGCTGCTGCCCGGCTTGGAGGGGCCGGACCGCTTCGAGGCCATTCTAAACGTGCATTATCGCTGCAACGCCGACCCGGGTGAAGCCGGCTTCACCGGCCTGATCGGCGGCACGGCCGAATGGGTATTCGTGAAAACCGGTGTCGTCAGCGTAACCATCAGCGCTGGCAACCGCTGGGTTGATCTGACACCTGTTGCCTTGGCGACACAGGTGTGGGCGGATGTCAGAGCGGTGACAGGACTGTCAGAACCCATGCCCCCCTGGCGCGTGGTAAGGGAAAAGCGGGCGACCTTCGCCGCCACTCCCGATCAGGACCGACGACGCCCGCCAGCCCAAACGGCGCTGGGCAACTTGGCCTTGGCCGGAGATTGGACAGCGACCGGTTTGCCAGCGACGATTGAAGGTGCAATCAGGTCCGGTTGCACTGCAGCATCCCTGTTTACCCAAGTAGGCGTAGCAAAACCGAAATGCCGAGCGAGACCCTGACACGTCCCACACGCTACGGCGCCGCTTCATTGCCTCGCACTCCCGACACTCTTTCCGAGGATCTGCTGGAGGACTCCATCGCCCGTGCCGCCGCCGCGCTGGGCAACCGGCAGCAGGCCGACGGACACTGGGTGTTCGAGCTGGAAGCCGACGCCACCATCCCCGCCGAATACATCCTGCTGGAACACTACCTCGACCGCATCAACCCGGCGCTGCAGGCCAAGATCGGCATCTACCTCCGACGTATCCAGGGCGAGCACGGCGGCTGGCCGCTGTTCCACGGCGGCGTCTTCAACCTGTCCGCCAGCGTCAAGGCCTACTACGCCCTAAAGGCCATCGGCGACTCGACCGACGCACCGCACATGGCCCGCGCCCGCGACGCCATCCTGGCAGCCGGCGGCGCCGAGCGCACCAACGTCTTCACCCGCATCCAACTCGCCCTGTTCGGCCAAGTACCCTGGCGCGCCGTCCCGGCCATGCCGGTCGAGATCATGCACCTGCCGCGCTGGTTCCCGTTCCACCTGTCCAAGGTGTCCTACTGGTCCCGCACCGTCATGGTGCCGCTGCTGGTGCTGATGGCTTTGCACCCCCGCGCCCGCAACCCGCGCGGCATCGAGATCCCAGAGCTGTTCCGCATCCCGCCCGAGGACGTGCGCGACTGGATACGCGGCCCCTACCGCAGCGGCTGGGGCCATGTGTTCAAGGCGATCGACGGCGTGGTCCGGGTCGCCGAGCCCGCCTTCCCCGCCGGCGTCCGCACCCGCGCCATCGAGGAAGCAGTCTCCTTCGTCACCGAACGCCTGAATGGCGAGGACGGCCTAGGCGCCATCTACCCGGCGATGGCCAACACCGTCATGATGTTCGACGCCCTGGGCCACGGAGCCGACCATCCCCTAGCCGCCACCGCCTGGGGCGCCGTGCAGAAGCTGCTGGTGGTCACCGACGTCGAAGCCTACTGCCAGCCATGCCTATCGCCCATCTGGGACACCAGCCTCGCCGGACACGCGGTGGCGGAGGCCGAGGGTGCGGCAACCCCAGCCATAGACGCCGCCTGTGCCTGGCTGGTGGACCGCCAGGTGACGGACCTGCGCGGCGACTGGGCCGACACCCGCCCAGACGCGACGCCCGGCGGCTGGGCCTTCCAATACGAGAACGCCCACTACCCCGACGTGGACGACACCGCCGTCGTCGGCATGCTGCTGCATCGCAACGGCGACCCGGCCCACACCGAAAGCATCGCTAAGGCCCGCGAATGGGTGCTCGGGATGCAGAGCGCCAACGGCGGCTGGGGCGCGTTCGACGCCGACAACACCCACCACTACCTCAACCACATCCCCTTCGCCGACCACGGCGCCCTGTTGGACCCGCCGACGGCAGACGTGACGGCCCGCTGCGTGTCGTTCCTGGCGCAGACCGGGATGGAGGCAACCGAGCCAGCGATGGCGCGGGCCATCGAATACCTGCGCCGCGACCAGGAGCCGGACGGAAGCTGGTTCGGCCGCTGGGGCACCAACTACATCTACGGCACCTGGTCGGTGCTATGCGCGCTGAACGCCGCCGGCCTATCCCATGACGACCCGGCCATCCGCCGCGCCGTCGAGTGGCTGCTCGCGCACCAGCGCGAGGACGGCGGCTGGGGCGAGGACGAAGACAGCTACGACACCGCACCGCGCGGCGAATACCACACCAGCACCCCATCACAGACCAGTTGGGCGCTGCTAGGCCTGATGGCCGCCGGCGAAACCGGCCCGGCGGTGGCGCGCGGCGCCGCCTATCTCGCCCAAACGCAACGCGAGGACGGAGAATGGGACGAAGCACCCTACACCGCCGTTGGCTTCCCCAAGGTATTCTACCTACGCTACCACGGCTACCGCCTGTTCTTCCCGCTCCTGGCCCTGGCAAGGTTCCGCAACCTACAGCGAGGCAACAGCCGCCGAGTAGGCTTCGGCTTCTAAACCCAAAC
>CAXTOB010000490.1:0-5133 GCA_964245505.1 uncultured Acetobacteraceae bacterium | reverse complement strand
GTCGGGGACTCGCACGGCGCGGCGCACTCGCTGGGCTACCCGGTGCTGCCGATCCGCTACGCCGCCGTGCTGTTCGGGGGGGCGCTGGCGGGGCTGGCGGGCGCCTACATGTCGCTGGCCTACACGCCGCTGTGGGCGCAGGACCTGACGGCGGGGCGCGGCTGGGTGGCGGTGGCGCTGGTGACGTTCTCGGCCTGGCGGCCGGTCTGGCTGCTGGTCGGGGCGTGGTTCTTCGGGGCGCTGATGTATCTGTCGCTGTATGTGCAGGCGCTAGGCATCCCGGTGCCGTCGGCGCTGCTGTCGGCGCTGCCCTACATCGGCACCGTGGTGGTGCTGGTGCTGATCTCGCGGGATGTCCGCCTCATCCGGCTCCATCGCCCGGCCATGCTGGGGCAGCCGTTCCAGCCCCGGACTTGATGGCAACCTGGTCCTTTTGGCGGGACCTGGCGAGTTACGGGGCGGCCAGCGTCCTCACGCGATGTGCGTTGGACCTGCCGCATAGGTCTGCCGGTACATGCCCGCCAGGTGCTCCGAAACCGTCGTGGGCGCATACCGCGGCGTTTCCCCGGCGGGGACGCAGCCGGGCAGGACCGTCACCGGATGGCCCGGGTTGCCTTCGAAGAAGAACGGCATCGAGTAGCGGTCCCGCCCCGACACGTTCACCACCCGGTGCAATGTCGAGCGATAGCGGTCGTTGGTCCAGCGCGCGAACATGTCGGCGATGTTCACGACGAACGTGCCCGGGACCGGCGGCGCGTCGATCCATGTTCCGCCCACCCGCACCTGCAACCCGCCCGCCGCGTCCTGCCACAGCAGGGTCAGGCAGCCCCAGTCGGTGTGCGCCCCGCAGCCCTTCTCGCCAGGCTGCGGGTTGGGCGGTTGCGGCGGGTAGTGCAACAGGCGAAGCACGGACATCGGATCGTCGCAGAACCCGGCGAAGTGGTCCGGCGCCAACCCCAGCGACGCCGCCATGGCGTGCATCAGCCGCACCGACAGGCCGGTCAGCGCATCGAAGTACCCCTCCATCGCGGGGCGGAAGCCGGGCAGCGCGGCGGGCCACTGGTTCGGCCCCTGGTTGAAGAACCCGGCCCGCACGCGCGGATGGTCATCCGGCAGGTCGTTGCCAATGTAGAACCCCTCCTTGAGGTCCGGCGGCGTCCCCGGCTCCAGCCGCTGCGTTTGCATGGCCTCGTAGCCGCGGTTGTAGCGGGAGTGCGCCAGGGACACCGCCATTCGCTGCTCCAGCGGCAGGGCAAAGAACAGCCGGGCTTGGTGCAGGGCTGCGTCGATCAGCGCAGGCGCAATGCCGTGATTGGCGATATAGAAGAAGCCTGTGCCCACGCAGGCTCCGTGCAGGGCGGCAATGCCCTGGCCTTGATCCAGCGCGGCCATGTCCAGGACTGGAAGCTCCATGGCTACATCCCGGCTGCGGGAAACAAGTGGTCCAGCTCGCGGTAGGGTGGCGGCTTGGCGTCGATGCGCTGGCCGGCCCGCAGCACGATCCGGTCGGATTGTGGGCGGGCCAGCAGCTCGCTGTAGGCGCGGGCCTGGAACAGCACCAAGTCCGCCGGGGCGCCCGGCTGAACCCGCCCGGCCGGCACGCCCATCACCGCCGCGGGTACCGAGGTGACGGCAGCGGGCCAGTCGCCGATCGGCATGTCGAGGTGGCCGATACGCACGGCCTCGCGGAACACCTCTGCCATGTCCAGGTCGCCGAAACCGTAGAACGGGTCCCGCGTGTTGTCGCTGGCGACCGCCACCCGCACCCCGGCGGCCCGCAGCTCATGCAGCAGCGTCACACCGCGCCACACCGGGGTCTCCGGTGCGCGGCGGCCCTGCAGGTACAAGTTGACCATCGGCAGGCTGACCACGGACAGCCCGGCGTCGGCCACCATGGCGATGGTCTCCTGTGCCTGCGCGGGGTCCACCACCGCCAGGCTGCAGCAGTGTCCGCAGGTCACGCGGCCGGCATAGTTGCGGCGCAGCGCCTCCTGCGCGATCAGGCGCAGGGTGTGGGCGGCCGGGTCGCCGGTCTCGTCCACGTGCAGGTCGATGTCGAGGTCCCGGTCCACCGCCAGGTCGAAGATGCGGCGAATATAGGCCGCAGCCTCCGGCTCCAATGCGCCGGACCCGCCCAGCAGCCCACCGGCCTCCGCCACCACGTCCGCTAGCCGCTCGCAGAACGGAGTGCCGTAGGTTGACAGCGGTACGATGGAGGCGGCTTGCAGGGTGATCCGCCCGGCCCACTCCGCCCGCAACTGCTTGAACACCGGCCAGGATATCTCAAGCTGATCACCCACGCTGTCCAGGTGCGTGCGGAGCGCCACGGTCCCATGGGCATAGGCGCAGCGTAGGCTGAACCCGGCGCGGGCGGCCACGTCCTCGGCGCTCCAGTTGGCCTCCCGGTCGGCCTTCACCGTGCTCAAGGCTCCGCCATGGGTGCCGTCCGGGTTGCGCGCTCGCGGCCAGATGTGGCCCTTGTCGATGTGGGTGTGCATGTCCACGAAGCCGGGGAACACGATGCCGCCCGCCAGGTCCACCGCCGGGCCATCCGGGGCCAGGTCCGGGCCGATCTCCGCGATGACGCCGCCGGCGATGCGGATGTCGCACTCCAGCAGCTCCGCGCTGCCGGCAGGCGCATCCAGCAGGCAGCGCGGCACCCGGGCGCGGCGCAGCAGCAGCGCGGGGCCGGCGGGCGCGGACAGGTCGGGCGCGGAAGGGTCAGGCATAGGCGCGCGTCACCTCCTCCTCGCCGTTCTCCCGCAGCAGGTCCAGCAGGCGGCGGCGCATGATCATGCCGGGGCGGTCGGAGGGCATGTGCTGCTCGATGCGGCGGTCCACGTTCAGGATCGCGTCGGGGCTGGTGCTCTCCAGCACCTCGCGGTCTTCGGTGATGATCGCGCGGTCCCACTCGATCAGCTTCTGCTCGGGGCAGTCGGCCTCGGTGTCGTTGCGATACAGCAGTTGCACAAGCTGAATGCGGCCGTCGTCGATCGGTGTGGCGCAGTTGATGATGATGTGGCGGATGCCGCTGGGATACTCCATGTCCAGCCGGCGGCAGAACGGCAGATACCAGTGGTTCCGCATCCGCCGCTCCGTCATCTCCCCCGTGCTGCCCGTCACCTGGTGCGCCACGGGCGGGTTCAGGATGTCGATGACCGTCGTCGCGTGGAAGCCGTAGGGGGTTTCCTCGATCTCATACTTCTTTGGCTTCGGCGCGTTGATCATGCCGAACGTCGCCTTGTGGACGAACGAGAAGTGCGCGTTGTCGAACGAGTTCTCCATCAGCCGTAGCGGCGCGGTCTGCCACTGGTCATAGAACTGGAAGATGCGGCGGTAGGCCGGGTCGCCGTCCTCGGGCACGTCGGGGATCGGCTGCAACGGTTCGTCCAGCGCCACCCAGGCGTAGCCGTAGCGCGCGGTGCAGCGGTACTCCGGAACCCGGTGCTTCGGCAGCACGGTGCCGGGGTCAAACTGCGGGATGCGGACCAGGGCGCCGGTGCGGTCGTAGGTCCAGCCGTGATAGCCGCAGACGATGTTGCCGTTGTCCATCCAGCCTTTCGACAGCTTGGCGGTGCGATGGCAGCAGCGGTCGGCCAGCGCCGCCGGCTGCCCGTCCGCGCCGAGGAACAGCACGATGTCCTCGCCCATCAGGCGGAACGGCATGGGTCCGTCCTGCAATGCGTCCAGCCGCACGGTGGCATACCAGAACTTCCGCAGGGTCTTCTGTTGGGTGGTCAGCATGGGTTTATCGCTCCGCGGTCATGGTGCTTTCGTGCCAGCGCCCCAGCAGCGCGCGTTCCAGCCAGACCATCAGGCCGAACAGGATGATGCCCGTCGCCGTGATCAGCAGGAGAGCCGCGAACATCCGGGGGATATCGAGCTGGAAGCTGGATTGCAGGATTTCGTATGCCAGCCCGGCGCTGGTGCCCCCGGTGCCGGCGACGAACTCCGCCACCACCGCGCCCACCAGCGCTAGGCCGGACGAGATGCGCAGCCCCGCCAGGAAGAACGGCAGCGCGCCGGGGATGCGGAGCCGCCACAGGGTCGCGAACCGTCCGGCCTTGTTCATACGGAAGTATGCCGCAAGCCCGGGATCAACGCTGCGCAGGCCGATGGTGGTGTTGGAAATGATCGGGAAGATGGCGATCACCGTCGCGCACAGGGTCAGCGCGGCGGCGGTGTTCTTGACCAGGATGATGATGAGCGGCGCCACGGCCACGATGGGCGTCACCTGCAAGATCACGGCATAGGGCAGCAGACTCAGCTCCAGCAGCCGGCTTTGGACGAACAGGAACGAGATCAGCGTGCCGACGATCACCGACGCCGCGAACGCCAGCAGCGTGACCCGCAGCGTGCTCCATAGGCCATGCAGCAGCACCGGCCAGCCGTCGGCGAACGACGCGGCGATATCGGACGGGGCGGGGAACAGATACTTCGGCACCTCCCAGTGCGCGCAGGACCACTGCCACACCGCGAGCACCAGCAGCCCCACCCCGAGCGGCGCCATGACGCGGGCGAACCAGGGCTGCGCGATCAGCGGGCGGATCATGCCATTCCTACTCCCTCTCCCTCCGGGAGAGGGTTAGGGTGAGGGAGGCCGGGAGGGCCTGGCTCGCCGGTTGGAAGACGCAACCTGCTCCCGACCCGGTGGGGATTGGCCCCTGTGGCCTCTCTCACCCCGGCCCTCTCCCGGAGGGAGAGGGAGCAGGGCGGCAGCTTGCAATGACGGGGTGGAGTTGACGTCATTGCATGCGGCTCGCGATGGAGGCATTCGTCAGCAGCGCCGAAAGGTCCCGGCACAGCAGCGCGAAGCGGTCGGACGCGCGGAACTCCGCGCCGCGCGGCAGCGGCTCGTCCACCGTGAACTCACCGAACACCCGGCCGGGATTGGCCGCCATGACGACGATGCGCGTGGACAGGAACACCGCCTCGTAGATCGAGTGGGTAACGAACACGTTGGTCAGCCGCCGCTCATGCGACAGCCGCACCAGGTCCTCGTCGAGCTTGTTGCGGGTGAACTCATCGAGCGCGCCGAACGGCTCATCCATCAGCAGCAGGTCCGGCTCGGTCACCAGGGCGCGGGCGATGGAGACGCGCATCCGCATCCCGCCCGACAACTGCCGGGGATAG
>CAXTOB010000489.1:0-5136 GCA_964245505.1 uncultured Acetobacteraceae bacterium | reverse complement strand
AGGGCGGCTCCAACGGCGGCCTGCTGATCGCCAACATGCTGACCCGCTACCCCGAGCGCTTCGGCGCCCTATTCTGCACCATCCCCCTGATAGACATGCGCCGCTACAGCAAGCTGCTGGCCGGTGCGAGCTGGGTCGCAGAATACGGTGACCCAGACTCCCCGGACTGGGAAGCATTCCTCGGCGCAATGTCCGCCTACCACGCCGCCGAACCGGGCCGGCGCTACCCGCCCATCCTGCTGGCTACCACGCGGCGCGACGACCGCGTCCACCCCGGCCATGCCCGCAAGATGGCCGCCAAACTCCAGGCCCTAGGATACGACGCACTATTCTACGAACCAGCCGCCGGCGGCCACGGCTACGGCAAGGACAATGCCGAGGTGGCCAGCTTCGCAGCACTCGGCATGGCGTTCCTCCGCCGGGCCATCGGATGGGAAGCGGCGTGACACGGCGGATTCTGGGGCGGGCCGAGGTGCCGCACCAAGGCCCCTCGAACGTCTGCACGCAATGGTTTCGATGTGGCAGGCAACGGCACTGGGCCAGCCAGCAAAGCAGCGGAGCCAGAGAATGCCTCGCCCGGTCATCAAGATTCCAACGTCTCCGGTCAACAACCCGACAACGCAAGACGAGGAAGACGCAGGCAACACCCAGTCCCAAGCAAACCGCCAGGCTCAGGCGGATCAGGGGCGCCGGCAGCCCCGCAAGGGCCAAGCCGTGAGTCAGGCAACGCAGTTGAGAACGGTAAGCTTCGTGTCCTGCTTCAACCCGCATGCTTGCAAACGGCATAGCCGCCCCGCCCTTGATGCCCGGCCTCACACGACCGCCCCCGTGATCGTCTGCGGAAACGGCACCGTCGCCTGGAACGACGGCCGCCGCATCAACCCGTCCAGATACCGCCCAAGGTTCGGATGCGTGCCGCGCCAATCCAGCTCAGGCATCCGCACCTCCAGGTAGCCCAGCACGCTGCCTGCCGCGATATCGGCAATCCCAAAGCCGCCGCGGACCGCATGGCCCTGATCCCCCACCACCCGGGCGATCTCGGCAACACCCCCGTGCACCTTACGCATTTGCCGGGCCATCCACGGCTGGCTGCGCTGCCCTTCCGGCCGCATCCGCTCAAAGAACACCAGCAGGAACGCATCGCACACCCCGGTCGCCAGCGCGTCCATCCGCTTATGCGCCAAGATCCCGTCGTCGTCCGGCGGCAGCAGCGGTGGCTGCGGATGCTTACGTTCGATCCATTCCAGGATGTAGCTGCTTTCCCAAACGGTCGAGCCATCATCCAGGATCAGCACCGGCAGCTTCTCCAGCGGATTATGCTGTGGCAGGCTGGTATCGTCGTTCCACGGCACCTCCGTTTGCAGCTCGAACGGAATGCCCTTCTCGGCCAGCGCAATGCGCACTTTCCGGGCATAGGGGCTGGGGGTCGCACTGATCAGCTTCATCTCACCGCTCCCAAGCAAACCTTCCAAGGTTCGCGCACCGAAGAAAACGTAAGCCGGCTTGCACGGCCGCACGCCACCTGCGTGACGGGCCGCGCAAAACCAAAGGCGGGCCAGTCAGCCGGCGTAGAGCATGTCCGGGCCAAACAGCTCCATTTGGGCCGGACATACACCTACGAAAACATAAGGTTGAGGCACGTTTGGTGTCTCTACTTGAACCGGACGTGTTCAGCACCGGCGCCCCGGCCAACAAGCATCCGGAACCGCAGCCATAATGGCGAATACCACCCCAAGCGCGCCAGGATCAGCAGAACCCCTTGCATCCCGCGGGTCTTACGGGAAAGCTGCCCCGTGGCCATAGCATCGCAATCCCTGCCGACCCCCGGCGCCCGCATGGCGGCAGAAATCGCGGAGCAGCCCGCCGTATGGCGTCGCCTGCTGGCAGCCCGCGCCACCATCGCCGCGGTCGCAACCGTCATCGCAGCGACCCACCCGCGCTTCCTGCTGTTCGCGGCCCGAGGCACCTCCGACCACGCCGCGCTATATGCCAAGTACCTCACCGAGATCATGCTGCGCCGCCCTGCCGGCCTCGTATCCCCCTCCACCATGACCGCCTACGGCGCCCAGCCCGACATGCGCGACGTGCTCCTGGTGGCCGTCAGCCAGTCCGGCGGCTCCCCCGACCTGCTGCGCACCATCGAGGCGGGGCGGCGAGGCGGCGGCTTGACCCTAGCCGTCACCAACAACCCCGCCTCGCCGCTGGCCCAAGCCGCAGACCTGCACCTAGACATCATGGCCGGGCCGGAGCAGGCGGTCGCAGCAACCAAATCCTACACCGCCCAGCTCCTGGCGCTCTACCTGCTCATGGACCACCTCCGCGGCGGCTCAGGCAATGCCGCCCTAGCACTTCCCGACGCCGGCCAAACCCTCCTGCAAACCGCCGGCCCGGCAGTCCAGGCCGAGGCCGCCCGCCTCCGCTTCGCCAGCCGCATGGTGGTCATCGGCCGCGGCTACGCCTACCCCACCGCGCGCGAAGCCGCCCTAAAATTGATGGAAACCAGCTACGTCGCCGCCCAGGCCTTCTCCGGCGCCGACCTGCTGCACGGCCCCTTGGCAATGCTGGACCCGCACGTCCCAGTGCTCGCCGTAGTGCCCAACGGCATCGCCGGCGCCGCGATGGACCAGGTGCTGCAGCGCGTCCGCGGCACCCGGGCCGACCTGTTCATCGTCGGCAGCGCCGCCGCCGGCGCCAACTGCATTCTCCCCGAAGACACGCCGGAGGAGCTGTCCCCCCTCCTCGAAATCCTCCCGTTCCAGCTCATGGCGCTCCACCTCGCCATCGCCCGCGGCGAGGACCCGGACGCCCCGCGCGGCCTCCGCAAAGTAACGGAAACCCTATGACCGCAGCTCCCGCCCGACACGCCCCAGCAGCCGGAGCCAACCACTAAGCCCCATGCGCCCGTTAGACCTCTGCGTCATCCTGATCTACATGGTCGCCATCGCCGCGGTCGGCCTACGCCTGTCAGGACGCCAATCCAGCGCCGCAGCCTACTTCGTCGGCGAGCGGGACCTGCCCTGGTGGGCCATATGCTTCTCAATCGTCGCGACCGAGACCAGCACCCTCACCGTCATCTCCGTCCCCGGCGTCGCCTACCTCGGCGCATTCGGCTTCGTCGAGCTGGCCATCGGCTATCTGCTGGGCCGCTCCCTCGCCGCCTGGCTGCTGCTGCCCCTCTACATGCAGGGCCAATTGGTCAGCGCCTACCAATACCTCAGCCTACGCTTCGGCCCGCGCCTGCAAGCCGTCGCCTCCCTCACTTTCCTAGTCACCCGGCTGCTGGCCGAGGGCGTGCGCCTATTCGCCTCCGCCATCCCGATCAAGCTGCTGCTGGACGCCATCGGCCTACCGACCGGCTACATCGCGATCATCGCCGTGCTATCGCTGGTGACGGTGCTCTACACCTACGTCGGCGGCATCCGCGCCGTGATCTGGACCGACGCCATCCAGATGTCGCTCTACCTCGGCGGCGCCGGCGTCTGCATCGCCGTGCTGCTGGGCGAAGTCGGGCTGACCGGCCTTAGCCAGGCCTACGCGGCCGGCAAGTTCCAGGTGATCAACCTATCTGCCCCCATCCTGACCAGCCCCTTCAACGCCATCGCCGCCATCGGGGGCGGCGCCATATTCTCCATGGCCTCGCACGGGACCGACCAGCTCATGGTGCAGCGCGTGCTGGCCTGCCAAACCCTGGCAGACGGCCGCCGGGCGCTGATCGGCAGCGCCGTCGTGGTGATGGCGCAATTCGCGCTGTTCTCCCTGGTTGGCGCGCTGCTGTGGGTCCACCTCGGCGGCCAGACCATCGCCGAGCTGGGCCTGCGCTCCTCCGACGACCTGTTCCCCCGCTTCATCCTCGACGAGCTGCCGCCGGGCCTATCCGGCCTGCTGATCGCCGGCATCCTATCGGCTACCATGGGCTCGCTCTCGTCGGCCCTCAACTCGATGGCCAACTCCACCGTCGCCGACCTGTGGCACGCCGTCGGGCGCGGGAGGGACGCCGCGGGTGCGCTGCGGCTGTCGCGCCTGCTGACCCTGGCCTGGGCCATCGTCATGGCCGGGTTCGCCTGCCTGTTCACCGACACGAGGGGCCAGGTGGTCCTGCTGGGCCTGGGGATCGCCGGCTACACCTACGGCGCGCTGCTGGGAGCTTTCTTGTTAGGGCTAGTGGTGCCCCGGGCGCGCGAGCGGGACGCAATCGCCGCCTTCCTCGCAACCATCGTGGTAATGACCGTCGTGGTCCGCACCTACGCGCTGGCCTTCACCTGGTACGTACCGCTGGGCGTCATCGTGACGCTAGCGGTCGGCGGCATCCTATCCATGACCGCCCAGACTGGGACCGCCCAGACCCGGACCGCCCAGACTGGGACCGCCCAAATCGGCGATCAACCTCGGGCCGCCGGGTCCAGCGATACAGCACGTTAAAGGCCGGTGCCGGGCGGCCCAGCGCCCCGGGACCATGCCAACCCGCAGGGGTCAAAAGGCAGTGGCGCTTGGCACAACCCCTCCATGCCCGCCTCCGTCGAGCCTACCTCACCAACGGACAGCCGCCCTCGCTCATCGGCCGGAACGCCCCGTCCGCCGGTATCACCGCGACAGTCTTGTAATAATCCCATCGCCCCCGGCTCTCCCCCGGCGCCTTCACCTGGAACAGATACATCGCATGCACTGCCCGGCCGTCCCGCCGGATCGTCGTCGGCCCGAACAGCGCATCGTCAATCGGCGCCGCCTCCATGCGCGCCACCACGGCCGCGCCGGACGGAGCACCCTGCGCCGGCACCCCTACTGCCTGCGCCGCCCGCAGATACGCCAGCACGCTGGAATAAACCCCTGCATGGTTCATGGTCGGCATCCGCCCGCCCATCCTATCCCCAAACCGCTTGCTCCACGCGCGCGTCCGGTCATTCAGGTCCCAATAGAACGCCTCCGTCAGCACCAATCCCTGCGCCGCCTCCAAGCCCAGCGCGTCCACATCGGTCAAGAACACCAGCAGCCCGGCCAGCCGCTGCTTGCCGTCGCGCCCGATGCCGAACTCCGCCGCCTGCTTGATCGCGTTGCTGGTGTCGGTGCCGGCATTGGCCAGCGCAATCACCTTCGCCCCCGACGCCTGAGCCGCCAGCAAGTAGGAAGACAGGTCCGTGG
>CAXTOB010000488.1:0-5139 GCA_964245505.1 uncultured Acetobacteraceae bacterium | reverse complement strand
CTCCCGCGCCGCCGCCACAGCCGCGCCGACGATCCGCTCCAGCCCAGCCTCATCGAACGTCATCGAGGGCACCGGCGGCGACGGCTCCCCGGCGATAAAGGGCTTCAAGCGCAGCCGCGTGCGGTGGTCCGCCACCGGCTTCTCATCCGCCATGCCGACGCCGCGGTAATACCGCTTCTGCCACCGCTCCGTCGGGCTGCGCGCCTGGCCAACGTTGGCCTGGAACTCGTCACGCGACCGGCTCCATGCCTTGAAGTCCGCGTACAGCGCCGGATTGTCCTCCAGGTCCACGACCTTGGGGTCCATGCGGTCCAGGGCACCGCGCTGAACCGGAAAGACGAAGCAGATAGGCTCCCCGCGTTGGAACCGCACGCGGTGGTTCCGCCGGGTGAACTTCCAGTTCATGGTGAAGGAATACGGGGACCAGTCGGTTTCCACGACGCCAGACAGCGGCATGATCCCGTCCTTGGGACGGTTGGGCGACCCGGTGATGAACAGGTCCCACCCCGGCGGCGTGCGGAACAGCGCCTGGATATGGAACGTCACCGTCCCCTGCCCGAACAGCGACACCGCCTGGTTGTGCTTCGCCGTACCCGGCGCATTGCGCACGATCACGCCCTCGGCGCCGGTCTGCCCGGTCCACATCGCCTCGGCGTCGCACGGGCTGAGGATCTCCCAACCATGCGCATTGGCGATATTCAACGGCAGGCACCGATAGGCGAAGGACTCCGGCGTCGCGTCCATCCAGGGGCGGGTGGACTCCGCCGGGCGCACCAGCGGGTCCCAGCCGGCGTGCAGGTAGCAGAGGAAGTCCATCGTAGTCCCCAGGGTTGCGGCTGCGCGCAACGTAGGACGGATGGTGCGGAATTGGCGAGGGCGCTTCCTGCTCACTCCGGCCTTGGTCTGCTTCGTGACCCAAGCCCGGAGGGAGACGGGGAAGGATTAGGCTTTTGCGGCTTGCACCTGGCGCTCCGCCACGCGGAAGGCATCGCGTACCGCGGAGTAGGCGTCAGAGTGTTGGCGATTTTCCTTTTCGTGGTGCGGCTCGTGCGTCACCATCAGTTCGCGGCCTGGCAGGCCCAGCATGATGCGGACGCAGACATGGCCGTGCGGCTGGCCGCGGCCCGGGCCGGCCTCCACCGTGACCCGGCAGGACACCAGGCCCTTGCAGTGCCCCTCCAGCTTGGTGACGTGGGCGCGTATGTCGTCTTCCAGGGCGGGCGAACCTTGCAGGCCGTGAAAGGCGATCTCCAGCGGTCGTTCCATGGTGGTGCTCCGTAAGTTAGGTTCAGGCTCAACGCACGGGCACGCTGTTCGGTCACACGGCGCGCGTCGCCACCAGGTCCGACACCACGCCCGGGTCGGCGAGCGTGCTGGTGTCGCCCAGCCCGTCCGTTTCGTTGGCGGCGATCTTGCGCAGGATGCGGCGCATGATCTTGCCCGACCGGGTCTTCGGCAGCCCCGGCGCCCACTGGATCACGTCCGGCGAGGCGATGGGGCCGATCTCGCGCCGCACCCACGCCACCAGCTCCTTGCGCAGCTCTTCCGTCGGCTCCTCGCCGGTGTTCAGGGTGACGTAGGCGTAGATGCCCTGGCCCTTGATGTCGTGCGGGAAGCCGACGACAGCGGCCTCGGCGACCTTGGGGTGGGCGACCAGCGCGCTTTCGACCTCGGCGGTGCCCATGCGGTGGCCGCTGACGTTGATCACATCGTCCACTCGGCCAGTGATCCAGTAGTAGCCGTCCTCGTCCCGCCGTGCGCCGTCGCCGGTGAAGTACATGCCCTTGAAGGTGGTGAAGTAGGTTTGCACGAAGCGGTCGTGATCGCCGTATAGGGTCCGCATCTGGCCGGGCCAGCTATCGGCGATGCACAGATTACCCTCGACGGCGCCGTCCAGCACCTTGCCGTCGGCGTCCACCAGCACCGGGAATATGCCCGGCAGTGGCTTGGTGGCCGATCCCGGCTTGACTGGTATGGCGCCGGGCAATGGGGAGATCAGGATGCCGCCGGTCTCCGTCTGCCACCAGGTGTCCACGATCGGGCAGCGCTCGTCGCCGACGACCCGGTAGTACCATAGCCAGGCCTCGGGATTGATCGGCTCGCCGACGCTGCCCAGGATGCGGAGCGACTTGCGGCTGGTCGCCTTTACCGGGCCTTCGCCGGCGCCCATCAGGGAGCGTATGGCGGTGGGCGCGGTATAGAAGATGTTGACCTGGTGCTTGTCCACCACCTGCCAGAACCGGCTGAGGTCGGGGTAGTTGGGGATGCCCTCGAACATCAGGGTGGTGGCGCCGTTCGCGAGGGGTCCATAGACGATATAGGTGTGCCCGGTGACCCAGCCGACGTCGGCGGTGCACCAGTAAACTTCGCCGGGCTGGTAGTCGAACACGATCTGATGGGTGTAGCTGGCCCAGACCATGTAGCCGCCGGTGGTGTGCAGCACGCCCTTGGGCTGTCCGGTGCTGCCAGAGGTGTAGAGGATGAACAGCGGGTCCTCGGCCCCCATCAGCTCGGGGGTGCATTCGGGGCTGGCACTGGCGAGGAGATCTTCGTAGCGCAGGTCGCGGCCATCCTGCATGGCAACGTTGCCGCCGGTGACCTTCACGACGACGACGTGCTGGATGGTCGGGCAGCTTTTCAGCGCCTCGTCGGCGTTGGCCTTGAGCGCGACCTTGCGGCCGCCGCGGCGGCCCTCGTCGGCGGTGATCAGCAGGGTGCTGCCGCAGTCCCTGATGCGGTTGGCCAGGCTGTCCGGGGAAAAGCCGCCGAACACGATGGCGTGGATCGCGCCGAGGCGGGCGCAGGCCAGCATGGCGACCGCGGCCTCCACCACCATCGGCAGGTAGATCGTCACCCGGTCGCCGCGCTTGACGCCCAGGCCCTTGAGCGCGTTGGCGAAGCGGCAGACCTCCGCGTGCAGCTCGCGATAGGTGACGTGCCGCTGCATGCCGGGGTCGTCGCCTTCCCAGATGATGGCGACCTGGTCGGGGCGCTCGGCCAGATGCCGGTCCAGGCAGGTGGCGGAGGCGTTGATGATGCCGTCCTCATACCACTTGATGCTGACGTCGCCCTCGAAGCTCGTGTGCTTCGCCTTGGTGGGCGGCTTGATCCAGGCGACCCGGCGGGACTGCTCCATCCAGAACGCCTCGGGGTCCCGATGCGCCTGCTCGGTCATGGCGCGGTGCTGCTCGGCCGTCACGTGGGCATGGGCGGCGATGGCGGGGAGCACGGGATAGGTTTGGTCGGACATGTGTTCCCTCGATGCAATATTGGTTGAGGGCGAAGCTACAGCCCGGCTTGTTCTGGCACCAGTGGGGTGATGTCGCTGATTGGTAATGGGTGCGCTATCGGCAGCGCCGGGACAACGATGGGTCGCTGCCGGCATTGGGATTACAGCTGCAGGACCTACCCCCAATCCGGTATGTCCTGGCAATTTGGAGTGTGTGGGACGGTGCGCGACGACGCGCTGGAAAAGCCGTGTTGAACGGACCAGGGACGCAGGCGCAGCCGCCTTAGCCCAGGCTGCGGGTAAGGCGATCCGGACGGAGATCGTGCTGCGTGACAATCAGGGTGAGGCCTTGCTCCAGGCTGCATGGGCATTCCTAGTCGCACCCAGGCTCGCTCAGGGACTTTGCAAGCTGCCTCTGAACGTCCGGAACGCGTCCGACGCTGCGTCACTGGGAGCCGGTCCTTGCACGCCGGCGGTTTCAACTCCGGGCAGCCTCCGCTACCGTGCGTGTGCCGCCGGGGCGTGCAGTTGGGGAGGATGGCGCATTGGACTTTTCGGGTATCGTGGCGCGAGGCGTTTCGCTGGTCGGCGGCGGGGCGCTCGCGGTAAGGCGGCTGAAGCATGGTGCGCCCGAGCCGGCCTGGGGAAGCGTCCCCGCCATTCCGGAGGCAAAGCCGCAGGGCGCCATCCCCACACTGAAGATGCCGACGGCTCGGGGCTGGAGTCCAGGGCAGACGCCAATTGCGGCGCCGGGCCTTCGGGTCAACGCGTTCGCCACCGGCCTCAAGCACCCGCGCTGGATGCTCGTGCTGCCGGGCGGCGACGTGTTGGTCGCGGAGGCCACGAACGAGACCAGAACCGCCAACAGCGTCTTCGACTATGCCATGATCAGCACGATGAAGCGCGCCGCAGCGATGGGGACCAGCCCCAACCGCATCACCCTCCTGCACGACGCGGATGGGGACGGCGTGGCCGAAACCCGGGACATCTTCATGGAGGGGCTGAACCAGCCTTTCGGCATGGCGGTCTTGGGCGACAAGTTCTACGTCGGCAACACCGACGGCGTGGTCGTGTTCCCTTATTCGGAGGGTGCTCGCCGGATCACCGCGCCCGGCCACAAGCTGGTCGATTTCAAGCCCGGCGGCCATTGGACCCGGAGCTTGCTGCCGAGCCCTGACGGCCAAAGGCTCTATGCCGGCGTCGGATCGCTCAGCAACATCGGCGACGATGGCATGGAGGCCGAGCAGGGCCGTGCCGCCATCTACGAGCTTGACCTGGCGAGCGGCCGCAGCCGCATTTTCGCCAGCGGCCTACGCAATCCCGTGGGTCTGGCCTGGGAGCCATCGACCGGCGTCCTTTGGACGGTCGTCAATGAGCGCGACGGCTTGGGGGACGAGACGCCACCCGACTATCTGACCTCGGTGCGCGATGGGGGCTTTTATGGTTGGCCCTATTGCTACTGGGGCCAGACCGTGGACGACCGCGTGCCGCAGGATGCGAAGGTGGTCGCTAGCGCGTTGCAGCCGGATTACGCGCTGGGTGGGCACACCGCATCGCTGGGTTTGTGCTGGGTTCCAGCCGGCACGCTGCCCGGCTTCCCCGAAGGCATGGCGATCGGGCAGCACGGGTCCTGGAACCGCAGCAAGCTGAGCGGCTACAAGCTCGTCTTCGTGCCGTTCGAGAATGGGCGGCCATCTGGGCCGCCGCGAGACATACTCTCGGGGTTCCTCAGTTCCGATGAGCGCGTGTCGTATGGGCGGCCGGTCGGGGTGTCACTCGGAGCGGACGGCCGGTCTTTGCTAATGGCCGACGACGTGGGCGATGTGATCTGGCGCGTAACGGGGAACAATCCCGCCTAGTGCTTTGTCAGCCTTGATTTGACGTTTTTACGGGCGATTTTCTGTTGAGGA
>CAXTOB010000487.1:2408-5161 GCA_964245505.1 uncultured Acetobacteraceae bacterium | reverse complement strand
ATTCGATGATGCGGATCGACCGGGCGCTGCTCGAGGCGGCGCGGGATGGCGGCGTGCCGATGGACCAGCTGCGTCCCGCGCACTACGCCCTCTGCGCCAGCTTGGATGACGTGGTGCTGAACACCCCGTGGGGCAGCACGGGCGCATGGGCCGCCCGCTCGCTGGTGTCCACCTTCCACCAGGAAGTGCGGAGCGGCGAGCGGTTCTTCGACCTGCTGGCGCAGATGCGGCAGAACCCCGGCACCTTCCTGCCGGTGATCGAGCTGATGTATCTCTGCTTGTCGCTCGGCTTCATGGGGCGGCACCGGCTGTCCCAGCGCGGCCCGGCGGAAATCGACCGGCTGCGGGAGGAAACCTACAGCGTCATCGCCCGCCAGCGTCCCGCGCCGGAGCCGGCGCTGTCTCCCCGTTGGCAGGGGGTGGACGCCCCGTATCGCCCGGCGCGGGCGCGTTTGCCGGTCTGGGTTGCCGCGGTGGCCGGACTGGCGGTGGTCGGGCTGGTGTATGCCTGGTCCGCCCGCAGCCTGGCGGAAGCGTCGGATGACCTGTTCGCCCGTGCGCTGGCGGTGCCGCCCGGCCGGATGCCGGAAATCAGCCGCGCCGCCGCCGTGCAGCCGCCCCGTGCAGGGCCGGCCGAGGCGGGGCCGCTGGACCGGCTCCGCATCTTCCTGAAGCCCGAGATTGATCAGGACCTGGTGACGGTGGCCGGAACGGACGCGACACCCATCGTCCGCATCCGCAACCGCGGCCTGTTCGCGTCCGGCAGTGCCGTGCTGAACGACCGCTTCCTGCCGTTGCTGGACCGCATCGGCAAGGCGCTGGCCGCCGAGCCCGGGCCGGTGGACATCCTGGGACACAGCGACAACCAGCCGATCCGCACGGTGCAGTTCCCGTCCAACTTCCAGCTTTCCGCCGCGCGGGCGAAGTCGGCGGCGACGGCGCTGGCGCGCAGCATCGGCGACCCGTCGCGCCTGCATACGGAAGGGCGGGCCGACGCCGACCCGGTGGCCAGCAACGCCACGCCGGACGGGCGGGAGCAGAACCGCCGTATCGAAGTCGTGCTGCACCGGGGAGGGTAGCGGCATGCGGGTGCTCCTGTCGCGCCTGGTCCTGTCCGGCATCGGCGCCCTGTTGCTGGCGCTGCTGACCTGGTTCTTCGGTCCGCTGCTGGCGGTGCTGGAGCCGTGGCCGGTGCGGGCCGGCATCATCGTGCTGATCGTGCTGGTTTGGGCTGGTGCCAACTGGTGGATCGGGCGGCGCAAGGCCCGTGCGGATGCGGCGCTCACGGCCGGCGTGGTACAGGCGCCCGATGTGGCGGGAGAGGAGGCCGCGGCGCTGGGCGAGCGGCTGGCGGCGGCGCTGGCGGTGCTGAAGCGCGCCCGCGGCACCCGCGGCTACCTGTACGAGCAGCCGTGGTATGTCATCATCGGCCCGCCCGGCGCCGGCAAGACGACGGCGCTGGTCAACTCCGGCCTGACCTTTCCGCTGGCGTCCGACATGGGGCAGGGAGGGCGGCCAGGCGCCGTGGCGGGCGTCGGCGGCACGCGGCTGTGCGACTGGTGGTTCACCGACCAGGCCGTGCTGATCGACACCGCCGGGCGCTATACGACCCAAGACAGCGATGCCCAGGTGGACCGCGCCGGGTGGGACGCCTTCCTGGACTTACTGCGCCGTACCCGGGCGCGCCAGCCGCTGAACGGGGTGATCGTCGCCATCAGCACCGCCGACATCGCCGCCAGCCCGGCCGATGCCGCCCTGCACGCCCAGGCCGTCCGGGCACGGGTGAAGGAGCTGACCACCCGCCTGGGCGTGCGCTTGCCGGTCTATGCGCTGCTGACCAAGGCCGACCTGATTGCAGGGTTCACCGAGTTCTTCGACGACCTGGACCGCGAACGGCGGGACCAGGTTTGGGGCACCACCTTCCCGTTGACTCCGACCCCCGCCAGCCCCAGCGGCACGGTGGCCGGCTTCCGTAACGCCTTCGCCCAGTTGGTCGCCCGGCTGGACGCCCGCCTGTCCGAGCGCCTGCAAACTGAGCGCAGCCCGGAGCGCCGGGTGCTGATCGCCGGCTTTCCCGCGCAGGTCGCGAGCTTGCAGGAGCCTCTTGCCGCGTTCCTGGAAGCGGCCTTCGGCGGAACGCGCCTGGACTCGGCGCCGCTGCTGCGCGGGGTTTACCTGGCGTCCGGCACGCAGGAGGGCACGCCGGTTGACCGGCTGACCGGCGTGCTGGCCGGTGCGTTCGGCCTGGACCAGCGGCGGCTCGCTGCGCTGCGGTCCATGGGCGGGCGCAGCTACTTCCTGGGCCGGCTGCTGCGGCAGGTGGTGTTCGGGGAAGCCATGCTGGTGTCGGAACCGCCGGGCCGGGCGCGGCGGCGCTTGCTGCTGCGGGCGGCCGCGTTTGCCGCCGTGACCTTGGCGACACTGGGAACCGTGGCAGCGCTGCGGGCCGGCAGCCAGGCGGCGCAGGCGGAAACCGCGGGCCTGTCGGACGCGCTTGCCGGGTTGCAGGTCACCGCAGCCACCCTGCCGCTCGACCCCGTGGCGGACTCCGACCTGCCGCGCATCTTGCCGATGCTCGACCAGGCGCGGGCGCTGCCCTACGGCGAGGCGTCCGCCGAAGTGGGCCAGGTGCACTGGACGGCGCTGGGCCTATCCCAGGCCAGCCACCTCGGCGCAGCCACGCGGGGCGCGTATCGCCATGCGCTGGAGCGGGTGCTGCTGCCGCGGCTGGTCCGGCAGCTTGAGGCGCAGAT
>CAXTOB010000487.1:0-2398 GCA_964245505.1 uncultured Acetobacteraceae bacterium | reverse complement strand
GCGCGGCAACATGGGCCGGGCAGACTACCTGTATGAGGCGTCACGGGTTTACCTGATGCTGGGCAGCCAAGGGCCGCTGGACCGCGACCTCGTGCGGGAATGGATGGTGCTGGACTGGGCCGGCGCCTATCCCGGCGCCACCCGCGCACCGTTGCGCCAGGCGCTGGCCGCGCATTTGGACGCGCTGCTGGCCAATCCCTTGCCCGAGGTGGCGCTGGATGGAGCGCTGGTGGACGACGTGCGCCGCACCTTCAGCAGGGTCAGCCTGGCGGAGCGGGTTTACTCCCGCATCCGGCCCAGCGCCGCGGCCCGCCGGCTTGCGCCCTGGACGCCCGCCGATGCACTGGGCAGTTCCGGTGCGAGGGTGTTCTTCCGGCCCTCGGGCAAGGCGCTGACCGAGGGCGTGCCGGGCTTCTACACCGTCGAGGGCTTCCACCGCGTTCTGCTGCCGGGCCTGGCACCCACCGTGCGCGACGTCGCGTCGGAAAGCTGGGTGCTCGGCGCGCAGTCCGCCCAGGACCCTGCCGACCCGGCGTTGCGGACGCTGGAGCAGGATGTGGTGGCGCTGTATGTCCAGGACTATGGCCGCACGTGGGACGCGCTGCTGGCGGACATTGCGGTGGTGCCGTTGCGCACCCTGCAGCAGGGCGTGCAGGACCTGTATGTGCTCGCGTCCCCGCAGTCACCGATGAAGGACCTGTTGGTGGCGGTGTCGCGGCAACTGACGCTCAGCCAGCCGCCGCCGCCGCTGCCCGGCGAGCCTGCCAAGCCGCCGGCTCCGCAGGAGGGAACGGTTGAATCCCGGCTGCAATCCGTGGTGGGTCCTGGCGCCGCACCGGCAGCGCCGCCGGGGCAGGCCATTGACGAGCGCTACAAGGCGCTGCGGGACTATGTGGGCAAGGGGCCTGGTGCGCCGATAGACGTTACGCTCAAGCTGCTGAACGATTTGCAGCAGCAATTGGCGCCCCTGACCGGCGCCGCCGCGGGCGGCACCGCACCGGCGGTGGCGGCCGGACCCGATCCGGGGCAACTCCTGCGTGCAGAGGCGTACCGCTGGCCACCGCCCGTGCAGGGCTGGCTGCAAACCCTGGCTGCCACCGGCGACCGGCTGCGCGGCGGCGGGGCGAAGCAGCAGGCGGCGGCGGCGTTCAACGGCGCTTCCGGCCCGGCCGCGCTGTGCCGGGATGCGGTCGAGGGGCGTTACCCGTTCCGCCCCGGCTCTGCCCAGGATACGCCGCTGGAGAACTTCGCCACCTTGTTCGCGCCCGGCGGCAAGCTGGACGCCTTCTTCACCCAGCAACTGCGCGCCTTCGTGGACCAATCCCCCACAGGGTGGAAACTGCAGCCGGTCGGCGGGGTGGAGCCGCCCATCACCGAGGCGAACCTGGCGCAGTTTCAGCGCGCGGCGGCCATCCGGGACCTGTTCTTCGGTGCCGGCGGCGCCACGCCGGGCGTGCGGTTCGACATCACGCCGGACTCCGCCGACCCCGGGACGCGCCAGGTGACGCTGGACCTGAACGGCATCGCCATCGTCTATAATCAGGGACCGCCACGGGCGACGAATGTGTCATGGCCCGGCCCGCAGGGGATGGGCGCCGTCCGCCTAGTGTTTGATCCGCCGCCCAGCAGCGGCCCGGCGGTGCTGCAAGCCAGCGGCCCCTGGGCGCTATTTCGCTTGTTCGCGCAGGGAACGCTGACCCAACAGGGCGGCACCGACGAGTACCTGCTGCAGTTCCAGGCAGGCGACCGCAAGGTGGCGTACAAGATAAGGGCCGGCTCGGTGAACAACCCGTTCAGCCCCGGCGTGCTGCAGGCGTTCCAATGTCCACGCCTGCAGTAGCCGCCGGCTTTTTCGGCAAGCTGCCGGCGCGCGGGGACTTCGTGCGCGCGGGGCTGCCCGGCGGGTTCGTGGCAGCCTGGGACGCCTGGCTGCAAGCGGTCTTGCCGGACAGCCGTGCCCGGCTGAGCGACCGCTGGCTCGCGGCATGGATGGAGGCGCCGGTTTGGCGGTTCCTGCTGCATGCGGGTCAATGCGGTCCGGATGCGGTGTTGGGGTTGTGGATGCCCAGCGTGGATGCCGTGGGCCGGCACTTTCCCCTGACCATCGCCGCGGTGTTCACCGGCTGGCCGGCAACGCATGACGCGGCCTGGCTGGACGCCGCGGAAGAATGCGGACGCCGGGCGCTGGAGACCGACATGGAGCCGGCGGCGTTGGCGGCCTGCCTGCCCGTGCCGCCGCCGGGCGGTGCGGACGGGGTTGCCGGTTGGTGGACGGATGGGGCGCCGCTGGTCCCCCCAGGTTGGCGTTCCGGCGGGCTGCCGGGGCCGGCGGATTTTGCCGCCATGCTGATGGCGGCGGCGGCATGACCCAGGACTGGAGCATGACCCACCCCGGCAC
>CAXTOB010000486.1:0-5163 GCA_964245505.1 uncultured Acetobacteraceae bacterium | reverse complement strand
GCTATGGGCCTGATCGCGCGCTCGACGGGGTTGGTGTCCATCTCGACCCGGCCGTCATCGAGGAACACGACCAGGCCCGGCCAGTGCCGGATGGCATACCGGATGGCCTCGGCCAGGCCCGATGCGGCCGAGACCCGGCCCACGTGGTCCTGCAGCCAGGCGTGCAGGGCCTCGACGATGGGCCGACTTCGCTCCTGGCGCGCCTGCTTGCGCTGCTCGGCCGGTTGGCCGCGGATGTCGGCCTCGACCTCGTAGAGCCTGCCGATGCGCGCCAGCACTTCGCCGGCAAGCGGAGACTTGGTGGCGGCATGGAACTCATAGAAGCGCCGGCGCATGTGCGCCCAGCAGAATGCCAGCGTGACAGAGCCGTCCTTGCGGTCGCCGGCCAGCCGCTTGAACCCGGCATAGCCATCCACCTGAAGCACGCCCCGAAACCCCGCCAGGTGACCAGCAGGCCGCTCGCCTTTTCTATCCTCGGAGTAGGCGTAGGCCGCCGCCGGGTGGCCTGGGCCACACCACGGCCGGTCATCGACGGCATAGCACCACAAACGCCCCGTCTTGGTCCGGCCACGGCCAGGGTCCAGCACCGGCAGCGTGGTGTCGTCAGCGAACACCTTGGAAGAGGACAGCACCGTGCTGACCACTAGGTCGTAGAGCGGCGTCAGCCACCAGCAGGCGCGTCCGACCCAGGACGCCAGCGTCGAGCGGTCCAGCATCACTCCCTGGCGCGCCAGCATCCCGGCCTGGCGGTAGAGCGGCAGGTGATCGCAGAACTTGCTGACCACGATGTGCGCCACCAGCGCCTCGGTCGCCATCCCGCCGTCGATCGGCCGGTCCGGCGCAGGCGCCTGCACGACGGCGCCCTCGCAGGTGCGGCAGCCGTAGCGGGGGCGGCGTGTCACCCGCACCCGCAACTGGGCCGGCACGATGTCCAGCTGCTCGGCCCGGTCCTCGCCGATCAGGTGCAGCGCGCCGCTGCAGCACGGGCATGCCTTGTCCTCGACGTCGATGACCACCTCGTAGCGCGGCAGGTGGGCAGGCAAGGCGCCGTGGTTGCGCCGGGGACGTGCGGCACGGCGCTGCTGTCGCTGCTCGTCCGATTGCACCGCCGCGTCCTGCGCCGCCTCGCCCGCGGCGACGGCCTGCTCCAGGTCCTCAAGCCCAAGCTGCAACTGCTCGGGGTCGATCTGCTCGGACCGGCGGCCGAACTGCTGGCGCAGCAAGCGCTGGATCAGCAGACGCAGCTTGTCGTTCTCAGCCTCGCACTCCTGCACGGCGCCTTGCAACGCGGTCTGCTGCTGCTGAGCAGCGGCGACCACGTCCCGCAGTATCTGCTGCAAGGCCACGGGGTCGTCCGGCAGCGTGTCGAGGTCGATCTGCACAAACGCATGATGGCCGATGTCGCTGGGGCACGCCAATGACTCCCGCGCGATCAGCCCGCCAGCTCGGGCCTGCGGCTGTGCACCGGCGCCCGCCATTCGCAACCCTCCAGCAGCGTCGCGAGCTGGGACGGGGTGAGCGAAACCGCACCGGTGCTGGTCATCGGCCAGATGAAGTGCCCGCGCTCCAGCCGCTTGGCCAACAGGCACAGGCCGATCCCGTCATGCCACAACAGCTTCATCAGGCTGCCCCGGCGTCCGCGAAACGCATACACGGCGCCGCCGAACGGGTCCTCGGCCAGGAGTTGCTGCACCACCATCGCCAGGCCGTCCATGCCCTTGCGCATGTCCGTGGTGCCGCAAGCCAAGTACACCCGCAGCCCAGGCGGCGCCGAGATCATCGGCCCTCCAGGGCGTCCAGCACACGGCGCAGCGCGACGCCATCGACGGACGCATCCACCCGCACCGACACGCCACCAGGCAAGCCGATCTCGATCAGGCCCGCACACGGCGGCCGCACAGGCGCGGCTGGCGGTCGCGGGTCAGGCGCGGGCTGAACTAGGTCAACTGGGTCCGGCGCCCCCAACCGCGGCACCTCCGCCACCAGGTCCACCCGCGCAAACCCGGCAACGGGCTGCGGCGCCGACCCGAGCTGGCCCTCCATCATCTGCCGACGCCAGGTGTAAAGCAGGCCGCTGCTGATGCCATACCGCCGGGCCACGTCCGACGGCGCCCCCTCCGGGTCCATGCTCTCCAGGGCTATCGCGCGCTTCTGCTCCACCGCCCAAACCCGGCGACGGTCGCCGCGGGTGATGAACTCCACCCGGCCGCTCTGGACACTCCTACGACCATGCGTACGAGCGTCCTCACCATCACCATCACCAACATCGAACTCGGGCAGCCGCACATCGTCCATCACCCACTTGCAGCACAGCCAGCCAGGCTAGGGGAATGTGGCAGCGCCGCTCCGCTTACGTTCTATCCATTCCGCCTGGCCTAGGTGGGTTCACCGTGCCCGACCTCGATGAGGTGTCTAGGCTACTCAAGTTGACGTAGCCCTAATCTGTGATTGGCGAACGTAACTGGCTCTGCGCGGGCTGGGCGGAGCGGACGAGGCTGTTCCCGTTGCACCGCTGGCCTATGCTGCCTCGGTCCGGCCTGCGAAGTGCTGCTCGACCAGCCTGGACGTTTCCTGCTACAGCAGCGGCGAGCCGGCCTCGATGGTTGGCCCGTAGCGGTCCATGACCTGCTGCTCGGTGACGCCGTTCTCCGTCCAGGTTCCCCCGCCCGCGAGCGTGTTCAGGAACAGCGGCTGCAGCCGGTCCAGGGCCTTTGCGAAGCGGCCGGCCGGGGTCCGCGCGTCCTCGAACTCGTGCCACAGCAGCAGCATATCCCGCCCCTGGTCTGGCGGCAGCATGCCGAATATCCGCTCGGCCGCCGCCCGCTCGGCCTGCTCAAGCAACGCCTTGTCCTGGCCGGCGACGTGGATCGGCGCGTCTCCTGCGTCGATCTCGACGAGGTCGTGGATGAGCAGCAGCCTGGCCGCATGCACTGCGTCCACGTCGGGCGCATCCTGGCACAGCACGAGCGCGAACATCGCCAGGTGCCATGAGTGCTCGGCCGAGTTCTCCCTGCGGCTGCGGTTGATGAGCGGCGACTGGCGCACCACCGACTTGAGCTGGTCCAGCTCGGCAAGGAAGGCGAGCTGCCGCTGCATGTCGCTCACTAGTGAAACCGCCATGGCCTGTGCTCCTTCAGCAATGCGGTCGCTGCCAGCTTGCCGCCGCCCGGGGAGCCGCGGCAATGGAGACCCAGCTCCTGGCATGCCCGGCGCTACCCAGCCACTCGCAGCTCCTCATACGACACCATGACGTGCTCGCGGAAGGCGGGCCGGGCCGTCAGCCCCTGGTAGTAGCGCCCCAGCGTCGGCCGGCTGCGGCGGGTGATCGGGATGTCGAAGTAGCGGTAGAGCACATGCCCGAACTGGATGTCGGCCAGGGTGAGGCTGTCCCCGGCCAAGGAGCCGGCGCGCACAGTTGCGCCGCGGCGGTGTCGAGCATCGTGTCCAGCTTCCCGACTGCCTGGCCGATAGCTGCGGGGTCGTGGTTTACCGGCGCCGTGCGCACAACCCGCCAGAAGACCGGCGTGGTGAAGTTCAGGGCGACGTTGAGTTTCGACCACTCGGCCCACTTGTCGATGCCCGCACGGGCCAGGCTGTCCGCCGGCCATAACGGCGCGGTGCCATAGCGCCCGGCGTCGTAACGCAGGATCGCGCCGGTCTCGCACAGCAGCTCGCCGTCCCCGTCGCGCAGGACAGGGACCGTGCCGTTCGGGTTCATCGCCAGGAACGCCGGCGTGTCCGTGCCGCCGTAGCGGTGCCAGGCGTCGCGCCGTTCATAGGGCAGCCCAAGCTCGCCGATGCACCACATCAGGGCCTGGACGTTGGACGAAGTCCTGCGGCTCCATACTGTCAGCATCCGCACCGGTCCTTCCCAGTTGCACCGCATCCCACTTGCCACGGTATGCTAGGTCGGCGAACCGGCTGGCCGGTCCTTTCTGGAGTGCCGTCATGGCAGATAGCACCGAAGACGCCCTCGGTACGATCTGGGCTGCCCTTCGCGGTGGGCCGGAGTGGCTGGGACAGGTACGGTTCGGCGGCGTCGGCGACCTGCCTTCGGTGTTCGCGGTGACTGACCTTGCAGGCGCCTCCGTCGGGGCTGCCTGCCTTGCGGTGGCAGAGCTGGCCGCCGCCCGGCATGGCACCCGGCCCGGCGCGTCGGTGGACCGCCGCGTGGCCTCGCTCTGGTTTGGCAGCTCGCTGCGCCCGGAGGGCTGGAGACTACCGCCGACCTGGGACGCGGTGGCTGGCGACTACCAGGCCGCGGACGACTGGATCAAGCTGCACACGAACGCGCCGCACCATCGCGCGGTGGCCCTGGCCGTCCTGGACGCGCCGGCGGACCGGGACCGGGTGGCCCAAGCCGTGGGCCGGTGGCAGGTCGGGGCGCTGGAACGCGCGGTGGTGGACGCCGGCGGCTGCGCGGCGGCGATGCGGGACATGGCTGCCTGGGCCGCGCACCCGCAAGGCAGGGCGGTCGCTGCCGAACCGCTGCTGCACCACGAGGTGGGCGACCCTGGCCCGTTGCCGCGCTGGACCGTCCCGCCGGAGCGCCCGTTGCAGGGTGTGCGCGTGCTGGACATGACCCGCGTGCTGGCCGGGCCGGTGGCGACGCGCTTCCTGGCCGGGTTCGGTGCCGAGGTGCTGCGCATCGACCCGCCTGGCTGGGACGAGCCGGCCATCGTGCCCGGCGTGACGCTGGGCAAGCGGTGCGCCCGGCTGGACCTGCGCCAGCCGGGGGACCGGGCGGCGTGGGAAGGACTGCTGCGGACCGCGGACGTGCTGGTGCATGGTTACCGCCCCGGCGCGCTCGCTGGCCTGGGCCTGGATGGCGCACGCCGACGCGCCCTGTGCCCCAGCCTGGTGGACGTGTCGCTGGACGCCTATGGCTGGCACGGGCCGTGGCAGGGCCGCCGCGGCTTCGACAGCCTGGTACAGATAAGCAGCGGCATCGCCGAGGCGGGCATGCGCCTGGGGGGCCGCGACCGGCCAACGCCGTTGCCGGTGCAGGCGCTGGACCACGCGACGGGCTACGTCATGGCCGCCGCCGTCGTGCGCGGCCTGACGGACCGGCTGACGACGGGCGCGGGCTGCACCGTGCGCGCCTCCCTCGCCCGCACGGCCGTGCTCCTGGCAAGCCTGCCGCCGGGCACCCCGGCCCGCTAC
>CAXTOB010000485.1:0-5177 GCA_964245505.1 uncultured Acetobacteraceae bacterium | reverse complement strand
GCTGGCTTAGCCTGCTGCTTTCGGCTGGTCCGAAGGGAGCTGATGGATGCCAACGGAGAGAATGAGCATGCGGCGCGTCCGCGAGACGTCGAGGTCGACAAGCACTTCTACTCGGTGCCCTACCGCTTCGCCCGCGACCCGATCGAGGCACGGATCACGGCCCGCACCGTGGAGCTGTTCCACAACGGCGAGCGCGTTGCGGCGCACATGCGCGGCAGCGGCAACGGCCGCCACACCACCATCGCCGAGCACATGCCCTCGGCCCACCGCCGCTTCGCCGACTGGATCGTCGAGCGCATCCGGCGCGAAGCCGCTACGATCGGCGTCTGCACGGCCCTGTTCTGCGACGTCGTGCTGGCCGAGCGCCCGCATCCCGAGCAGGGGTTCCGCGCCTGCATGGGCGTCCTGCGCCTGGTCAGGGGCTTTGGCGCGCAACGCGTCGAGGCCGCCTGCAGCCGCGCCCTCGACATCGGAGCCCGGACCTATGGGTCGGTGCGCTCCATCCTCGACACCGGCCTCGACAAGACGCCCGTGTCCGACGCCGCGCCGGATCAGCCGATCCACCATCCCAACATCCGCGGTGCCGGCTACTACCATTGACGGAGATCACGATGCTCTCTCACCCGACCCTCGACCGCCTGGACAGCCTCGGTCTCGCCGGCATGGCCAAGGCCTTCGGCGAACTCAGCGCCAATCCCGAGGCCGAGCGCCTGACCCATGCCGAATGGCTGGCGTTGCTGCTCGATCGCGAATGGAGCCAGCGGCACGACCGCAAGCTCGCCGCACGGCTCCGCTTCGCCAAACTGCGCCATCCGGCCACCCCCGAGGACGTCGACTACCGCAGCGACCGCAAGCTCGACCGTGCCCTGTTCCTGAAGCTCCTGGCCGGCCAGTGGATCGCCGACCACGACAACCTGGTGATCTGCGGCCCGACCGGCGTCGGCAAGAGTTGGCTCGCCTGTGCGCTCGGTCACAAGGCCTGCCGGGACGACCGCTCCGTCCTCTACCAGCGCCTGCCGAAGCTCTTCACCACCCTGGCCCTCGCGCGCGGCGATGGCCGCCATGCGCGCATCCTGGCCAAGCTCGGCAGCGTCCATCTCCTCATCCTGGATGATTGGGGCTTGGAGCCCCTCGATGCCAGGGCCCGGCACGATCTGCTCGAAATCCTCGAGGAGCTACGGGCGGCGCTCCACCGTCCTCACCATCCAACTCCCTACGACAAGCTGGCATGCCGTCGTGGCCGATCCCACCTACGCCGACGCCATCCTGGACCGTTTGCTTCACAACGCCCACCGGCTCGACCTCGACGGCCACAGCCTGCGACGCGGAAAAACGTCGCCGCAGGCTTGACGCTCCACCTCAATCGATTGCACAGAAAAACAAGCCACTGAGACCCCGCCGATAGGGGGCGAGATCATCCCGGAATCCGGGGGCGCCATCAAATCGGAATCAGGGGGCGAAATCGTCGGAATCCGCACCCCTAAGCACCCTGGCCGGCTTTCTACGCCATCCGTCGCGGCAAGAGCACCTTATCGGCCATTCAAGGCCGCTCAGGATCTACACGAGTTGAGTATTTTAATGTCAGCATTTTCACCTATCTTGGCTACCCGCTTTCTAGTGCCCTGAGGCAAGAAGGATCGAAGGCGGTCTGACGAATGTTAACCCGCCGGCAACGATCGCGTGGTCTTGATCGTGCTGCCCGGTTCCGAAGTGTCGTTCTCCCCCCATAGCATCTACATGGAGGGACCGGGTAACCGTAACATCGGTCCTATCGCGGCTTTGGGTATAAGAAGGGCGCTGGGTCAAAAGCATATTTTCGGTCACCTTCTTCGTCAGTTCACCGGGCGGCATTGGGGCATCATTGTTGATAGCGAATGCTTCAGGATCAATGCGTTTGGAGAAGCGGCGATCAATCTTGTGAAGGTCACCCGTCAGCCTGACCTCCGTTCATTCTGCCTTTCAGCATCCTCGATGGTCGGAACAACAAAACCCGCATGGCCGGGATCGTCACCACGACGCCGTTCTTTGGGTTGCGGCCGATCCGCTCACCTTTGAATCGAACGACGAAACTCCCCAAACCTGACAGTTTCACCGGTTCACGTCTCTCGAGCGCCGCCGCAATCTCTTCCAAGACCGTTTCGACCAGTTCGGCGGACTCACTCCGGGTCATGCGGACCTCTCGATAAACTGCTCCGGCTAGGTCGGCTCGCGTGATGGTATGGGTCTGTGCGGAAGGCTCGACCATAGCGATGTCTAAGCCGATGGGCCACTTCGCGCCTACTCTGAGTTCCCGGGTAAGACGCTTCCCAAATGGCATTTCCAGTCCGGTGTTACCTCGACGACCCTAGCCCTTTGTGCTGATCTCCCCGCCGCTTGGGGACGGATATGGCATCAGACATCGTCGACAGCATGCCGTTACCCGTCTTTGCGCTCGATCGCGCTGAATTCGTGTCACGGAGTGGCCTTGTGGCCGCCGTCAAGTTCCACCTCTCGGTCGGATCGATCATCCAGGTGGAAGACAGCTCTCGGCCACGTGCCAAACGCTTCTGCTACGAAGCCCGGCCGAGCGAAGCGGCCTTTCGTGTCTTCGACGCTCACGGCCGGCAGATCGGCGTCTTCGCCGACATCGCGGCCCTGGTCGATCATGCCGAGGCCGTCACGGGCGTGTGACCGATCGGCGCCGGGGTCTGGACAGCCGACCGGACCAGATGACTATGACGTCATGAGACAACTGCAGCGGATCGATAAGCTGATTGAGCACCTCAAGGGGCAGCTCGCAACAGTTCGCATGAGTTACGCCGAGGCCGTCATCATCGACGATCTCATTTCCGTTCTGGAAAACGCCCGATCACAATCATACATCGCATTGGCAAACATCAGATCCGACGATCCCACTCAGCTTAGCCAAAACCATTAAGCCGGTCTCAACAAACGATAGAACATCTCGTGCAGCACGAATGGGCGGATCATCCTACATCCCCGGACCGCACGGCTCTGGCCGTCGATCCTGGCCGACCATGCCGAGGTCGTCGCACAGGTTTGACTGGACGGCCGGCAAAGACCGAGCCACGATCCATCATAAACGAATTGAGGCGGATCGACTGGATCTTGGCGCAACTGGAGCGGCGGCTTGCCAGAGGCGGCATGACGTATAAAGCGGCCGTCGACACCGACGTTCTGATCTTTGCCTTCGAACGCATCCGAGTCGCGATCATCGCCAAGGACAATGACACCGACCGCCATGAAACCCGGTTGGCGGCAGCCGAAGCCGTTATCGATGTGCTTTTGAGAGGAGCACCTGATCCCAAGTCATTGGACGCCGAAGACGAGGACGTATAGGAGCTGGATTAGAAGGCTCAATTGACGAGGGCCTCTGAATACTAAGCAGATTTCATATTTCCTCATGGGTCTCGTATTTTCTGATACCCTACTCACGAAACCCCTCCCGGCCGCCACAAGTGTGGCATCGCCCTGAACCCGTATGGGCCGGGGTCGTCGGCCGACTCGGCGTAACCTGGCGCATGAGAGAAGTGTCTTGGTCAGGGTCCTGACTAAGATCTTCGATTAAACGAACAAGTTTCGCATCAGCGTCGCAGGTATTTCGCATACGCTAGATGAGTTGCTAGATTTTATTGAGTCAGATCTCGCTAACTGGTGGCATTTTGATCGATAGCCGATCGGGACGATGGCGTGTTACGATGTAGGTTTACAAGCCAATACGTGGGTCTGACCGGATGGTGTGATGCTATATTTACCGGTAGGCTCGCGAACGACGAAGCGCAACGCGATCAATTCCTCAACCGCTTCGACCGGGTAGCTCTGATCCGACTCGTTCGGCAGATGAATGACGAAGCCACCACGGTTCAAAAGCCGACGCGCATAGGCACCAGGCTTCGCAAGCCATTCCAGTGCACTCGTAGACAGAACCATGATCAACTCCAATGCCAAGCAGAGATCTCTCGCGATTGTCTGATTAAGCGGTTGTATAAAGTCCGTGCTCCGTGAGGATGGGGTGCCCTGGTCTGGATGGCAGTCCGGACCAGGGCGCGGACAGATCGACCGTCTCGCAATAGGGCGCAACGCCCGCCGTCATCCAGGTCGTCTGTCCGCTTTCTTCGATACGCTTGGTGAGTTGCAAGGGCCTCTCTGCTGAAAGGCGAACGCCCGCAGACAATCACAAGCCACCGGAAAGATAAACGCCCATGACGATCCAGACGACGGCTCCCTCTCGCTTCATCGGCTGCGACGTTGGCAAGAGCAGCATCGTCGTGTTCGATAGTCGCGACCGTCGGACCGAGACCATTCCCAACCAGAACGATGCCGTGGCGGAGCTGGCAGGCCGCCTCGACGAGACCTGCCTTGTGATCTGCGAAGCCACAGGTGGCTACGAAGATCTGCTTCTCGCCGCCATGGTCGGAGCCGGCCAACCCGCCCACCGGGCCGACGCCCGCAAGGTCAAGGCCTTCATCAGGTCCTTTGGCGTCCTCGGCAAGACCGACGCCATCGACGCCAAAGCTTTGGCGCAGTACGGCGAGGAACGACACCGGCACCTGGCCCGCTGGAAGGCTTCCGATCCGCAGCGCGATCGGCTCCAGGCTCTGGTGTTGCTCCGTCGCGACATGGTGGCTCAGCGCCAAGCCTGTACCGACAGGCTCGAGGCGCCGGGTGCCGAACCAAGCGAAGTCTATCTCACCCCTCTCCTGACGTGTCTGGAAACCCAGATCGAGGCGATCGATCGCGAGATCGACGCTGTCATCGCGCAGCACGTTCCATTGCGCCAAGCCGCCAAGGTCCTCACCTCCATGACGGGCGTGGGGTTCACAACCGCAGCTGCTCTCCTGGCCTTGATGCCCGAACTCGGACATCTCGGTCGACGTCAGGTCGCAGCCCTGGCAGGCTTGGCGCCTCACCCCCGACAAAGCGGTGCCACCGACGCCTACCGCCGAACCAAAGGCGGACGGCCAGAGATCAAACGCATCCTCTTCATGGCAGCTCTGTCGGCAGCCCGACACCACCAGACACTGCGCATCACTTACCAACGCCTCATCGCCAACGGAAAAAGTAAGCTCGTCGCTCTCACAGCCATCATGCGTAAACTCGTCGTCATCGCCAATGCAAAGTTGAGAGATGCCAATCAGCAAGAAAATGCAGTTGTGCCCGCCATCTGAGTTGATGAC
>CAXTOB010000484.1:0-5178 GCA_964245505.1 uncultured Acetobacteraceae bacterium | reverse complement strand
CGCCGCAACCCCGCCGGCCAACGCCTGACCATGGAATTCCTCGCCGGCGCCGGCTTCCGCGTCAACGAGCTGCTGCAAGCCGTCCTGCAAGACGCCTGGAAGGCCATCGGCGTCGAAGCCACCTTACGCACCGAGCCATCCCGCACCCTATTCGGCCAAACCACCAAGCACCGCGCCTTCCCCGGCCTAGTGATGTACACCTGGACCAGCTACGTCGGCGAAAGCCCCAGCCTAACCCTCGGCTCCGCCATGATCCCCACCGAGGCCAACAACTGGAGCGGCGCCAACTTCACCGGCTTCACCGACCCCCAATTCGACGCAGCCAGCGCCGCCGCCGAAATCGAGCTAGACCCAACCCGCCGCAAAGCCGACTGGGCCACCATGCAGCGCATCTACGCCGACCGCCTGCCCGCCCTACCCCTGTTCATCACCGTAATCCCCCAGGCCCTGCCAACCTGGCTGCGCGGCTTCGAGCCGGACGGCCGTGGCCAACCCTTCTCCCAAGGCGCCGAAACCTGGAGCAGCGAGCCATGACCCCCCTAGCCACCCTAGCCCTGACCCGCGGCATCACCCGCCTGCTGCAACGCTTCGACGGCGGCCCCGGCGCCACCGTCGGCGTCGTCCAGGACGGCGCGCTGACCATCCACCGCTCCGCCGGCCTGGCCAGCCTTGAACTCGGCATACCCGTAGGACCCGAAACCACCTTCCGCGTCGCCTCCGTCACCAAGCAGTTCACCTGCGCCGCCATCCTAATGCTCGCCAACGAAGGCCGCCTGCACCTGGACGACGACGCCCGCCTCCACCTCCCGGAGCTGCCGGACATGGGCGCCCCGGTCACCATCGCCCACCTGATGCGCAACACCAGCGGCATCCGCGACATGCTCGGCATCCAACGCATGGGCGGCGCCGACCTCGGCCAGCCCGTCCGCCCAGACGAGCTGATGGACGGCATCCTCCGCCAGCGCACCCTGAACTTCACCCCCGGCAGCCGCTTCCTCTATAGCAACTCCAACTTCCTGCTGCTGGGCCGCATCGTCGAGCGCCTCTCCAACGAGCCGCTAGCCGCCACACTCGACCGCCGCCTGCTAACCCCCGCCGGCATGACCCGCAGCCGCCTCGTCGAGCAGGTCAGCACCGTCGTCCCCGGCCTCGCCACCGGCTACCTTCAACGCGACGGCGCCTGGGTCCGCGCCCCCCATGCCTTCCCCCTGCACGGCGAAGGCGGCCTGGTCTCCTGCATCGAGGACCTAGCACTCTGGAACCGCTGGCTAGACATCACCCCAGCCCTGGCGGAAGCACTGGCGGAACAAGCCCACTTCAACAACGCCTATCCCAGCCTCTACGCCCAAGGCCAAGTCGTCCGCGACTACCGCGGCCTGCACACCGTAGGTCACGGCGGCCTATGGCCCGGCTACCGCACCGAGTTCCTGCGCGCCCCACACGAGAACCTGGCCGTAATCGCCATCAGCAACCGCGGCGACACCGACACGAGCCTACTGGCGCACCAGGTCCTAGACCTCATCCTCGACGGACGCCCCGGCATCGTACCCGCGCCCGCCAGCCCCGCCACTTCCGGCACCACTCCCCTAGCCGGCCGCTGGCTGGACCGAGACACCGGCGCCACCCTGGACATCACGGTGACCGAGGACGGCGCCACGACCTTCACCACCTACGGCCTATCGTTCATCCCGTCGGTGCAGCCAGACGGCCGCCTCGGCACCATCCGCGGCATGACCCCCTTCGCGCTCCGATCCAAGGATGCCGACACGCTGCAAGTGGAAATGGACGCCGGCCACACCGCAACCTACCACCGCGTGCCAAACAGCCCCGCCCTGCCGGACGGCCTCGCCGGCACCTACCGCAGCGACGAGATCGCAGCAGACTGGACCCTGGCCACCAGCGAAGCAGGCCTGCAAGTCACCGCCCGCGGCCCGGTGGTGTCCGGCGGCCCATGGCGCATCGAGGCAATCGAGGGCGACGTGATCCGCATCCACGTACCCGACATCCTCTTCCCGTCCTGGCTGGACGCAAGCGTGCTGCGCGGCGGGACCGGCGGGGTGGAAGGCTTGTCCGTGTCAAGCGGCCGGGCCAAGGACGTGCTGTTCCGGCGTGTGACGGATAAAGCCCCGACGCGATGAGTAGCAGCATCTCCACCCCCGCACTCTATGGAACGGCAAGCCGGCGGGCGCGACAGCACGGCCCGCAGCAACGGCCAGAAACACGGCTGATGCTGCCCCTCTTCTCCGAATACCATTTTGGCCCATGCCGCATCTGCAATGGACCGGATGCGCCTCCGTGTTCCCGCGCGCCATATCCGGCCAGGTCCACGCTAGGCGGAAAGCGTGCTTCCGCCGCTCAGCCGGCCAGTACTGAGCGGATATGCAGCGGCGTTTTTGCCCGCACCCGTCCCGGCAATACAATCCCTTGGCACTTCCAGCCCGCCCCAGTCCGCCACCCACGCAACCGGCTTCGAGGTGCTCCGGTCCAACCCCGCCTTTGAAGCCCCGCACACGACATGAACACCGCAGGCCGCGAGCCATCAGCTCTGCGCCACTCCCTGTTCCAAAGCAGCACCAGCCGTCACAATCCCCGTCGCCGACACAACCCCTAGGGAACACGCCTCTGGGGGAACACAACCTCCGATGCCTCAACGGCCGCCGCCAAGTCCAAAACCCAGCATACGCCTGCCACGCAGCCCTGCATTTCAGCGGCGGTCTCGTATCGGTCTGTGCTAAGAATGAGATTGCGGGTAAGCCCCTCGCCAAGTCACGATATTTGCTATATGCAATTGCATATGACCACATTGCAGTTGAGCGCAACAACGGCCACCCTGACAAAGTCCGAGCTGCCGCGGCAGCTTACGGCCGCAATGAAGCGCGGCACGTCTGCGTTCATCGCCACCCCGGTCGCTACCTTGACACTGCTGGACGAATCCGCCGCCTTGCTGCGAGCATCCCGCATCCGCGTCCTGCATGTCCGTCCTCCCTACAACCTGACGTCCTTCATGCACCAGATCGCGCCAACCGCCTCTGAGGAGGACGGCAGCCTCCTGGACAGCACATACGACGCCCTGACCGTCCTCGATCCGTCCTGCGACCGCATCGTCCTGCTCGCCGAGAGCGCTCATCTCATGCCAAAGATGACGCTCCGCTACATCGAGTCCCTGGTCTGCAAAAGATCGCACCTTTGCGTCGCCCTCGCGGGAAAGCCTGAGCTTGCCGACGCGCTTGCCTCAGACGAACTCAGCGACCTGCAGCATGAGCTGTCACTGCACCTAGCGGTATCCGGGTCGATGGCTGCGACGCCTGTGCCCGCGGTGGCGCTTACGGCCGTTGCGGCGGTGTCACGTCGGCCCTGGCTCGTGGCCGGTTTCTTCGGCGCTGTATGCGTCGGCTTGATCGTATCGCAGCTGTTGAACACCCTGCACCCTGATGGCCGCGGTCCGCCTGCGATACAGGCCGCCAACGTGCCGGCAACCGCTCCGCCCAGGATCATCCAGGACGTGCCGCCGCCTGCGCTCCCCGAGATGGCTGCCTCCCCCGTCGCCGCACCACCAGAGCCTAAGGTCGCCGCCAGACCTCCCGTAACCGACGCCCCATCTCCCGCAATCGCCGTCCCATCTTCCGCGGTCGCCGCCCTACCTCCCGCGGTCGCCGTCTCATCCCCCGTGGTCGCCGCAGCACCGCCTGAGGCTGTCGTCCCGCCGCCAGCCCCCGTTGCCGCTTTCGTGCAGCCCGTCGCCGCCCAAGCCGCGGTTGCCTCCCCAATCCTCGAGCCGGCTATGCGGCCCCTCCCCGGCGGTGAGTTCCGGATGGGCAGCAACGACGACCCGTCGGAGCGTCCGCCCCATATTGCCGTGCTCGCGCCATTCCTGCTCGCCGATAAGGCTGTCACAATGCGCGAGTGGCAGCAGTGCGTGGACGCCAAGGCCTGCCCTGCCGTCGCCAAAGGCAAGCCCAACGAGCCCGTGACCAACGTGAGCTGGGAAGATGCGCGCCTGTTTGCGGCCTGGTTGGCAGGCACCACCGGGCAACCCTACCGCCTCCCCACCGAGGCCGAGTGGGAGTATGCGGCCCGTGCCGGAGCCAACACCCGCTATGCCTGGGGCGACGCGATGATGCCCGGCCGCGCCGGCTGCAAGGGTTGCGGCGAGTCCGCCAGCCTGCTGCAAAGCCCGCCGCAAGTGGACGCCTACCCGCCAAACGCATTCGGCCTTTATGGAATGGGTGGCGGCGCCAAGGAGTGGGTCGCCGATTGCTGGCACCGCAACTACCAGGGCGCCCCGCACAGCGGGTCTATCCCTTGGGACGCTCCGAACTGCCGCGAGCGGGTGCTGCGCGGCGGGTCGTGGATGGACGACGCTGCGTCCGTCGGTGTCTCCAGCCGTGAGTATTACGACGCCGCCGTGCGCTACCCCACCCACGGCTTCCGCGTAGCTAGATCCAGGTAGGAATCCAGCCTTGAATAACAGCAGCCTGCTCATCGGACGCAGGGCAGTTTTGTATGTGCCCGCCCTGCTGGCAGCGGCAGCGTCGCCTGCGGCCTTCGCAGGGACCACGCCGTCTGCAAAAGACGCCTACCTCTACTTCATCACGCCGTATGACGGGCAGACCCTGCGCGGCCCGTTCTGGTGCCGTTTCGGCCTGCGGAACATGGGGGTCGCGCCCGCAGGAGTCGTCACCCCGAATACCGGGCACCACCACCTGCTCATCGACGTGGACGAGCCGCTCAACACCGCAGTGCCCATCACGGCTGACAAAAAGCACGTGCACTTCGGAGCCGGCCAAACCGAGACTCGTCTCGAACTGCCACGCGGGCGGCACACGCTGCAGCTTGTCCTAGGCGACTCCCTTCACATGTCGTTCGACCCGCCTGTCGTCTCACACAGGATAACCATCACCGTCCTGTAGCATCAGCTTGGCCGCACCGCGCCGCCGTTCGGACACGGCATCCAGCACCAGGCTCACGTGAACCGCTTTACATAGAAAATCCGGTCATGCCCCGGCGGATACTCCGTAATCCGCCCGCATTCTACAAAGCCAAGCTTCTGGTAAAACTCAGGCGCCTGGAACGTCCAGGTGTCCAGCCACATCCCAATCAGCCCGCGGCGCCGGGCCTCCGCCTCCGCCAATGCCATCACCTCGCGCCCCAGCCCCCTGCCCCGGGCCGGGCCAAGCG
>CAXTOB010000483.1:0-5180 GCA_964245505.1 uncultured Acetobacteraceae bacterium | reverse complement strand
CACCCACCCAGCCCAGCACCAAATCCGGCACCCCCCCATCCGCACCAACACTGCGAACAGAAGACGGCGCCACAGCAGTCCGCATATCCCTCGGCGCGCCGATCTCCGGCAACCGCACCTGGTTGGGCGAGCACTCCTACCCCGTGCCCGGCCTGACCCTGATCCCCAACGGCCACCTAGCCATCCAAGGCGCGACCCGCGGCTGGGGCGCCGGCGCCTCCATCCTCCAGGTGTTCGCCAACGACCTGGCGGGCTCCTCGTTCTGCGGCGGCGCCATGTCCTGCTACATACAGCCAAACGACCGCGGCTATGCCGGCCAGGACGGCGTTGCAGCCACCTTCATCGCCAGCTCCCGCCCAGCCCTGGCGGAGCACCTATCAGTGTCATCCGTCACCCCAGTCGCAATGGCCAACGGAGCGCCGGCCGTACGCATCATGCTAACAGCACCGTTAAACCCGCAGCAGGCCGCAGCAGTCGTCCCGCTGATGAAAGTAGAAACCACCGCAGGCACCGCCGGGTTCTACGGCTACACCGTCGCAACCGGCCTAGCCTACCCGCCGGTATCCGCCGACGGGCGCACGCTCACGGTGGACGGGATGTTCAATGTATCAGGCGCGGCAATGCCCGCCCCGGCCCCCGGTACCGAACTGGCGCTGGATGTGCTGCATCAGGTGGACGGCCTGTATATCGGCACCCGAATCATGGACGGCGACGGCATCCGCGACACCCACGCCATCGAGGGCGTGATGATCAACAACCGCACCGTGCCCACTGTGTTCTCGCCCTATGACCCGCTGGGCGACGTGCCGGACGTGAACGGCGTTTACATGCCGGTCTTCGCAGACACGGCCGGCGGCACTGGCACGGGCGGCACGGCCTTCCTGGCCGCCGACACGGTAGGCAGCCCCCAGCCCGGCACCTGGAAGCGCGGGTTCGCCTGCCGCAACCGCCCAACCGCCGCCAGTGGGGTCACGGACTGCCTCCTGAACGCGTTCGCCACCAACGGCCTCCACTCCGTCGCGACGACGATCAACGGCGGGCTGACCAACAATGCCCTGCTGGTCCAGCCCAACGATCTCGGCGGCGCCGTGACAGCGCAAATCACGCAGGCCGGGGCGGCAACGTTCAGGTCCATCTCCACCAGCGGGCCGGTCAACGTCGCCGGACCGGCAACCTTCGCCGACCTGAACGCTGCCCTGTCGCCATTCAAGCGATCAGACCTGCCGGCCAGGGATTGCACGCCGGGCAACGTGGTTTTCGTGCAGGACGGGCGGAACACCAGGCTTGACGGCGGCGGCCCTCCCACCGGCGTGCCGGCGTTCTGCAATACGTCGCACCAGTGGATCGCACTCACGACCGGTCTCGCCGTTACGGACTGAAGGGCGACGTGCCGCTCGGCTGACCGAACGGCGGCATCGCTACAAACTGTCACGAATAAGAACGGAACTTGATGACTCCGCCGCGTCGTCATGTGGGAGTTTACGGCTGTAGTGATGTTTCTTCTGAACACCGGACGTCAACATGCACAACGCAGCTCTATCCACCGTCAATCCATTACCTGAGCCGCCCACCAGGCGGCTCAGGTTCTCCCAGGCCGCCTTGCGTGCGTTGGGTTCACTGGCCTTGTCCACGCCGGGTGTTTTGGTTGACTTCAATGTGGACGACGCTGGGAACGCCCACGCCATCATCAGCCGCCGCAGCGGTCAATGCATTGCCACCGTGTCTGCGGCTCAGGATGGGATGACAGCCGTGACAGATCAGACGGGCGCCACCGTAGCCACCTTTGAGGATGACGAAGCCGGCATCCGGTGGGCCCTGCGGTGCGAGATGGAGGGAGGTGGACGCTCGTGGTGAACATGACCTCCCTCGGCCTGACGCTCCCCGAGGCGCGTGCCATGCTCGCCATGTCGCATCATCTGCCCGCAGACCACGCCATCGCGTGCCTGTCCGACCCCAGGGACGGCCTGTTCGCTCAGGTCGTCAAGCAGGGCTTGGGCGTCGTCGCGGCTGTTGCGAGGGTCAACGGCCATCTCGCACTACTGGACTTCAAGCGATGCCTGGATGGGGCGTCGGGACGGTATGACGCCATCGAGGACGTGGTGAACGCCCTGAGGCTGTCCCTCGCCGAGCCGGGGCCAGGCCCCTATCACTGACCTGCTGCAGTCCCCAATCCCTCGCCACGTCCCCTCAGCCTGCTCCGTGGAGGTCGTGGCGATCCGGCTTCCCTTGTCCGGCTAAGCAGGCTTGCGCGGTCCGTCACAGAAATCGCCCGCGGCCGCGCTAGCCTGCTGAGCTTTTCATCCTTCCGCAAACCTCCAGAGGTTTGCCTAGCGGGCTCCCGCCCGAAGCATCGCCGGGTCCGGCACCACCTGATCCAGGACCCGCGCGGACGACACCACGCCCGGTATGCCCGCGCCCGGATGCGTTCCGGCGCCCACCAGGAACAGCCCCTCGACCTCCTCGCTGACGTTGTGCGGGCGGAACCAGGCGCTTTGGAACAACTGCGGCTCTAGGGAAAAGGCCGCCCCGTTCAGCGACAGCAGGCGGTCGCGGAAGTCCTGCGGCGTCAGCATGCGCGACGTGACGATGCACCCGCCCAGCCCCGGCATGACCGTTTCCTCCAGCCGCTGCTGCATCTTCTGCCGGTACGGCTCGGCCTCCTTGCTCCAGTCCGTGCCGCTGCCAAGGTGCGGCACCGGCGCCAGCACATAGAATGCGTCGCAGCCGGGGGGCGCCAGCGACGGGTCGTTGGCACTGGGCCGGTGCAGATACATGCTGAAATCCGGGGTCAGCACCTTGCGCTTGAAGATGTCCTGCAGCAGGCCCTCGTAGCGCGGCCCGAGCACCATGGTGTGCTGGTAAACATCCTCGAACCGCCGGTTGGTGCCGAAGTACCAGACGACCAGGCTCATGGAGTAACGCGCGCGCGCCAGCCTGCGGTCGGTCCAGCGGCGGCGCTTATGCTTCGACAGCAGCTTGGTGTAGGTCCAGCCGACATCGGCGTTGGACACCACGATATCGGCGGCAAGGTGCTCACCGCCGGCGAGGCGCACCCCGGAGGCGCGGCCGTTCTCAACGGTGATCTGCTCCACCTCGGCATTCAAGCGCAGGGTGCCGCCCTGATCCTCGATCAAGCGCACCAGGCCCGTGACGATCGCCCCGGTGCCGCCCATCGCGTAATGCACCCCGTGCAGCCGCTCCAAGTGGCCGACCAAGCAGAAATAGGCCGTCGTGGTGAACGGGTTGCCGCCGATCAGCAGGGGATGGAAGCTGAAGGCGATGCGCAGGGTCTCATTGCGGAAATACTTCGAGACCTTGGCGTAAACCGTGCGGTGCCCGCCGAGCCGCAGCAGGTCCGGCGCCGCACGCAGCAGGGTCGCCACCTTATGGAACGGCTGGTCGCCAAGCTGATGGAAGGCCACTTGGTAGATCCGCTCGCTTTCGCGGATGAACCGCTCGAACCCCGGCACGTCGTCAGGCTCGATCCGCGCGACTTCGGCGCGCATCGCATCGTAGTCGGCCGTGGCGTTGAACACCGTGCCGTCGTCGAAGCGGATGCGGTAGAACGGGTCAATCCGCCGCAGCTCGACGTCGTCCGCCATGCGGCGTCCGCACAACGCCCAAAGCTCCTCCAGCAGGTAGGGCGCGGTGATGATGGTGGGGCCGGCGTCGAAGGTGAAGCCGTCCTGCCGGTAAACATAGGCCCGCCCCCCCGGCGCATCGAGCTTCTCAACAACCGTGACGCGATAGCCCCGCGCGCCCAACCGTATCGCCGCAGCCAAGCCGCCGAAGCCTGATCCGATGACGATGGCGTGCGGGCGAGACTCTGAAACCGCATCCGGCATTGGTCGTCTCCTATCCCTCCAGGGATAGATGCACTCCGGCGCGGCACCCGGCAAGGCCAGGACGGCCCTTGCCTTATGGACGCCGGTGTAGCCGAGCACTCCGCCGACTCAGCGCGTCGTCATTGCGCAAAGCGCGGAGACACCATGCTCTAGGGGCTGACATGACAGTGCTGCGATCCCTGGATTGCCCCGGCACACTGGCACCCTGCGATGACGGCCAGCCCGCGCCCACCGACGAGGCCGCCTGTGCCAGCGCAGATGCGCGGGCTCCACCCCACCCAGCACGTCTGCTCCTGGAATGGACGTATCCCCACCGCGCCGGGTCCTCAGACCAGCCGGCAACCAAGCCTCCACCTATACCCGCCGGGTCCGTTCACATGCTATTGGCCCCCTTCATTGGAGGGCTTCCCTTGGACCATGTCATGACGCGGCTCACGTCCTTGGCCCACGGCGGCGGCTGCGGCTGCAAGCTGGCTCCTGCGGTGCTGCAGGAGCTGCTGGCCGGGCTGCCGCAGGCCCAGGCGTTTCCCAACCTGCTGGTCGGCAGCGAAACGGCGGACGACGCGGCGGTTTATCGCCTGACGGACGAGCTGTCGCTGGTCGCTACCACCGACTTCTTCACCCCGATCGTGAACGACCCCTACGAGTTCGGCCGCATCGCCGCGACCAACGCGCTGTCCGACATCTACGCGATGGGCGGGACGCCGATCCTGGCGCTGGCACTGCTGGGTATGCCGCTCGGCAAGATCAGCACGGACCAAGTCGGGCAGATCCTGGCCGGCGGCGCCGCGGTGTGCCGGGCAGCGGGCATCCCTGTTGCGGGCGGGCACTCGATTGACAGCGCCGAGCCGATCTATGGCCTGGTTGCCCTCGGCACCGTCCACCCGGACCGAGTGCAGCGCAACGCAGGCGCGCGGGACGGCGATGCGCTCATCCTCACCAAGGGGCTGGGCGTCGGCGTGTTCAGCGCCGCGCTGAAGCAGGAGCGGCTGCTGCCCGACGACTACCAGACCATGATCGCCTCCATGACGCAGTTGAACAGCGTCGGGCGGGACGTCGCGGCGATGGACGGGGTCCATGCGATGACGGACGTGACCGGGTTCGGGCTGCTGGGGCACCTGCTGGAGATGTGCCGTGGCGCCGGGCTGTCGGCGCGGATGCGCTGGCAGGATGTGCCGGTGCTGCCCGGCGCGGCGGCCTTGGCGCGGGACGGCGTGGGCACCGGCGCGGCGGACCGGAACTGGGCCAGCTACGGCGCGGAGGTCCGGGCGCCGGCGGGCTTGCCGGACTGGCAGCGCGGCCTGCTGTGCGACCCGCAGACCAGCGGCGGCCTGC
>CAXTOB010000482.1:0-5185 GCA_964245505.1 uncultured Acetobacteraceae bacterium | reverse complement strand
GGTGGCAGGCGTCGCAAAGGCGGTCCGGGCCGTCGGCGCCAGCATCCTTTACCTGGCCCAGTCACCTCATAGGGCAGAAAACGGCCAATTGGTGGAACGTAAGGTGGACGGCGTCCTGACTCATGACCTGGCGCTGCTGGCAACACGGCTGATGGTTGCGCGGTGAACACGGAACAGCCGGGCGACGTCGGCGGCAGAGCGGCCTGCGGTCAGCATGGCGAGCACCTCGGCTTGCTGCTGAGGCGAGAGCTTTGGTTGCCGGCCGCCGTGCCGGCCCTGAGCGCGCGCTGAGCGGAGGCCCGCCTGGGTTCGTTCGCGGACCATGGCACGCTCGAACTCGGCGAAGGCGCCCAGCATCTGCATCATCATGCGGCCAGATGCTGTTGTGCTGTCGATGTTTTCGGTCAAGCTGCGGAAGCCGGCACCGGCCTTGTCGACCTTGTCGAGGATGAGCAGCAGGTCTCTCAGCGAGCGCGACAGGCGGTCGAGTTTCCAAACGGCGAGGACGTCGCCGGGTCCGAGCCGATCGAGCAGGCGGTGCAGCTCGGGGCGGTCCCAGCGCCCGCCGGAAACACGTTCCTCGTAGACGCGCTGGCAGCCGGCGGCTTCGAGGGCCTCGATCTGGGGGGCAGTGTCCTGGTCTTCGGCCTTGGACACGCGGGCGTAGCCGAGCAGCGTGGGAGATGCTGCTTTTGCCTGTTGCGTTTGCTTTGTGTTTGGCAACAGCTTTGTGCGACGGTCACTTGGTTGTTTTTGTTGAGGCGCCTCGGGTGCTGCACCAACGACCGTTTGCGCGCGCCCCGCGGGCGGTGTGGCCCGCTTCGTCATGCAGCCATCGGCAGGTCGAGATCGATGCGGCGGCTAAGGTCGGCGTCGAAGCGGCCATAAGGGTTGATGTGGGCGTGGATGGCAGGCGTCAGGCCGCGATGATCTTCTGCCGTCATGCGCGCCAGCCACGCCGGTTCGGTCAGCACACGTTGCAGCATCAGCGTGTTCACGTAGACCAGACAGTTCTGCAGCAGGTGCAGTGCCAGCACGGAGAGTTCCTGATCCTCCAGGCGGTTGCTGGCCACCTCGCCGCCACGGCCGAAGAAGATGAAGCTGTGTGCGCCGTTCCAGTTCTCGACCACGTTGAGCCCGGCGTGGATCTCGCGGCGCAGCGCCTCCGAGCCGATGTAGCGGCACAGGAACATCGTCTTGATGACCTTGCCTAGCTCGCCAAGGGCGGCATAGGTCGGGTGCTGGACGGCGGTGCCTGCGAAGCGGCGCAGGATCGCTTCCGGGTCCGCGGTGCGATGACGCAAGGCGGCAGCGTACTTGATCATCTCGTCGTACTGGCGCTCGATGAGCGCCCAATCGATCACCCGGCTGAGGATGGGTGTCAGGTTGTCGAGCACGCCACGCAGTTCCGCATCCGGCAAGTAGAGCTTCTGCCGTGCGATCGCCTTCAGCCGCGGCGCCAACTCGAAGCCGAGCAGGTGGCAGAAGGCGAACGCCACTTCGCTCTGGCCATGGCTGTCGACGTAGTGGCGCTGGATGTCCATGTCGGTGCAGTGCCGCAGCACGCCCTCGATCATGGCGCTGACCTCCGATGAAGAGCAGCGCTTGAGCTGCGAATAGATGCAGGTCGCCTGGCGCTCCATGTGCCAGTAGATCATGACGCCCCGGCCCTGATAGCGGACATGCCACTCGGTCATCAGGTTCTGGTCCCAAGCGCCGATCTTGGTGGAATCGGACGCGCAGGCCGTGCCCGCCTCGCCCCAGATGCGCTGGTCGCGCATTGCCAGGATGGCGTTGGTCACCAGCGCCGTGGCGCTGCGCAGCGCCTCCTTGTGGATGAAGCGGTGCCGGACATGCAGCAGCTCCGCATAGCTCGCGGCATCGGTGCCCGCGCTGACGCGTTTCAGCCCGGCGTTGGTGCCCAGGCCATAAAGGCAGAGCACCAAGCGCTGACGCAGCGTCGCCTCGTCCAGGACGACGCGGTCGCCCGAGGTGGTAAAGGCGTCGAGGAAGCCGGTCTGCCGGGCGGTCTCCATCAGCACGTCGATCAGGTCCGTCATCGGCCAGCGCCGTTCCAGCTCCGCCTTGATCGCTTCGAGGTTCGGCGCGGCCGGCAGAGGTTCGAGGGGCGTGACCCTGATGCGGTTCTTGCCGCGCCACAGGAGCTTGGCCTTGGAGTTGCGCGGCATTCCCTTGTTCAGCGTCCGCAGGGCCTCGGTCATCTGCGTCCCAAGACCCTCGACAAAGGCGCGGGCGTCCTGGCTGCGGCCGAGCTCCCGGTAGTAGTCGGCGCGGCGTGCCTCGAAATCCTGCGGCAGGTCGTCGTCGGGGTTGCGGTAGCGATCCGCGCCCACCACCCAGATCTCCTTGCAGCGCACGCGCTCGCGCAGCGCGGTCAGCACGCAAATCTCGTAGTTGGCGCGGTTGACCCGCACGCCGCCGGCCGGGTCCGTTTCCAGGATCAGGTCGCGCCACTTGGGCGGCACCACGCCCTCGACCGGCACACCGTCCTCGGGACGGATGACCCGGCGACCGTCGTCGCCGGTGCGGCGCAGCCAGTCGATGGCGTCCAGCACCGGGCGATGCACCGTGTTGTTGGAGCGGAACTCCAGCACACCCAGCACTGCCGGCAGCATGCGCCGGTAGTGGCCCAGGTAGGAGGAGCGCAGCACCGCATGCACTTGCCGCTCGAAGCCGCCGGACGCCTTGTGCTCGCGCACGATCGCCGCCAGCACGCCCGCGCCGCCCGCCGCGGGGAACACCACGTCGCGCACCGTGCCTTCGGGCTGCCCGCAGGCGGCCTCGGCGATCTTGACCAGCAGTCCTTCTTTGCCGTGAACCCGCTCGATCTCGGCAGTGAACGCCTTCAGCACACGCTTTCTGGCCTGGGCGCCGACCTTGTGGACGACCTCGACCAGGAGATCGACCAGCCCATCCGTGAGTTCACGCTGCCGATACGCCAGGAACAAGGCATAAAGGGCGTGGCGCCGGTTGTCCGGATGACGGCGCATGGTCCAAGCCGTTTCGTTGAACACGCGGCGTCGGAACATCCGTGCAACGGGACCGCCTAAATCCGGACATGCGGCAACCGGCAGCGCCAACTGCTTCACGAAGGCGAGCCGCCTGGCGGCAAGGAGGATGTTATCGAGGTTGGGCTGCCCAGGGTCGGTCTTCAATTCCGAGAAGCCGGCCGCCCCATCCTCGTCAGCAAGCGACGCATCGAGCCGGCGACGATGATCGGGCAACAAGGACGAGGCAATCGCCTCCAGCACCTTGGCCTCGAACGTGCGGCGGGCGGTGGTGATCAGCGCGCCCAAGGCTTCCTCGCCCGGAGCTGCGATCCGGTGCTCGACGAACCAGCCAAGGAGGCGCTCCATCATCCCGGATGCCGGCAATCCCAGGGGGCACAGCTCGGACCCGGCCCAGGCAGCCGCATCCCGCATGTCCTGCTGCCGCGCCCGGCGGAAACCCAGGTGGGCAAGGATCTCGGCACGGTGGCGGCGCGCGCTGCGGCCAAGCCAGTCGTAGTCCGCCAAATCCGCCACCGCCGCCCCGACCTGCTCAGCCAGATACGTGATCGCTGCATCCGCAAACTCACTGGCAGCCTGGGCAAACCGCCCTGCCATCCGGTAGATCGTGAGCTGCGCGGCAAAGCCGAGCCGGGTGCCGGCCGGCTTGGCATTCAGAAGCGACAGGTCCTCGAAGCCCAGGCTCCAGCGCGCCGCCAGCGTCCCGTCCACATCCAAAACGCCTGCCACGGACACCATCCTTTCCGGCTGCTCGACAAACAATCAGGCCAGCAATGGCAACAGTCAACCGCGCAGCGTGTTCATCGCCCGTTCCGCGAGTTGGCCGTTTTTCAACCTATGAGGTGACTGGGCCTACCTGCCACCCTACTCGCCCGACCTGAACCCGATCGAGCAGGCCTTCTCCAAGCTCAAGACCTTGCTCCGGGCTGCCGCAGCCCGCACCAAGGAGGCGCTTTGGACCACCATCGGTCAGCTTCTGGACCACTTCAGCCCAGACGAATGCCGAAACTACCTCGCCAACTCAGAGTATGAGTTCACGTAAAGCGAAAATGGTCTAATACTCCTGGATTACCCGGTAATCGTTACGTCCCTGGCTTTCGAACGATCCTGCCGCCTCGTTCACCCGGATGCAGGGCCGGAGCTCAGGGTTGCACCGTTCCAGCTTGCCCAGCATCCCCGCCTTGACCCATGCGTCATGGGTGGCCTGCATCGCCGCCACTTCCGCTTGCAGCCGCGTCTTCTCCGCCTGAGCCGCCCCGATCGTCCCGGTGTCCCACCACAGCACCAGCGTGCTCGCCAGCCACCCCAACAGCACCAGCAACGCCGCCGCGGCCACTACCCAGCCCAGCAGTCGCCAGTTCGCCCATGCCACTACGCCCCGCAACGCCGCATCGGCCTGCCCAGCCTGCTGGGCCACCCCGGCCAGCCGCGCTAGCAGCGGCCCTGTCGCCGCCTGCACCGCCGCCACTCCTCCGTCGCCGCCCCGGCCAGGCTGTCCGTCACTGCCGAGCGCACCGCCCCTTGCGCGCCGGGTTCGCGTAGCTACACCGTTACCTCGACCAGCCCCGGCTTAGCGATGGGTCAGGGCTTGAACATTGGCGTTGGCCGCCCACACGTTGGCCGTGGCCGCATCGTCGGCCGCGTCGCTGCTGTGGCGGTCCAGCTCGGCCAAAAACGCGCACTGCCGCGGCGCAAAGCCGGCAGCCTCGCACGCTACCGCAAACCGCTCTGTACTGCGCTTGGCCGCGTGACCCAATCCAACCAGCACGGCCACGATCAAGCCCGCCGCTGCAACGCCCCCAACAATCCACGATATGTCCTGGGCACGATCCTAATATCCCAGCAGCACCCGGTAGTCGCTCGCCGGCCCGAACACCCCCGCTCCCTCGTTGATCCGCACGCAAAGCCGCGCCTTCGGCCCGCACCGTTCCAGCTTGGCCAGCACCCCCGTCTTGGCCCACTCGTCCCGGTTGGCCTGCATCTCTGTCAACTCCGCCTGCAAGCGCGCCTTCTCCGCCCGCGCGGCCTGGATCGCCATTGCGTCCCACTACAGCACCAGCGTCGCCGCCAGCCATCCCAGCATCACCAGCCGGGCCACCGCCGCCACCATCCAGCCTAGCAAGCGCCAGCTCGCCCACGCCACCACGCCCCGCAAG
>CAXTOB010000481.1:0-5190 GCA_964245505.1 uncultured Acetobacteraceae bacterium | reverse complement strand
CCGCCGTGGGCGCGAACGCCGTCCCTGCTTGGCAGCGTTAGCAAGCGGCTCCTTTGCGGCGCTAAGCGCTCCTTCCATAGTTATCGCGGTGCTGACGCGACCAATGCTTCTAACCGTTTAGCTTCTGTCTCGGCAGCGTACATCGCGAATTTCGGTGTGCTGCTCTGGCCACTTTCTGCTTTTAACCGGTCGATAGAATGACTAACCCGCCAGGTGTAGGACCAAGACTGCGCCTCGTGGCTGACGGTCATTTCCCATTGACCCCCGATACCAGATGCGACAGTCGCAGTATGCGGCAAGCCCAACGACCACTTAACGTCCATCGGTGAACAGACCCTTCAACACGTGCAAAGAGGATCACGAGCTGGCACCGCTGACCGTGACCGAACACCTGGCCGGTGTACCGGCACTTCGGCACACTGTATAGAGATTTGGGACACCCGAAGTAAAATGATCGCCTTCCGACCCATTCGGTCCTTTCTAGGTTTCGGGTAGAGAACTATCCCCTGCCGATGGACATAACCCGCCGGCGCGCTTTACCCTGTTCTACCGCCTGCACCGTGGACTTATTACCAAGTTGAAGGCGCCTACGTCGTGACCGACGCGTCGGGCGATGGCGTTCTCGCGATCTTATTCGACGGCAACCAGGCCCGCGCAACGGCGATTGCGGACTTCGTCTGTGATGCGGGGGACGGGGCATGATGTCCACCCAATGCGAGTAATTCCATGCTGGATTCGGTGCCAGCGTGCTCGCCACGGTCAACCCCGCTCGCCGTTCCTAGCCGCCCAAGAGCGGCCGAGCGTGGCTCTGCATCCCTTTGGGGCCGCCCCAAGAAGGCCGGGGTTTGACCGTCGCTGTGCGCCCGGCAGCGCCGAGGGTGTCGGGACGAAAGGCGTCCCGCGCAGTATCGAACCCGCTTCCGGCAGGTCGAACGAAAGGCTACCTTTTAGGTGAAGGAACAGGCGCTGTCGGTGGTGGGGCGGCCTTGCTTCCGGCAAGCGCGTCGTAAAGGGCGCTTCTGCTGAATTTCAGGCGACGGGCGATTCAGGTGTGGTGAGTTTGCGATCAACCATCAGCTCTTTCGCACGCGCCAGTGTTGGAGTGTCGCTGAACTCCTAGAGACTGTGCGAGAAGTCGGATGAGAATCCATGTACGCAACGAGCTGTGGTCGACTTCGGCATGGCGCACCTTTCCGGCACGGATCGTTCACAGCTTCTGCTCCTGCCGGAGGCCATTGATGACTACGTCGGGCCAAACAACCCAGTGCGCTTCATCGAAGCATTCGTCGACGGCCTCGATCTGCAAGATGCCGGATTTGCCGGCGTCCACGCCAAAGCGATGGACCGGCCAGGCTTTGATCCAGCCGACCTGCTCAAGCTCTACATCAATGGCTACCTTAACCGGGTTCGCTCGAGCCGACGCTTGGAAGCCGAAACGCAGCGCAACATCGAGGTGATCTGGCTGCTGCGAATTTTCGACCGGACTTCAAAACCATCGCCGATTTCCGACGCGATAACCGGTCTGCCTTTCGCCAGGTATTCCGGGAGTTCGTGCTGCTGTGCCGGCAACTCGACCTGTTCGGCCGCGAGCTGCTCGCTGTGGACGGTACGCGGATCAAGGCGGTCAACAGCAAGGGTCGTAACTTCACCCGCGCTGCCCTGGCCAAGATCATCGGCGATGCCTACGACAGACTTTCAAAATACATGGCGCATATCGACAAGGGCGATGTTGACGAAGCGGCAGACGGCGGCGATCTCGGTCGCGATAACAAGCTGGCCGAGAAGATCGCCGCCGTCCGGGGGCGGCGCGAGCGGCACAAAGCGCTGCTCAACGAGCTCGACCGAACCGGCGAGGACCAGATCTCGCTGACCGACCCGGATGCCCGCGCCATGGCGTGCATGACCAAGGTCGGCGTGGGCTACAACGTACAACTCGCGGTCGACACCAAGCACAAGCTGATCGCTGAGCAGGAGATGACCAACCAAGTTCTGGATCTGGGACTGCTGGCGCCAACCGTAACGGCGGCTATGGAAACACTGAACGTCGAGACGATCGAGGCGGTGGCCGACCGGGGCTACTTTAAGTTCGAGGACATCGAAGCGTGCGAAGCGGCCGGCATCACGGCCTACGTGCCCAAGCCCATCCGAGGGTTTGCGGCTCGAGAGGGCTTCTTCACCAAGGAGGAGTTCCGCTACCAGGCCGATCGGGACGTGTATCTCTGCCCGGCCAACGTGGTGCTGTCGCCAGGGTATCTCAGCAAGTCCCGTGACAACGTTGAGATCGACTACATCAAACGCAAGGCTTGCCCGACGGCCCGCTGAAGCCGCGTTGTACAACCACGGCTTTCGCCGCGTCACACCCCTTGAGAACGAAGCCGTCCTCGACCGCATGAGCTCCCGGCTTGATGCCCGGCCGGCTCTGGCGCTTTAGAAATGTAATCCGAGAATGTATCTAGCACCACGTTAATTAGATAATCTACTGCTGCAAATAGTATAGTGAAAGGCGAGCTAACGACGGCCATGCTAGATAGTATTTTATCTTTACGGTCTAACTCGGCTACATATAGCTGCTTTATGAAATCTTCGGTGTATTTTAGATCGACCTCTCCCAGGGAAATAGTATCGCTAGCCATGGAGCTCGCGCTCTTCAAACTGCCGGTAACCTTGCTGCCCACTGCTATCTCAATGCGTTCGGCAGAAGAAGCATCCCACTACCTGCCCAACCCTAACCCTCGGCTTCGCTTCAATGTCTGTTCGCGCGCCACCTCCTGCCGCCGCTGCTCCCCCAGCACCTCGCGGGCCACACCAGCCCGCTCTTGCCGCTTGGCAAGCTCGGCGACGGCGGCCGGCTCTGCCTGCTTGAACGCTGCCGCTTCCGCCTTCTCGGCCGCCGGCACGAACCGCGCCAACTGCGCGCGCTGAAGGTCCAGCTTCTTCAGCTCCTCCACGGCCTTGCCCTCGGTGCTCTCGCTGGCGGTAATCGCCGGGTCCAGCCGCGCGCCGGTCTTGTGCATGGTCTGCCGGACGATCCCCATCTCCTTCCAACGCCGATCGCCCTGCTCTCGGCCGGAGTGCTGCACCCGCTCGTTGTACTCGATCGCCTTGTCCACCTCGGCGGTGGTCTTGCGCAGCCCGTCCGCCCGATCCGCTGCGGCCGCTTACTCGAGGCTGACGAGCCGGGCAGCGTCCTGCACCGTCATCGGCCGTGTCTCGAAGAACCGCGCCACCTGGTCAGCGCGCGCCGCCTCGGCCAAGGCCGGCCGATCAAGCGCCTGCATTTCGCGCCGGAGCTGGCGCTGCGCGTCGGTCAGCCCGTCCGGGTGCTGCGGCTCGGCCTGTCCTCCTTGGCGTTCACGGCCTGCCCTGCGGCCAACTTGCCGCGCACCTTGGCTCGCAAGCTGTCCTCGTCCTAGGCGGCTTCCGGCTTGCGGGTGAGGAATTGCCAGTAACCCTTGCCCGTATCGGGCTGGTTGGTCTTCGTCCGCGCATCCTGACGCGGAGCCTCGGCCTGGTCCGCCTGGCGCTCCTGCCGCGCCCTGGGCAGCTCGTCCGCCGCCGCCCATGCGACCGAGGCGGCGCGCACCTCGCCTCGGCCCATTTGCCGCGCGAGCTGCCCGGCGTCGCGCGCCGTCTCTCGCGCCACGAACACCTGCGCGCTCTCCCGCTGCCGGGTCAGCGCCACGTAGCTCGCCGCCGATCGCCAGTGCTCTGTGTGGTAGAGGTTCGTCCGGTCCAGAGTCTTGCCCTGTCCCTTGTAGATCGTGCCCGCGTAACCGTGCCGGAACCCCTCGAACTCGCCCGGCGAGAACGTCACCTCGGGTCCGGCGCTGCCGGCCGCGTCCATCCGCGCCGTGAGCTGACACGTTGAAACACATGTTCCAGCTGCATGGCATGAACGGCTCCGAAAAGGTGGTCTTGCGTCGAAAAATGCGGCGCCAGGAGATGGTAGCGTTCTTATAAAAGCTTGCGCCGACCGTGATCGCGATCGAGGCGTGTGGCGCGTCGCACTCAGGCCGACGAGAGCCTGCCGGTCCTGGCGCGAGAGCTGTTCGCGGTTCGGCCCGAGGGCTACCGGCGGTTGCAGGCGCAAATCGCCAGCCCGCGCCTCTATCACGCGTGTCGCCGTGCCTGAGGACGCAATGCCACATTCATATCGCAGCTACGGGGACCGAGCAACCAGCCGGCTCCTATGTTGCCGCTCCGCTGCTCCCGCGGTGCCACCACAAGGCTACTCAAACAGGCCTTATATTCGCGTAATGACCTACGTCCACCGCAGAATTCTACAAAAGGTAGCAGCAGACGTTTCCAAGATTTTCGTAAGGGGAGATGCCAGCTTAGCCAGATTCGCGGCCCTCTTCCGGAGAGGGCGATAGCTGGAGGAACCCAGTCTGTAAGCGCGGACCTCTCTCCTCAGCGATAGAAGGCCTGGATGCCGGACCCTGATACCCGCCCGCCGGTACAAGACGCCACTTCGCTCCGCAAAGAAGAAGATGGAAATGATATGGGCGAGCTGGTCGTGGTTGGCATCGGTGCGTCAGCCGGTGGCTTGCAAGTCTGCCAGACCCTTGTCGGGAGCCTAAACCGTGCCGCTGGAATGGCCTTTATACTCATCCAGCACCTTCCCCCTGATCATCACAGTATGATGGGCGAACTCCTTCGAACTCATACCTCTCTCACCGTCCAAGAGGCGGAAGAAGGAATGAGGGTCGAAGCAGGCCACCTTTATCTAATCCCGCCGAAAGCATTTCTGTATGTCGCCGACGGAATGTTGCATCTTAAACCGCGCCCAAGTGGTCGCGGCGCTCACCTGCCATTCGACTTCCTCTTGCGCTCTTTAGCACTTGCATACCGCCAAAGAGCCGCCTGTCTTGTTCTTTCGGGGACCGGCAGTGACGGAAGCCGCGGCTTGCGCCACATTAAGGAAAATGGCGGCCTAATAATCGTTCAAGATCCCACCGAAGCAGAGTACGACGGCATGCCGCGTTCGGCGATCGCGACTACTCTGGTCGACAACGTCGTGCCAGTCAGTTCAATGCTAGACCTTCTTCTGAATTGGCAGCAACAGAAGCCCGGCGCTATCTCGTCCATCAAACAAGCGCATTTCGATGACGACGGCAATTGGCTGCCGCAAATTGTCGAAACTCTTCGCCTTAGAACCGCCCAGGACTTTACGCTCTACAAGACTGGGAC
>CAXTOB010000480.1:0-5196 GCA_964245505.1 uncultured Acetobacteraceae bacterium | reverse complement strand
CATGGCCGCGTAGCACTCAAACCAGAACGCCTCCGGCAAACCCGGCGCGGTTCACCTGACAGCTAGCCTATGCTTGCAAATCGGCCGGCATCCAAGACAACAATGCCGACGTGAGGGTCTGGCCGCCCATTCGCAATAGGCGGCTCGATGGTGTAGCTTCGTCTATTAACCAGTCGACAAGCATTTTGGCGTTTGATGGTGACTTGTTCTCTGGGTCCTCTCATACATGCCCACTCGCGAAGCGCATCTCGCACACAGCCCCGGTTCTGTCTTGTCGGCACGGATGGTACTGGCGCCGGTGCCGGAGCTATTGGCGGTCGTACTCTTCGTTGCACTGATCTGGATCGCAATCTTTGGCTCGCTCCGGAATGAGCGTCTTCAGGCGCAGCAAGACGCGTTTCATCAAAGCTCCAGCCTTGCGCATGCTTACGCCGACAATGCCCAACGTGTCGTGGGCGGGATCGATCAGATGCTGCTGGCGCTGCGTTCACGCTTGGCCGACGATCCCGCCGGTTTCGACCTCGCCGCTTGGGCGCTGCTGCAGAACCCGTCCGACCGCCTGCGCGTCCAGGTCGCCATCATCGACGCGGATGGCTTCCTGAGCGACTCGACGGCTCCGGACAAGCTACAACGGGTCAATCTTTCCGATCGGGAGCATTTTCACGCCCAACTCGATGCCGCCCGCGATGACCTATTCATCAGCCGCCCAGTTCTGGGGAGGCTCAGTGGCCGGCAGGCTATCCAGTTTTCCCGGAAGCTGCTGCGACGGGATAGCACCTTCGCCGGTGTCGCCGTCATTTCGATCGGCTGCGACGAATTGGCGCGCTTCTATCAGTCGATCGATTTGACGGGCGTCATCGTTCTGCTCGGCTACGATGGCATTGTCCGGGCCCGTAGTCCCGTGCTGGCCGAGCAGCTTGGCAGGGATTTCCGGGCAGCCCCGGATTTTGGTCGGATGCTCGCGACTCCCCGCGGAAGTCTCGTCACCAGCCTCGTCAGTAACGCTGAGCCGCAGACGGTCGGGTTTGAACACCTGGAGAGCTACCCGCTGCTTGTCCTGGTCGGCGTGGACTCGGAAGCCGTACTGGCCGGGTATCGTGCAACACGGGTCCGCTCGGTCGCGATCGGCGCGTTGGTTTCGGTGATGGTCGGGCTGCTCGGAGTGTTCTGGGTGGTGCAGCGCCGAAAGTCGGCTGCGTTCCAGCGTGACCTCGAGCTGACGCTGGAAAGCATGAGCCAAGGCATTGTCATGATCGATCCGCATGGCCGCATCCCGGTGATGAACCGGCGCGCCGCGGAATTGCTGGCGGTCCACGTCTCGGTCTTCGATGCTTGTAGAGGGAGGTTCGCCACGGAGTTCGCACAGGTAATCCCTGCAGAGGCAATGCGCGAGGGTACGATCCATCGCGGCGACAAGGTGGTCGAGGTGCAGAGCCGGCGGACACTCTACGGCGGCCGGGTGCTGACCTACTCCGACGTTACGGAGCGGGCCCAGCACGAGGAGAAGATGGTCCAACTGGCTCATTTCGACGCGTTGACCGGACTGGCTAACCGGGTGTTGCTCGATACGACCATCCAGGAGTTGCTGCGCAAGGCCGAGCGACGCGGCGGCTGGGTGGGCATCATCGCGCTCGACCTCGATGGTTTCAAACTGGTAAACGATGATCTCGGCCATGAGACCGGCGATCGGCTGCTGGTCGAAGTTGCGGACCGGCTGGTGAAATCGGTGCGCCCCTCGGATACCGTGGCCAGGATCGGCGGGGACGAGTTTATCGTTGTGGTCGATGGAACCGACAGCGACGGCGAAGCGAGCAGCCGGGTTATTGAGCGGATCGCACAAGGCCTGATCGGCGCGCTTGTCGGTGTGTCGGAGGTGTGCGGCCACAGCATGAGGCGCGGCGCGAGCGCCGGGTCAGCGGAATACCCGACCGACGGGCTGGATCAGACCACGCTCATCCGCCGCGCCGATACGGCACTCTATGCGGCAAAGGCAGCCGGGCGGGGGCTCTACAGCCGGTTCGAGCCGGTGATGGGAGATCGCCTGAGCGAGCGGCGCTGGCTCGAGGCTGAGCTGCGCATGGGTTTGGCGAACGGCGACGTTGAGGTCCACTACCAGCCGCAGTTCCGCCCGGACTCCCTTATGATTACCGGTTTCGAGGCGCTCGCACGCTGGCGCCATCCGCAGCGTGGGTTGATCTTCCCGGGGGTGTTTGTCCCAATTGCTGAGGAGTGCGGCCTCATCATCCAGATCGGCCGGCAGGTGCTGCAGGACGCCTGCACGTTCGCCGCCAGCCTGCCCAGTAAGCGCCGTGTGGCGGTCAATCTCTCGCCGGTACAGTTTCGCGACGCCAGCTTCCCCGTCCTAGTGGCCGAAACCTTGCGCAGCACCGGCCTGCCGGCGGCTTGGTTGGAGTTGGAGATCACCGAAGGCGTGCTGATCCAGGATGAAGACCAGGCAGTGCGGACGTTTACCGCGCTGAGGGCGCTTGGGATCAGCATCGCCTTAGACGATTTCGGCACCGGCTATTCCAGCCTAAACTACCTACGGCGCTTTTCCTTTGACCGTGTCAAGATCGACAAATCGTTTGTGCAGGCTGACGACGACGAGCGGACCGTTGCGATTTTGGATGCGGTACTCGCCCTGAGTGCTCGGTTGTCGCTTGCGGTCACGGTCGAAGGCGTGGAGACCGAGGCTCAGCTTGAGGCGCTTCGCACCAAGCCGGTCGGTGAGATCCAAGGTTTCCTGCTCGGCCGGCCCATGCCGGCTGGCGAAGCCCGCCGGTTGCTCGCGCGGACCGAGATCCGGCCGATCGAGTTTTCCGAAGCATCCTAACCCGCAACGTGCGGGTTTGTGAGTCGGCGGTCACCTGTGACAAGGGCCGTCCACACATGCGACACGGCAGCGTGATCCTCACCACGCTTGAGTAGGCCAGCTTCCTGATGCTGCGCTGAGCCGCGTGTGCTATGCCAAGTGTCCGACATCTACTGCCGCAAAGTTCGTCGAGAATTGTGACATTAGGACCGGCGTCGGTTCGTTGGTGCCCCAAGGATTGAGCAGCTTGAGCGTGGCGGCGGCGCCGGTTCCGGTCACGCCAGCGAACATGTAGGCGTGGTTTCCGACCAGGCCGTTCGAGAGGCCGCTTCTGCTCAGTGTGTCCATGACGATCAGGTCGCCTGCCTGAGAGTCACTCTGCAGCATGGCGAGCGTGAAGCTTGCCGCTGCCACTTCGGTGGCCGCGTGTCCGGTCAGCTCCTTGATGGCCACCGCCGGAGACCCTCCATTGCCGATCACGTTGTAGCCGCCATTGAGGCTCGCATATGCGCTCTCGAGCACCTGCGGCCAAATCTCCTTCTGGTTCCCCAGCACATCCTGGGTGGCGCCGTTATCGACTGAAAAGCTCGGGAAGGAGTTGGTCACGGTCACGCTAGTCGCCTTGAACGCAGTGGTACCCCAACCCGGCAGGCTGCCATTCGCGGCCTTGTAGAGGGTGACGGTCTCCGTCCCGTTGCTGTTGATGTGGATCATGTTCGAGATGAAGCTTGGGCGCAGCATCGCAATCTCACCGATCGAGGACAGCAGGTAGCAATCCCCGAGCTGGCCTTGGTTGATGTCAGCGACGCTGATTGGTGTGCTGGTTCCAGTCTCGGTCAGGTAGAGAGTCTGCACCATGGCAGCCGCTTTCAACACAGGAGGCAGAATCCCTGGGGAGGTGCTGCTGGGAGACACATCCGGCATCAATGTCGCGGAATCGAGCAGGTAATCGGGAAAGCCAAAGCCGTCCCTCAGCAAATTGGTTTTCGACACGTCGTTGATCCTGGCTAAGGTCGGCCGCAGTGCGGTGCCGATCAGTGAAGCAATTTATTGGTCGGGTACGTTGCATATGCCGACCAATTAAGCGATCAGTCTAAAAATAAGACCCGATGATTAACAGCGGATGAAGATGATTGCAGGATGAAGGCCGAACCCATGAACTCGCGCCCCTGACCGAGTAGCCGCCGGCTGAGCAACGGGTCATGTTTATGTACGCAGCCTTCGGATCGGCCCAGGAGCCCTGAACGGGAACCGTCAACTCTAATGCTGGCCGGCTTGCGAGAAACGGCTGAGCTGGGTAGGCAGGAGGGCTGTGGCGCCGCGTGCCTGCCCGCGCTGCGCCGGCCGCATCTTTTCGAACAAGGGGCGGGTTGGAACCGGGGGCGGATCGGTTTGCGGGCGAGTTGGGACAATATGATGAACGGCGTTCTCGGTCGCGGTCACCGCTGTGATGCTCGCCCTGACGCTGACGACGGGGCCGCGCCTGACAGCGACGCGTTGTTCATCGGCGAGGCGTGGTCCAGGTTCCTGTAGCCGGACGTCAACCTCTACTCCTGTAGGATGCAGCACACCGGACCCAAGGCCCGCCGCGACATCATGCCGACCCAGATTCCTGAACCCGAGATGGAATGCATCGGCGCGCCTCACCCGGCGGACCCCAAGAGCCGCGCCGGACGTGCCTCCCAGTTCGTGGCGGCGGTGTTGGCCAATTTACAGCGGCACGGCGTTCCACCGACACGCCACGAGCATATGAACCCTGGTTCGTCTAACGCCGCGGCGTGGTCCCCGGCCTCACCCACCACCCGTCCGGGTTCCTGGAACAGGGCACCCGGCTCACGCCCGCGGCGCTGGACGCGCTCTGCAACGCGTGCATGGCGCTGCCGCATGGACCAGGGATGTGGGCGCAATGGCCCTTATATCCATCCCTTTCAGGGTGCTCATTAATTAAACAGAGTAAGCATAGATGCTTAGCCAACAGTAAAGAAACAGTATTTGATGGCTTTTACGTTGTCATTACGGGGGGGGGTCGAGCAGCCCAGTGTGCAACCCTCGGACTATGCTCCTCAGGCAACCCGAAAAGCAGTCACCCAAGCGGCCTGCACCTACTGAAACACCCTGAAAGGGGTGGCCCTTATGCCGCCTGTGATTAGGAGATGCGGACGGACGTCGGGCATCCAAGCTCCAGCTTATGGACGGCCACGTCCACCTTGGTCGCTCGCCACTGGCAGGCTTGCCGGTCGGCGACGTAGAACGCGGCATGTAATGTAAACGCCGTCAGGAAGGCGGGCGGCGAGTTGCGCGGGAACTGGTCAGAAGCGCGCACGCAGCACCGCCCTAGTAGTCCGTCAGCCTTAAGCTGACGGGTATAGTTTTCGCAGCTTGAT
>CAXTOB010000479.1:4813-5199 GCA_964245505.1 uncultured Acetobacteraceae bacterium | reverse complement strand
CCACCGGGCTGTTCCGGGAGCCGGTGATGGCCGGGGCGGTGGCGCTCGGCATCCTGTTCGTGAACTTCGCCGCACTCGACCATTGGTATAACTTCTTCATGGCGCTGTTCCCGCTGACGGTCGCCGTGCTGGCCGTCGTGTCGCTGCCGCTGGACCGCCCATCGGGCTATATCCAGCGCACAGGGCTGGCGGTGTTCGCCTTCATCCTGTTCGGCGCGGGGCTGGCGCATCTCGGCTACATGGCGAACGATCGCTACTACCGGCCGCTGGTGCTGCTGCTGCTGACGGCGGTGGCGATCAACGACGTGTTCGCCTTCACGGCGGGCAAACTGATGGGCGGCCCGAAGCTGCTGCCGGCAACCAGCCCGAACAAGACAGTGTCCGGC
>CAXTOB010000479.1:0-4803 GCA_964245505.1 uncultured Acetobacteraceae bacterium | reverse complement strand
GTCCGGCGCGCTCGGCGCCCTGTGCGGGACGACGCTGCTGGTGGCAGGGGTGGGCTGGCCGGTGTTCCGCGGCACGGCCTTGGACAGCCCGGTGCTGCTGGTGGGATTGGGCGTGATTGTCAGCGTCGCCGGTCAGGCGGGGGACCTGATGCTGTCCTCCATCAAGCGGGACCTGGGGATCAAGGACATGGGAACCGTGATCCCCGGGCATGGCGGGCTGCTGGACCGGTTCAACTCGCTGCTGCTGGTGGCGCCGGCGGTGTTCCACTACGTCAACTACTACGTCGGCTTCGGGCTGGACCAGCCGACCCGGCTGATCACCGAATGACGGGGGCATGAGCGACTGGAACCTACGGCCGGCCCGGGACCACGGCCTGACGCACGCGGAGCGCCTGCGCAGCCACGGGCGGGAGCGCGGCCTTGGCAGCCTCGCCATCGCCGCCGGGTGGCGGGCGCTGGTGCGCGCCTACCTGCACGCTGCGCACGGTTTGCAGATCGAGGGGTTGGATCGCCTGCCGCCCGCGCCCTTCGTGATGGTGGCGAACCACGGCAGTCACCTGGATGCGCTGACCCTGGCCGCCGCCCTGCCCCGGCGCTTGGCGGCCAACGCCTTCGCACTCGCGGCCGGGGACACGTTCTTCAGCAGTTCGCCGGTGGCGGCCTTTGCGGCCTATGCGGTGAACGCCCTGCCGGTCTGGCGGCGGCGGACCACGGCGCGTGACCTGGATGCGCTGCGGGAGCGGCTGCACGAGGACCGGGCAGTACTGATCCTGTTCCCCGAGGGCACCCGCACCCGGGACGGTGCGATGGCCTCCTTCCGCTCCGGCGTCGGCGCGCTGGTGGCCGGCAGCGCGGTGCCGGTGGTGCCGTGCTTCCTGGCCGGCGCACACGCGGCTTGGCCGCCGGGCCGGCGCCTGCCGCGTCCAGGACCGTTGCGCCTGGTGATCGGGGCCCCGCTGAGCTTCGCCAGCGCGGCACGGGACCGGGATGGGACGGCGGCGGTGGCCGCAGCGTGTGAGGCGGCAATACGGGCATTGGACCCGTCAGGACGGAGCGGGGTGCCGTTGGCTGAGTCCGGTCAGCAGGACCCTAACAGGGAATAGGAATGGGTTGGCGCCGCGCCAGCCCTGGACCGAAGGCGCTGATACGCTCCACCAGAGGCAACTTTCCGCCCTACGATGTTAAAGGGCACCTGCCGATGACACCGCTCACCCCCCCATTGCCGCCCGCATGAACGCCCGCTTCAACCCCGGCATCCGGTGCACGCCCGCAATGCCCAGATCCCGCACCGTCCGCACCACCGGGTTGTCCGTGCTGAACAGCCGGTCCAGCACATCCGTCGCCCCCAGCATCAACAGGTTGTCCGGACGCCGCGCCCGCTGGTAGCGCGCCAGCAACCCCGGCGCCCCCGGGTCCTCCCCGGCCGCCACCGCCGCGATCACCAGCTCCGACAACGCCATCACGTCCCGGAACCCCAGGTTCAGCCCCTGCCCGGCGATGGGATGGATGCCGTGCGCCGCGTCCCCCACCAGCACCAGCCGCGTGTCGGCATACCGCTGGGCGTGCATCGCCGACAACGGATACATCCACCGCCGCCCGATCGGCCGCACCCAACCCAGATGGTCCCCCAGCCGCCGCCCAATCTCCCGTCCAAACGCTGCGTCATCCAGGGCGATCATCCGCTCCGCGACCGCCGTACGTTCGGTCCAGACGATCGCGGACACGTTCGGCGCCCCCTCGGTCGGCCCCATCGGCAACTGGGCAAAGGGACCGGCAGGCAGGAAGTGCTCCAGCGCGACGCCGTGATGCGGATGCTCGTGCGCGACCGCGGCAACGATGCCACGCTGGGTATAAGGCACCCTGGTCACGGGAATGCCGGCCTGTTCACGCAACGGCGACAACCGGCCCTCCGCCGCCACCACCAGACGGCAGCGCAGGGTCGCGCCGTCGCTGACCCGCACCTCGGCGCCATCGCTCCGCCGGGTCACGGCGGCCTCCGCGGGGGCATGGACCAGCAGGCCGGCCCGGTGCATGTGCGCGTTCAGGGCCACGCGCAGCGCCCGGGCCTCCACCATCCAGCCAAACGGCTGATCCCCGGCCTCCCGGTGATCAAAGTGCAGGAACAGCCCCGACGCCCGCCGGCCGACCCGCCCGTCCGACACGCGGATGTCCAGGATCGGCGAAGGTGTCTGCGGCAGGCCGTCCCATACCCCCGCCGCTTGCAGCAGCCGCCGCGATCCGGCGGCAATGGCGTAAGCGCGGCCGTCGAAGTCCGGATGCTCCATCGGCGGCAGGGCCGCACGGTCCACCACCGCAACACGAACCCCACCCGCCGCCAGCCGGCACGCCAGCGTCGCCCCGACCGGCCCGGCGCCGACGACGCACACATCCACTTCGGACACACCCGCGCCCTTGGGCACGGCCAGACTGGCAAGGGTTCCCAGGGTATCGGGCATCGGTCGTCACTCCTGTGCGTACAAATTGGGCAGCACCCCGTGGCGCGGAAGTTACAACCGGGGGCATCCCTTGCCCATCCCGCAAGCAACTTTGTTGCACCACTCCAGATTACCCCGCCCGCCCGGCGCGGCACGGTTCTTGAGTGGCAACGGTTGAACGCTGCCTGCCGAATGTGGCGCGAGGCACGGGAAGGGGAAGAGGAAGGTGGGATGAAGCTGATCGTGGCGGTCATCAAGCCGTTTAAGCTCGATGATGTCCGGGAGGCGCTGACGCCCTTGGGTGTCCAGGGCCTAACGGTGTCCGAAGTCAAAGGGTTCGGGCGGCAAAAAGGCCAGACTGAAATCTACCGGGGCGCGGAGTATCACGTGAACTTCTTGCCCAAGGTGAAGGTGGAGGTCGCCGTCCCCGCCGACCTGGCGGAACAGGTAGTCGAGGCCATCATGAAGTCCGCCCATACCGGCAAGATCGGCGACGGCAAGATCTTCGTCATGGACCTGGAACGCGCCGTTCGCATCCGCACCGGCGAAACCGACAACGAAGCGCTATGAAAGGAATGACGATGAAGCGTCCCTCTGCGCTGCTGCCGTTGCTGGCAGCCGTGTTCATGCTGGCCGGGCCGATGCTGGCGGCGCCAGTGCTGTCCACCCCGGCGATGGCCCAGGCCACTGCGCCGTCCACCACGCCAAGCACCAGTTCGTCCACCGCAGCGCCCGATGCCGCGGCTCCAGCAGCGCCCGCAGCGGCCGAGGCCAAGATTGACACCGGCGACACCGCCTGGATGCTCACCAGCACCGCGCTGGTGCTGATGATGACCATCCCCGGCCTGGCGCTGTTCTACGGCGGCATGGTCCGCAAGAAGAACATCCTGGCGACCCTGATGCAGTCCTTCGCCATCTGCGCGCTGGTGACGATACTGTGGATGGTCGCGGGCTACTCGCTCGCCTTCTCCAACGGCACGCCCTACTACGGCGACCTGTCGAAACTGCTGCTGCGCGGTATCGAGAACGGGTGGGACAAGCCGTTCACCCTGGGCGCCGGCACCGACAACAGCACCGCGAACACCATCCCGGAAACAGTCTATCTGATGTTCCAGATGACGTTCGCGATCATCACCCCGGCGCTGATCGCCGGCGCCTTCGCGGACCGGATGAAGTTCAGCGCCATGATGTGGTTCATGGGGCTGTGGTCGCTCCTGGTTTACTCGACGGTCGCGCACTGGGTTTGGTCGCCGATCGGCTGGATCAACAGCTACGGCGCAGCGGACTTCGCGGGCGGCACCGTGGTGCACATCAACGCCGGCGTGGCCGGGCTGATGTGCGCCCTCGTGCTCGGCAAGCGGGTAGGTTACGGGCAGGACAACATGAGCCCCTACAACCTAGCCTATGCCGTGATCGGCGCATCCCTGCTGTGGGTCGGCTGGTTCGGCTTCAACGCGGGGTCCGCGGTGGGTGCCAACGGGCGCGCGGGCATGGCGATGCTGGCGACGCAGGTCGCGACCGGCGCCGCGGCGCTGGGCTGGATGACGGCGGAGTGGGTCGGCAAGGGCAAGCCAAGCGTGCTTGGCATCATCTCCGGCGCAGTGGCCGGGCTGGTGGCGATCACGCCGGCATCTGGCTTCGTGCTGCCGGGGCCGGCGCTGATCATCGGGATCGCGGCAGGCGTCATCTGCTTCTATGCGTCCACGGGCCTGAAGCACGCGCTGGGCTACGACGACAGCCTGGACGCCTTCGGCGTGCACGGCATCGGCGGCATCGTCGGCGCGCTGCTGACGGGCGTGTTCGCCTATGGCCCGCTGTCGGCCACGACGGACAAGCCCGGCGGACAATATGTCGGCGGAATGGAGCTGTTCACCGCCCAGTGCGTCGCGGTCGGTGCGACCATCGTGTTCAGCGCCGTCGCCTCGCTGGTGCTGCTCAAGATCATCGACGTGGTGATCGGCCTGCGCGTCACCGAGGACGAAGAGCGCGAGGGCCTGGACGTGGTCCTGCACGGCGAACGCCTAGGCTAACCTAGCTGCCTGCTCCCTCTCCCTCCGGGAGAGGGTCGGGGTGAGGGAAAGAGCAAGCACTGCTCTCTCCGATGCCAAAGCCCTCCTGCCAAAAGGGCAAAGGTGGCGCTGGCGGCTTCCCTCACCGCAACCCTCTCCCGGAGGGAGAGGGAGCCATCACAGCTTGTCCCAACCCCATGCCGAACCGCCACACCCGGGGCTGCATTTCGGTGCAGCCCCGTTTGCTTGTTCCCCCTGCCGCTGCCCCAGCCTAGACTCCGGCCATCCTCAAAAGCTGACCGGACCCACCCCCGGCCACCGCCCTGCCGCCACGACGCTTTGCCTCCCCCGAGATCAAC
>CAXTOB010000478.1:0-5220 GCA_964245505.1 uncultured Acetobacteraceae bacterium | reverse complement strand
CTCCAGGACCGCCATGATCTGCCGGTCCAGCATCACCGAGCGGTGCTTGGTCTCATACAGGAACAGGCCGGACGCTCCGGCGGCCAACATGCATATCGCGGTGACGGGTCGGATCATGCCGGGGGTGCCTCTTGCTGGCGGGTGCTGCGATGGCGGGCGAGCGCGCGCAGGCGGGCGCTGCGTGCGCGTGGGTTGGCGTGCGCCTCGGCCGCGCTGGGCCGCTGCGCCTTGGGCGTAAGCAGGGTGAAGTCCGGGGCGGCGCGCTGCTCCAGGCTGCGCGGATCGTGCCGAGACGGCGCCGGCATCCGGCCCGCGGCCTCCTGCATGAAGCGCTTGACCAGCCGGTCCTCCAGCGAATGGAACGACACGACAACCAGCCGCCCGCCCGGCGCCAACAGGCGCGCCGCTTGCTCCAGCGCCCGCTCGATCTCGCCCAGCTCGTCGTTCACCCGGATGCGCAGCGCCTGGAAGCTGCGGGTCGCCGGGTCGATGCCGCTGCGGTCGGGGGGAACGACGCCGCGGATGATCCCCGCAAGCTGCAGGGTCGTCGTGATCGGCTCGACCGCCCGGGCCGCCACGATCGCCTTGGCAATCCGCCGCGACAGCCGCTCCTCGCCAAACTGATACAGCGTGTCGGCAAGCTCGCCTTCACCAAGGCCGTTCACCAAATCCGCAGCCGTCGGCCCGCGGTCGTCCGCACCCGCCGCCATGCGCATGTCGAGCGGGCCGTCGCTGCGGAACGAGAACCCCCGTGCGGGATCATCGATCTGGAACGACGACACCCCAAGGTCGAGCACGACCCCATCCAGCGCCGAAACGCCGCGGGCCGACAGCAGCGCCAGCATGTCGCCGAACCTGCCCTGCACCAGATGCAGCCGTCCCTGGTGCAATGCGGCCAGCGCCGCACCGCGGGCAATGGCGTCCGGATCGCGGTCGATGGCCCACATGATACAGGGCGCCACGTCCAGGATGGCCGCAGCATAGCCACCGCCGCCGAAGGTGCCGTCCAGCAGCGTTTCCCCGGCGGCGGGCGCCAGGTAGCGCAGCACCTCCGGCAGCATGACGGGAACGTGCCGCATCATGCGCTGCCCGCCGGCTTGGCGCCGGGCAGGGTGAAGTTGCGGCTGCGCGCCCGCTCCCGCGCCTCGGCCCGGCGCTGCTCGGCCGCCGCCGGCTCCCAGATCGTGAAGTTGCGGCCCACGCCCATGAACACCACGGCATCCCGCAGCCCGGCATGGGTCTTCATCTCCTCCGGCAGCACGATGCGGCCTTCTTTGTCAGTCTCCAGCTGGCAGGCGTCGGAAAACAGGCTGGTCGCAAGGTCGTCCTGCTCGTCGCTGAAGGTGTCCAGCCGCTCAAACGTTGCCGCAAGGGCATAGAACGCCTGTGTCGGCCAGCCCTCGATGCAGGGATGCTTGTGGGACGGCCGCAAAACCAGCCTCGCGACGCCATCCTCGCCGCGCAGCGCCGTGCGGAATGGGGCTGGGACCGAGACCCGTCCCTTCGCGTCAAGCCGGTTTTGATGCGTGCCCAGGAACTGGGTCATTGCGCCGGCTCCCGCTGCACATGCACCACCCGTCCTGCTGCGGGCCGCCACCCTTGGATGCACATCGGTGTGATCGCATGGGATAACGTGGGCTATCATGGGCAAACATGGGCGTCAAAGGGATTAGGCGGGTCGTACGCCACATTTCCCCCACTAACCTGTATAAATTCAAGTAGATGACAGCAACAGAAGACAACACTTCCTAACACGGGCAGAAACGAAGAAATATACTCGGTTCGTTCCTGTGGGTAAATCCGTGGATAACTTTGGGATAAAAGAGATAGTTGCCAGACGGCCTGTAAGCCGGGTTCTGTCCAGCCCCATCCACCTTCATGGATGAGACCGGGACGGCCATTCCTCTGGGACGCGCATCGCTGCGCGCCTCACGCGACCAACCCGGGCAGCAGGGCGGGAGCGCCCTCGCGTCACGAATCGGGTTGCCCCGATTCGCCGCCGGCTGCCCCTATTCGGTCTTGCTCCCGGTGGGGTTTACCCTGCCGCCCCCGTCGCCGGGGGCGCGGTGCGCTCTTGCCGCACCGTTTCACCCTTGCCCGCGTCCCACGGTTGCCCATGGCGCAGCGGGCGGTTTGTTTTCTGTGGCACTGTCCCTGGGGTCGCCCCCGCCGGCCATTAACCGGCACCGTGTTCCCGTGGAGCCCGGACTTTCCTCCACCCCAGCCGGGACGCTTGCGCGCCGCGTCAGGGGCAGCGGCCGTCCGGCCGTCTGGCAAGCCGGGGGTTTGCGCGCCGGTGCGGACGAGGTCAAGGCCTCAGTGGCACATGTCTGACCCCGCGCAAGTCGCCTTATTTAGGGGTGCGGTCGCCCAGCTTGGCCAGCAACGGGAGCAGGATCGCCTCTTCAACGGACAGCGGCAGCCTGCCGCGGAACCAGTGCAGGCGGTAGCCGGTCAATTCGGTGGTTCGGCGGTCGTCCGCTGGCACGTCTTCCAGCCCCGCGGCAATGCGTCGAAGCAGGGCGGTAGGCGACATGAATGCCGTGAACACCTCCAATGGGCGCGTGCTCACAAGCGCCAGTGGGAAATAAGCCGCATATAAAGCGTCATGTTCCCGCTTGGCCCAAGACCGGTGCCCGATGATCCGCAATGCCTTTCCGGCGTTGCATGACTTCGCCGGATATCGGTCCAGCAGCCAGGCAAGCGCGTCCTGGCTGCTAAGCCTGCGAAGGTCCCGACATGTCTGCTGGAGGTTGGCGTCCACCTGCGCCCTACCTGTCAAAATGCCGCCGCCAACGGCAGGGTGCGTCAGCCCGCCGCGGCAGCTAAAACCGCGCCCAGCCGGGCCAGTGTCGCTGGGCAGGCTTCTCCCGTCACCCGGTCCGGCAGCCAGTGCCGCTGGAAGGCTTGCAGACTCGTCGCAACATCCGGCACCGGGTAGCCGATCCTTTCCAGCGCCGCCCGCGCATCCGCAGCCGGCGCCCCGTCCGGACCGGGCCAAAGACCCACGCCGTTCCGGGCCAGGCCCCGCCAGTCGAACAGCTCGCCCGGGTCCTGCTTGCGGTCTGGCGCCACATCGCTGTGGCCGATGACGTTGCGCGCCGGGATCGGATGACGGGACAGGATGCCGAGGCACAGGTCGCACACCGCCGCCATCTGCAGGGCAGGGAAGGGACGGTAGCCCCATTCATGCCCGGGATTGACGATCTCGATCCCAATGCAGCGGCCGTTCAGCGCCGAGTGGCCGCGCCAGAATGAAACCCCGGCATGGAATGCGCGGCGCTCCTCCGGAACCAGGCGCCACACCTGCCCGTCCTCTTCCACAACGTAATGCGACGACACGGCCGCCGCCGGGTCGCGCAGCCGGTCCAGTGCGGCGGCAGCCGTGGCCATCCCAGTATAGTGCAGGATCAGCATATCCACCGGCACGCCCGCCGGCCGCTCATCCTGGTTGGGGCTGGGCAGCTCGCGTATCGCCGGCCCCCGCATCAAAAGCGGCGCATCAAAAACCGCGCATCACGAGTGGCGCATCACAGCCGGCGGTCCCGCTTGATGCGGTCCCAGGCGGCGTTGATCCGCGCGACCTTGATGCCGGCCGCCGCAACCTGCTCCGGATCAGCCCCGCGTGCCGCCAGGCTATCGGGATGGTGATCCCGCATCAGGCGCAGCCAGCCCCGCCGCAATTCGTCGTCCGTGGCCGCCGCCGCCATGCCCAGCACCGAATAAGGATCGTCCTCCCCTGGCGCTACCCGGGCCGCGGCGCCGCGGGCCTGGTCCCAAGCCAGGTTGTCGAGCCCGAACGCCGCATGCACCTCGCGCAGCATGTCGTGCTCCGCGCGCGTGAGCGGCTTGTCGGCACGGGCGACGGCGAACAGGGCGGCGAGCACCCCTTCCAGCCTTGCCCGGTCGTCGGCAAAACGCTCGCCAAGCACCTTGGCATAAGGCTGCCAGGCGTCCCCGCTGTCCCGGGCCTGGTCGAACAGGCGGCCAACCTCCCGCACCTGCTCCGGCGGAATACGGAACTGCCGCTTGAAGGCGTCGATCTCCGACCGCACTACCGGGCCGTCGCACTTGGCCAGCTTCGCGGTCAGCACCACGACGGACATGGCGAACAGGTGCTCCCGACCGCCGACCGCCGCCGCCAGCCGCGCCTGGAACGCGCCGCCATCGCCCAGGCTGATCCGCGGCAGCCCCTCCTCGGCGGCACGGCCAAGCGTCGCGCCCAGCACCGCGCCGAATGGCCCGCCAACCGCAAACCCGGCGATCCCGCCAAGCACCCGTCCCCAATAGCTCATGGCAGCAAGGTAACACGACGGAGACGAAAGGCCAGGCAGCCCTTGCGCCAACCATGCCAGGTCGCGCTACTTGCGCCCGTGCACCCTGGAACCAAGCCGTTGACCGCCACAGCACCGCGTCCCGGGCCGATCTGAGGATGCGGACCGGACGCGCCGTACTGGCTGGCGCCGCGGTGCTGGTGGCGCTGCTGCTCGCCGGGATCTGGATCGTGCCGGGCCTGCTGGACTGGGGCCGCTACCGCGACGGCATCGCCGGCCTGGCTGCCTCGGGCATCGGCCGGCCGGTTCGGATCAGCGGCGCCGTCACCCTGCATCTGCTGCCGGAGCCCGTGCTCACCGCGGCCGGCATCGCCGTTGACGACGACGGCGACGGAGTGGTGCTGACGGCGCAGGAGCTGCGGCTACGCGTGGCGCTCGGCCCATTGCTGGCGGGCCGGGTGGATGCGCGCGACCTGGTGCTGCGCGGGGCGGACCTCCGGCTGCCCTGGCCACCGGCGCCCGGCGCCCTGTCGCAACGTCCGCCGACGTGGCTATCAGGATTGCAGGCACGGGTGGAGGACAGCCGCATCCAGGTCGGCGGCGTCGCCTTCACCGGCATAGACGCCGGGCTGGCGACCGACCCGGACACCGGGACGCTGTCCTTCGCAGGCGTGGGCACGCTGGGCGCGCGGGCCTGGCGGTTCACGGCGCGCCTGGCCCGTCCGGGACGCGACGGCTCGGCGGGCCTGGACGTCAGCCTCGACGGCCAAGCCAAGCTGCAAGATACCGGCGGCACCTTCTCCGGCATCCTGGCCGGAGACGGGTCGCTGTCCGGGCGCGTAGCCGGGCGCGGGCCGGACCTGTCCGGCCTGATGCCGGCGCCGCCAGTGCCCTGGCGGGCCGAGGGCCGGCTGAACGCAGCGGGCGGCCTGGCAGTGGCGGACGA
>CAXTOB010000477.1:0-5223 GCA_964245505.1 uncultured Acetobacteraceae bacterium | reverse complement strand
TGATGATGTTCATGAACCTCATCTGGGCCTGGGGGCATCCGGAGGTTTACATCCTCATACTGCCGGCCTTCGGTGTGTTCTCGGAGGTGATCTCGACCTTCTCGCAGAAGCCGCTGTTCGGCTACCGGTCCATGGTCATGGCGACGATGGCGATCTGCGTGCTGGCCTTCTCCGTCTGGCTGCACCACTTCTTCACCATGGGCGCGGGCGGCGACGTGAACGCCATCTTCGGCATCGCCTCCATGATCATCGCGGTGCCCACGGGCGTGAAGGTCTTCAATTGGCTGTTCACGATGTATGGCGGGCGCGTGACCTACTCGGCCCCCATGCTGTGGGCCATCGGCTTTATGGTGACGTTCGTGGTCGGCGGGATGACCGGCGTGCTGCTGGCGGTGCCGCCGGCCGACTTCGTGCTGCACAACAGCCTGTTCCTGGTAGCCCACTTCCACAACGTCATCATCGGCGGCGTGCTGTTCGGCGCGTTCGCCGGCTACATGTACTGGTTCCCCAAGGCATTCGGCTTCCGCCTCGACGAGACCTGGGGCAAGCGCGCGTTCTGGCTCTGGCTCAGCGGCTTCTACGTGGCGTTCATGCCGCTTTACGTGCTGGGCTTGCAGGGCATGACGCGGCGGATGCAGCACTACGACGTGGCGGCCTGGCGGCCGTGGCTCTTGATTGCAGGCGTGGGCGTCGTGCTCATACTGGCAGGGATCGTGTCGCTGGTCGCCCAGCTCGTGGTCAGCATCCGTCAGCGCGACAGCCTGCGGGACCTGACCGGGGACCCCTGGGACGGCCGCTCGCTGGAGTGGTCCACCTCCTCGCCGCCGCCCGCCTTCAACTACGCCGTGCTGCCCGAGGTGACCGGCGAGGACGCCTACTGGGGCATGAAGGAGCGCGCCCGTGAACAATCTGCCCTGGGCGACGAACCGGGGTACTCCGACATAGAGGTGCCGCGCAACACAGCGACCGGCGTCATATGCGCCTTCTTCGCAACCATCCTCGGCTTTGCGATGATCTGGCACATCTGGTGGATGGCAGCCCTGGGCCTGGCGTGCGCCTTTGCCACTTTCGTCGTCTTTGCCTGGCGCGACCGGGCCGAGGACGTGATCAAGTCAGAGGAGGTCGCGCGCATTGACCGCGCCAACCGCCGGGCTCGCCAGGCGTCGCTCGCAGTCATGCAGGCCGCTCAATGAGCGCCGACAAGGCCACCCCACCTACCGAGCCGAACCCGCCGCGTGGCGCCGCCTCCCGCGCCGGACTGTGGGGGGTGTTACTCGGCGCGTCCGCTGCAGCTGGTGCATTATTCGCGCTGCGCCCGGGACCTGGAGCCCTCGCCCTGGAGCCGGCTGGCGGAGAAGCCCCAGTCCTGCGCCGGGGTACAGGGCCAGGGCGGGGGAACACCCCGCCGCGCTGGGATCCGAACCAACTCGGGCACGGCGGCGACGGGGACCGGGCGCGTAACAGCGAGCACGCCGAGCGCCGCCCGGCCTCCAAGCGCATCATCGCCGGCTACGGCTTCTGGATCTTTCTGCTGTCCGACATCATCATGTTCGCCGCCTTCTTCGCGGCCTACGCCGTGCTGGTGAGCGAAACCGCGGGCGGCCCCGGCGGGCGCGACCTGTTTGACCTGCGCAACACAGGGATCGAGACGGGCTGCCTGCTCATCTCCTCCTTCACCTGCGGGCTGGCCACCGTCGGGCTGCAGGCGCGCAACAGCCGCTGGTTCTACGGCGCCATGGCGGCGACCTTCGTGCTCGGCGCCGCCTTCGTCGGGCTGGAACTGCGCGAGTTCTGGTCCATGGTTGCCGCTGGCAACGGACCCGGCCGCAGCGCCTTCCTGTCGGCGTTCTTCGCCCTAGTCGGCCTGCACGGCATCCACGTCTCGGCTGGGCTGCTGTGGCTGCTGACAATGATGGCGCAGGTGTGGGCCAAGGGATACCGCGCCGACATCCTGCGCCGGGTCATGTGCTTCAGCCTGTTCTGGCACGCGCTGGACATCGTCTGGGTCGCGCTGTTCACGATCGTTTACCTGATGGGAGTGCAGTCATGAGCGGCGCCGAACTGGGATACGACCGCCACCACGCCGACACAGCCCCGGGCGACGAGCGCCCCGGCGAGGACGGCACGGGCAAGGGCATACGCAACTACCTCGCAGGCTTCGGCCTTGCCGTGCTGCTGACCGTGGTGTCCTTCGTGGTCGCGCGCACTACGCTCGTCTGGCAGCCCAGCATCCCCATCGCGCTGTTCGTGCTGGCCATTGCGCAAATGGGCGTCCACCTCGTGTTCTTCCTGCACATCACGAGCGGGCCGGACGGCACCAACAACGTCATGGCGCTGGCCTTCGGCGTACTCATCGTCTTCCTGCTCATCGGCGGGTCGCTGTGGATCATGGGCCACCTCAACCACAACATGCCCGGCATGGAACAGATCATGCGGATGCAGCGGTAGGCACGGGACGGTCACAGTCCGGCCGCGGCCTGCATGGTTCAGGCTCCGCGGCCGGTCCAGGCAAAGTCGGGAACATTCCTTGAACAGCAATGGAAACGGCCACAATCATGCGCCTTCCGCCGCTTCTTCCGGAAAACCTTGCTGACAAGCAGGGTCCGTTCCACGCCGGCAATCGACTCGGGGTTCGAAAGAGCTCCAAAGGACTAGTGGCCGAGGGTGCGGAAAATGCCTTGCTGGCGTTATGGAATCCCTGGCTTGACGACTCCAAGCTGGGAAATCCTGTTTGTGAGCCTACAAAGGCACCCGCGGACCGCGTAGCTCTGCCTATTGTCTGCCGGCACATCATAATCCTGATGACCGGCGCACATTTCCACGCCGGCGCCGGCCTTCATGCCCAGGCTGTTGGGGCACAGGCCGATGGACTATCGAATGAGACCGTGGCCGCCATCGTTGCTGGGCAGCGCCCAACCAGCCTGACGCGGGAACAGATGGTAGCCTATAACACAGCGGCCGCGCTCTGCCGCGGTGGGGAACTGCCGATGTTGAGCTGCGAGCTTGCCTCTCAGACGTTTGGCGCCGAGGGTGTCGCCGAGTTAATCTACCTTGTCTGCCTGCATTGCATGAGCGCAATGACCTCGAACAGGTTCGGCGCTCCGATCCCAGACTTGTCAAGCGAATCCTCGTCAGGTGACTCAAGGTGATGTGCGCCGTCCATGCCCAGGTCGTTGGACTCACCCGGGGTTGCCCACGCTCCGACGCGCTGCCGTCCCCGGAAACAGGCGGCGGATCCGGGTCTTGCCTTCACAGGGCAGCGCCCCGCGTCGGCATCGGCGCCAATTCATTGTTCATTTCAAAGGAATCAACCCATGCCATTTAATGGAGCAAGCGATTTTCCGCCGCGGCGTGATCCCCCAAACCGGGCGACGCAGAGCAAGAGAAATCTTACTGTGGTCATGCTCATCTTCATGGCGTGCCTGCTTTTGGCACCGATCCTGATTGCTACGCTGGTTGACGTCGTGAAGTTTATTCGGGCGCATTAGGTCGCCCGCGGCGGCTGCAGCCACGCCAGCACTGCATCAGCAAGACCACAGTCAACACTATGAAAGCTGTTGTGGATCAGGCTCAAGTATTCGATTTCATCCACGTTTTCCAGACCGGACGGCTCCCCAGTCCTTGGCAAGGGGATAAATGGCCCGGCGGCGTAACGCGTGACGGCATCTAGGGTGACCGCAGGAGAGTATATGGGCCTGAGCGACCCGCAGCAAAGGTTGGCAATGGAGCGGCTGGTTGCGGGTCGCTGACCGTTTTTGGGCGGCCCCGGTCCCTTGCGGCACACGCTGCACGACTCCGGCAACGCGGAGCTGCCGCGAGTGCGGCCAGGAACAGCGTGTCCCCGCCTTGCTGCCCGGATTGGATGCGCGCTGCGTCCGTTGCGGCGCGCTGCTGCGGCAAACCTGGGCCGACCCGCTCCGCGTAGGGCTGGCGCTGAACCTGTCCTGCCTCGTGCTGCTCACCGCCGGGGCGACGAATGTCTTGGCTACTGTCGAGAGCGCGGGCGCGCGCCGGACAGCCGGGCTGTTCTCCGGCCCGGCTGCGCTGGTGCAGAACGGGCTGTGGGAACTGGGCGCGCTGGTGCTGGCCACCACGGTGGTTGCGCCGGCCCTGGTCGTGGGACTGTCCGTTTACGTCCTGGGCGGGGTTCGGCTGCGCCGTCCGCCGCCGGGCCTGGCAGCGGCGTTGGCATGGCGCAACCGGCTGCGCCCCTGGTCAATGATCGAGGTGTTCCTGGTCGGCTACTTCGTCGCATATTCCAAGCTGGGCGCCCTGGCGGCAATCGAGCCGGGACTGGGCCTGCTCGCGCTTTTCGGCTTCATGATGGCGACCGTCGCAGGTGACGCGGTGCTGGACCAGCAGGCCGTGTGGGAGGCCATCGCGCGGCGGATGCCGGCCCAGCCCGGGTCGTCAGCGCACCCGGCGGCTCCCCCGTCCGCCCCTGGTCCGGCTGCGGGCCTGGTGTGCTGCGGGACGTGCGAACTGGCCTGCACCCCAACGGGGCCGGGCGAGCGCTGCCCCCGGTGCGGCGCCGCGCTGCACCGACGCACCCCCGGAAGCCTGGCGCGCACGGCGGCGCTGACCTTGTCGGCGCTCGTGTTCTACGTTCCGGCCAACGTGTTCCCCGTCCTGACCGTCATCCAGCTTGGGCGGGGCAGCCCGAGCACGATCCTGGGCGGCGTGTGGGCGCTGGCCGCTGACGGGGACTGGTCACTGGCGGCCATCGTGTTCGGCGCGAGCGTCGCCGTGCCGGTGCTGAAGATACTCGGGCTGGGTGCCATGCTGGCGGTCGCGGCGCGGCACGGACGCCCAGGCCGCGTGCACTGCCACCTGCGGCAGCTCGCGGCCTTGTACCGGGTCATCGCCGTCATCGGGCGGTGGTCCATGATAGACATCTTCATGGAGGCCATCCTGTCCGCCCTCGTCCAGTTCGGCGCCGCGGCCACGGTCACGACCGAGCCGGGCGCGCTGGCGTTCGCCGCCACCGTCCTGCTGACTATCGTCGCCGCACAGGGCTTCGACCCGCGCCTAATGTGGGACGTCCACCCGCAATGAGCGGCCAGGCGGGCTTGCCGGGCGGCGAGCGCGGACAGGATGCCATCGTGCGGCGGCGGCGCATGTCCTGGGTGTGGCTGATCCCCCTGGCAAGCGCGCTGATTGGCGGCGGCCTGCTGTGGACCACGCTGGCCCGGCGCGGCCCGCTGGTCCGCGTGACGTTCGACA
>CAXTOB010000476.1:0-5244 GCA_964245505.1 uncultured Acetobacteraceae bacterium | reverse complement strand
TCGGGGTAGCGGGTCAGCATGTTGGCGATCAGCAGGCCGCCGTTGGAGCCGCCCTCGGCCGCGATGCGCTCCGGCCTAGTGACGCCGCGGCGGACCAGGGCGGCGGCTACGGCGGCGAAGTCGTCGTGGCTTAGGCGCTTGCCTTCGCGGCGCCCGGTTTCGTGCCAGCGGGTGCCGAACTCGCTGCCGCCGCGGAGGCTGGCGGTCACGGTCGTGCCGCCACGTTCTAGCCAGAGCTTGCCGGCGGCGATGCGGTAAACCGGCAGGACGGAAATGCCGAACCCGCCATAGGCCGATAGGTGCACGGGCGCGTCGCCTGTTTCGGTCGCCGGGCCGCATTGGACGTAGGGGATGCGCTCGCCGTCGGTTGAGATGGCTTCGTGCCGGGTTACGGTCAGGCCGGCAGCGTCGAAGGCGGGGGGCAGGCGTTTCAGGATTTCCGGTGCGGCCAGGCCTGGATGGGTCAGCAGCAGGGTTGGCGGGGTTACCGGATCTTGCGCCGTTGCCAGCAGCGAGCCGTCGCCTTCTTCGTACTCCAGATCAAGCGGCCAGGCGTTCACAGTCCCGGTTGGCGGCAGGCCGGCGAGTTCCTCGGTTTCCCAGGTGCCGGGCGTGACGACGAGGAACACTGGGCGCAGCTCGTCCAGGATGCTCAGCACGAGGCGGCCTGCGGTCCAGAAGAAGCCCTGCAGCGAGCGGCGCGGCGTTGGTTCGAAGATGACCGTGAACTGCCGCTCGCCGGCGAGGAAGGCGCTCAGGCGGGTGACGGCGACGGTGTCGGGGCGGAATGTTTGCTCGCCCGCTGTCCATTCGGTGCGGCCGGCCACCGCGAGCCAGTCGTTTTGCCATTGGAAGCGGGCATCCTCCGGCAGCTCGATGCGCTGCTGCGGGCCGGTGCGGTCGCCGAACCAGACGCGTGCGTCGAAGAAGCCGAGCTTCTCGCCGAACACCAGGCGGCGGTCGCGGCGGTCGTAGCTGCCCCAGGCGACCATGTTGGCCGGGTCGGTGGTGAACAGGGGAGGTGTTGCCGACCAGTCCTCGCCGCGGCGCCACAGCCGGACGGTGCTGGCGTAGCCCGACCGCGTTTCGCCGCCCAGCGCCGAGGACAGCAGTAGCGTGTCCGCGTCTAGCCAGGCAGCGCCGCCCTTGGCCTCGGGGAGCACGAAGCCGCTAGGGACGAATTGGCGGGATGGGAGGTCGAGTTCGCGCAGGACGGCGGCGTCGCTGCCGCCGCGGGACAGGCGGACCAGGGCGCGGGCGTGGTTGGGCGGCAGGGTCGCGGCGCCCTGCCAGATCCAGTCCTCGCCCTCGGCGGCGGCGAGGGCGTCGAGGTCCAGCAGGGTTTCCCATTCCGGCGCCGGGGTCTGGTAGGAGCCGAGCGTGGTCCGGCGCCATAGGCCGCGCGGGTGCGCTGCGTCGCGCCAGAAGTTGTAGAGCAGGCCGCCGCGGCGCGCGGGGACCGGCAGGTTGTCGGGCCGGTCCAGCAGCACCCGGAGGGTCTCGCGATCGCGCTCGTAGCGCGCGTCTGCGAGGCGGGCGATGGCGTCCGCGGTGCGTGCGTCGGCCCAGGTGGTTGCTTGCTCGCCCTCGATCTCCTCGAGCCAGAGGTATGGATCGTCGTCGGGCGCGGCGAGGGTCGGGCGCGGGTCGGTCATGATCTGATTATCGCTGAGATTCCGGGCCGCCGCTATGCCGGGCTTGTTTGCTGGCGTGGTTCGCGGCCGTGATGCCAACGGCCTTTTGCACTGACTTCTACGTTGCCGAGCCGTCATTGCAAGGTGCTTGCGGCGCGGAAACACAGGACGGAAACGACCGTGCTGGCGGTCCTGGATTGCTCCGTCGCTGTGCTTCTTGCACTGACGGAAACGGTCAGGGCGAAGGGCGGTTGGCATAGCTTCTATACCGGAACAACGACCCACTGCGGATGGAAGATGGCCCGTGCAGGAGATAGATCGTAACTTTGAAACAATTGCTATTTAGTTGGCAGCAACGACGCAACACGCTGCCGGTCCCCAAGTCCGGCAGCGGTTGGCACGGGTGCGATTGTGTGACGGATGCTGCGGTGTGATGCTGTGGGGCGCGGTCGGAAGGGTGTTTTGCATCAATATTCCGCCGTGCCGGATACGAGGAGAACCTGTGATGACGAAGCGCCAGATGCGGCTGGGGCTGTCCATGCGTTACCTGGGCTACCACGACGCGGCTTGGCGGCATCCGGAGGTGCCGGCGGGCGGGTCGTCCGATTATGGGCATTTCCTCCGCTGCGCACGGCGGGCGGAGGAGGGGCTGTTCGATATGGTGTTCTTTGCCGATGGGATTGGCGTGCGGGCCAATGACGACCCGCCGGGATCGCTCAGCCACTCCAACCGCAATGTCGAGCTGGAGCCGCTGACGCTGCTGTCCGCGCTTGCGCCGATGACACGGCACATCGGCCTCGTGAGCACGGCCAGCACTACTTATAACGAGCCGTATCATGTGGCACGCAAGTTCGCCTCGCTCGACCACATCAGCGGCGGGCGGGCGGGGTGGAATATCGTGACTTCGTGGTCCGAGCAGGAAGCTTGGAACTTCAGCCGGGACATGCACCTCGACTATGACACGCGGTATGATCGCGCTCGCGAGTTCGTGGAGGTTGTGACTGGGCTGTGGGACAGTTGGGCGCCGGATGCCTTCGTGCATGATAAGGCGACGGGGCAGTTCTACGATCCGGCGGGGCTGCATACGCTGCATCACCGGGGCAAGCACTTCCAGGTGCGCGGGCCGCTGAGCGTGCGGCAGACGCCGCAGGGGCGGCCGATCCTGGTGCAGGCCGGGGCGAACCCGATGGGGCAGGAGATCGCGGCGGCGAGTGCTGATGTCGTTTACGCTTCCATCAACGGGTTGGAGCAGGCTCGGGCATACTACGCCGAGGTGAAGGGACGCATGGCCAGGTATGGCCGGCATCCCGACCACTTGCGGATCATGCCGGCGCTGATCCCGGTGGTGGGGCGGACGGCCGCGGAGGCGCAGGGCAAGCTGGAGCGGTTGCAGGCGTTGATGGACCCGCTGGTCGGGCTTGCGCGCATTTATGGGTTGATGGGCGACTTGTCCGGTCATGACCTGGATGGGCCGGTGCCGGAACCGGTGGGCGCCAAGGTGCGCAGCCTGGCCTATGGCTGGTGGGAGCGGGCAAAGCAGGAGGGGTGGAGCATCCGGCGGATGTATGAGGAATACGGCATCGGTGAGGGATTTCGCGTCATCGGCACGGCCAGCCAGGTCGCGGATGCGATGGAGGCTTGGATGGATGAGGGGGCCGCGGATGGGTTCAACATCACGCCGACGCACCTGCCGGGGGGGATTGACGACTTCGTGGAGCTGGTGGTGCCGGAGCTGCAGCGGCGCGGGCGGTTCCGGCGGGAGTATGAGGGGGCGACGCTGCGGGAGAACCTGGGGTTGCCGCCGGCTCCGAGCCGTTGGACGCAGGGCGAGGCGCTGGCGCGGGCGGGGGACTGATACCAGCGGTCCTTCGCACTGACCTTTACGTTGCCGAGCCATCATTGCGAGCCGCTTGCGACGTGGTAATCCAGGGCCGCCAGTACGGTCCTCCCAGCCCTGGGTTGCCGCGTCGCTGCGCTCCTCGCAATGGCGGAAACAGTCGGAGCGAAGAGCGTTTGGTATAACACGGCGCTTGCCGCCGGCGGGTTTACCGTCACACTTATCCCTGTGCCGTCGCGATGGTGCGTAGTGTCCGCGTTGCAGGCCCGGTCCGGCCGGGGCGGCCGGGTACGAGGAGGGAAGGCAGATGCCCACTTACGCCAGTGACTTCCGGGGGGAGCGGCACCGCTTTGCGGACCTGCGGGCGGTGCTTGCGTGCGCGTCGCCTCGGCGGTCAGGCGACGAACTGGCGGGGCTGGCGGCGGCGAGCGATGCTCAGAGGGTGGCGGCGCGGTCCGTGCTGGCCGACCTGCCGTTGCGGGTGTTCCTTGATGAGCCGCTGGTTGCTTATGAGAGCGATGAGGTTACCCGGCTGATCCTGGACACGCATGACGCCGCTGGTTTTGCCGCGCTGTCGCATTTGACCGTGGGTGGGTTGCGGGACTGGCTGCTGTCGTATGATGCGACGCCGGCGGCTCTGGCGGCGGTGGCCCCGGCATTGACGCCCGAGATGGTTGCGGCGGTGTCCAAGCTGATGCGGAACCAGGATTTGATCGCGGTGGCGAGCCGGTGCCGGGTCACTACGGCGTTCCGTACTACGCTGGGGTTGCCGGGGCGGTTGGGTAGCCGGTTGCAGCCGAATCACCCTACCGATGACCTGCGCGGCATTGCGGCGGCGACGTTGGACGGGCTGCTGTATGGCGTCGGCGATGCGGTAATCGGGGTGAACCCGGCGACGGATAGCGTGCCGAACTGCATCGCCATCCTGGACATGCTTGAGGGCTTGCGGCTGCGGCATGAGATCCCGGTGCAGAGCTGTGTGCTGACGCATGTCACCAATGCGATTGAGATCATGCGCCGGGGCGCTCCGGTGGACTTGGTGTTCCAGTCCATTGCAGGGACGGAGGCAGCGAATGCCGGGTTCGGCGTCAACCTCGGTGTGCTGCGGGAGGCGCAGGAGGCGGCGCTGGCGCTGGACCGCGGGGAGGCCGGGCGGAATGTCATGTACTTCGAGACGGGTCAGGGTGCGGCGCTGTCGGCCGGGGCGCATTGCGGCTTGGACCAGCAAACGGTGGAGGCTCGGGCCTATGCGGTGGCTCGGGCCTTTGAGCCGCTGCTGGTCAATACCGTCGTTGGCTTTATTGGGCCGGAGTATCTTTATGATGGCAAGCAGATCATCCGGGCGGGGCTGGAGGACCATTTCTGCGCCAAGCTGCTGGGCGTGCCGATGGGGTGCGACGTTTGCTACACCAACCATGCCGAGGCCGACCAGGACGACATGGATACGCTGATGACGCTGCTGACGGTGGCCGGGGTCACCTTCTTGATCGCTGTACCCGGCGCAGACGACGTGATGCTGAGCTATCAGAGCGCCAGCTTCCACGACATGCTGTATCTGCGGGAGCAGTTCGGCGTGCGGGCTGCGCCGGAATTCGAGGCTTGGCTGGAGCGGATGCAGATGATGGACCGGGCTGGGCGTATCCGGCAGGCTGCGCCTCAGGCGGTGCGGATGCTGGCGTTGGCCGATCCGGACCCGTTCGATGCCCCGCGCTGAGCCTCCGGCGCAGGATATTTGGGCGCGGCTGCGCGGCACGACGCGGGCTCGGATCGGGC
>CAXTOB010000475.1:0-5253 GCA_964245505.1 uncultured Acetobacteraceae bacterium | reverse complement strand
GGGGAGGACGACACCTCGGTCTGCTCCGTCGTCAGCCCGATCAGGCCGATGCGCAGGCCAGCGCGCTCCAGGATGACATAGGGCCGTAGCCGTCCGGCCAGCGCCGGCTCGGCCGACGTATCCACGTTGGCCGACAGCACCGGAAAACGGGCGGCGTCCACGAAAGCGCCCAACACCCCGGGTCCCATATCGAATTCGTGGTTCCCCACCGCCATCGCGTCGGTGCCGATCTCGTGCATGACGGCCAGCTCCGCCATGCCGCGGTGGGCGGTGAAGAACAGGCTGCCCTGGAACTGGTCGCCGGCGTCTAGCAGCAGCACGGTGCGGCCATCGGTCTCGGCCGCCGCCCGCTGCGCCCGGATCGCCGCCGCCAGCCGGGCGCTGCCGCCGAAGCAGTCCGGGCGCTCGGCGTTGCAGGTCATCGCGCGTCCGTCCACCGCCTCGTGCCGGGAGTGGAAGTCGTTCATGTGCAGGACCGTCAGGCGATGCGCCGGCTGGCCATGGGCGACGCGGGTCAGCGGCAAGGTCCCTACCGCGAGCAAGGAGGAGGCGAGCAGCCGGCGGCGCGTGAGGGTCATGCACTGCGGATAGCACGGCGATGCCATGGGAACGACGCGCTTCCGCTGGCCTTGGACCGCGGCGGCGCAGAAAGGTGCAACCCCGCAAGCATTGCAGGGTTGACGGCGGGCCGGACGAGGCGGGCGCTCGACTGACTGCTCGGGACGCCAACCTCCGGCAGGTTGCGCTGCAATGCGTCGGTTTTGCTTGGAGAATGAGCCATGCCAAACAGCCGAGATCGCGACCCCGGGGATGCCGTGCCACCGGGAGTCGCCGCCAAGGACCCCCGCCGCTAACCAAGCGGGATCGTGACGTGAAGAAAAAGCTCGAACATCTGGGGAAGCAGCCCGGCGCCTCTGCGGAGGCGACCGGACCGGAGCACCGGGATACGGATAAGCAGGAAGGATAACGTCCCCATTCCGGCGCATCTAGACTGGGACGTTGCCTGCCCCGCGCGCAATGGCCTTGCGCGTCTGCCCTAGCCTGCTCAAATGTGGGCTAACCGGACCAGCCCGGTCCGCTTCCCCTAGGTGGTATCCATGTTCATCGAGACCGAAGGCACGCCGAATCCCGCAACCCTGAAGTTCCTGCCAGGGCGGGACGTGATGGGGGCAGGGACCGCGGACTTCGCCGGGCCGGACCTCGCTGCGCGCAGCCCGCTGGCAACGGCCCTATTTGCACTCCCGGGTGTTGCGCGGGTGTTCCTGGGCGGCGACTTTGTTACCGTCACCAAGTCCGACCTGGCGGACTGGCAGGCGCTGCGTCCACAGGTGCTAGGCGCGGTCATGGAGCATTTCGTCGCCGGCCGGCCGGTGATCGAGGGCGTGGGCGACGATATCGCCGAGGACACGCTGCCGGAGGACCAGGAGATCGTCGATCAGATCAAGGATCTGCTGGACACCCGCGTACGTCCGGCCGTTGCCGGCGACGGCGGCGACATCGTGTTCCGCGGCTATCGCGACGGCATCGTGCGGCTGCACATGCAGGGTGCGTGCAGCGGCTGCCCGAGCAGCAGCGCGACGTTGAAGCACGGCATCGAGAACATGCTGCGGCACTACGTCCCGGAAGTTCAGGCGGTCGAGCAGGTCGAGGCGTAAGTCTTGCCGGCCGGCGCTGCCCCTGACACTTCATCAGGGGCGGCGTTGAGGCAGCATAGTTCGAGAAACCACCAAGTTAGCGTGAATCGGCTTACGCGAGTCTGGGATGTGCGGGCCAACGTTCCAGTCGATATCGGGCAGGGCGGTCCGTGCCGGTCACAGCCGGGCCGTCCGTGGCGTAAAAAAGGCGAGGCGCCCCGGCCGTTTCGGCAATGATCGTTCTCACGCTTGATGCGGCACTGCCGGGCTGTTCGGCTGGTGTCGTTAGGGATGGCGATGTCGTGGCTGAGCGTTACTTGGATGGCGCTCGCGGCCATGCCGCCGCTTTACCGGCCATGGCAGCGGCTGTGCTGGCGGACGCTGGCGTTAGGCCCGCGGCACTGTCCATGGTGGCAGTAACGATTGGGCCGGGCAGCTTCACTGGGCTGCGAGTTGCCCTGTCTCTGGCGCATGGCATCGGTTCCGCAACCGGAGTGCCGGTGGCAGGTGTGACAGTTGGGGAGGCGCTCGATAATCTGGCGGACGGCCGTCTGCACTGGGCGGCGGTGGATACGCGCCGGGGAAGGGTATTCCTCGACTGCGGCGGCGACGTCCGCTCCGTCGGGCTGGACGATCTGCCGTTGCCGGATCGGCCGCTGACGGTCGGCGGCGACGCGGGCGCGGCGGTGGCGGAGCGGCTGGCTGGCGCGGGTTACGATGTCCGCCTGGGTCAGGCCCAGCCAGGCCCAGCCGGGATCGCGGCGGCTGCACTGCGCCGTACCGCTGCCGGGTTGGCGCCGCGTCCGGCGCAGCCGTTGTATGTGGACCCGCCGGAGGCCCGGCCGGCGGCATGACAGTGGTTGCGGCTGGCGCTGCCCACGCGCAGGCGATGGCGCTGATCCACGCCGCCGCATTTCCGTTTCCGCAACGTTGGGGGGCAGACGAGATTGCGGTGCAGGTGTCCTTTCCGGGGACTTGTGGGTTGATTTGCATCCCTCCTATCTCGTCTAGGCTAGAGGAACCGGGCGGAGGTTTTATCCTATTCCGGGTGGCGGCGGACGAGGCGGAAGTGCTGACGTTGGCCGTATCTCCGGCGTGCCGACGCCGTGGGCTGGGCGGCCGCTTGCTCCAAGCTGCCTTGGATTGTGCCCAAGCCCACGGCGCAGCACGGATGTTTCTTGAAGTCGCTGCGGAGAACATCCCTGCTTTGTCGCTCTATGCCGGCTATGACTTCGCGCAGGTCGGCCACCGTCCCGGATACTATCCCGGCGGCAGCGATGCTTTGGTGCTGCGCCGCGACCTTAACCCCGGCGAAGCAGCAGGAGATGCGATCCGTCCGGCTGGGGCGTGAGCGACAGGACCTGGTGTCCCAGCCCAGCCGCGGTGAGCGGGACGTTCTGCAACGGCTCCGCACCCTGCAGACGCACCTGCAATACCTGACCGGGTTGCAGTCGGTCCAGCGCCAGGCGGGTACGGACGAAGGTCATCGGACAGACCTGGCGGGTAATATCCACTTCCATGTCCGGCACTGTTGGCTGCGGACCGGAAGACCCGGTCAACACTGTCAAATCGGACAGCACTCGCTCACTCATAATTGTGCCTCTACTTATTCGCAAAGTCATCCATTGCGAAACGTCAACCGCTGCATGTATATGACCTAGGACTCGCAAAGTGAAAGGAGGCCCCAGTGGCAGAAGCGACCGAGGTATCGGACGTCCTTGGCCTGACGGCCCAGATCGTATCGGCTCATGTCTCAAACAATTCCGTGGCGCCCGATGCGTTGCCGAATCTAATACAGGAGGTTTACCGGACCTTGGCCGGCGTCGGCAAGGAGCAGGTGGTTCCCGACAAGCAGCAGCCGGCTGTACCGATCAAGAAGTCGGTGTTCCCGGACCACATCATCTGCCTGGAAGACGGCAAGAAGCTGAAGATGCTCAAGCGGCATCTCAAGACGTCTTACAACATGACGCCGGAGCAATACCGGGAGAAGTGGCAGTTGCCGCCGGATTACCCGATGGTCGCGCCGAACTATGCGCGGCACCGCTCGTCGCTCGCCAAGAAGATCGGGCTCGGCACCAAGCCGCGCGGGCGCTGACGCCGGCGTAGCCCAAAGATTCGACATGGGGCGGCCACATCGGCTACCCCGGGGCCGTGTCCGTGACGCCGACCGCTGCCCAAAAGGATCCCATGCAATCGCGCATCGAACGTTTGTGCGTCGAACGGGGACTGAAAATGACCGGCCAGCGGCGGGTCATCGCCCGGGTGCTGTCCGACGCCGCAGACCATCCGGACGTCGAGGAGCTGTATCGCCGTGCTGCCGACCTCGACAGCCGCATCAGCATTGCTACGGTGTATCGTACCGTCCGGCTGCTGGAAGAAAAGGGCATCCTTGAGCGACGTGACTTCGGCGGCGGCCGAGCGCGTTATGAGCCGACGGAGCATGGGCAACATCATCATCTGATCGACGTGGAAACCGGGCGCGTCATCGAGTTCGGCGATGCCGAGCATGAGGCGCTGATCCGCGCCATCGCCGCCCGCCTCGGCTTCGACCTCGTGTCCCACCGCCTGGAGCTGTTCGGTCGCCGGATCGCCCAGCCGGAGGCCCGGCCTCGCACCGCGTCCGAGCCGCCCGGCCGCCCGGCCGCAGAACCGCGTCCGCGCCGGACCGAGCCGGAAGCCTCGCCGGGCGCGGCCGCCCCGGTCCCTGCGGCAGCGTCCTGAGCGGCAGCCCAGCATGACGGACAGCGTGGTGTTGGGCGCAGGCGTGGCCATTCCGGAACTGCGGGCCGGCAACCTGGGCGTGCGGGTCGCCACGACCCCAGACGAGGTGGATGCGGCGCTGGCGCTGCGCTACCGCGTGTTCTTTGATGAAATGGGCGCCATTCCAAAACCCGCCGCCGCTGCTGCCCGCCGGGATCGGGACGAGTTCGACGCCGTTGCCGACCACCTTCTGGTCGTGGATCACGAGATTGGGCCGGGACCAGAGGGCGTCGTCGGCACCTACCGCATGATGCAGCAGGATGCCGCCGACCGGATCGGACGCTTCTACTCGGCGGACGAGTATGACATCAGCACGATCCTGCATTTCCCGGGCCGGGTGCTGGAACTGGGCCGGTCCTGCGTGAACGCGCAGTATCGTGGGCGCGCCGTCATGCAGTTGCTGTGGCGCGGGATTGCCACCTACGTCGCGCATTACGGCATTGACCTGATGTTCGGCTGCGCCAGCCTGAATGGCACCGACCCCGATGCCTTGGCGGTGGAACTGACCTACCTTTACGAGCACCACCTGGCGCCGCCGGCGTTGCGGCCCCGCGCCCTGCCGGACCGCTACGTGGACATGCGTCGTCTGGACGTGGAATTGATTGACCCCCGCAAGGCCAACCACATGCTGCCGCCGCTCATCAAGGGTTACCTGCGGCTAGGCGGCTTCATCGGGGACGGTGCCGTGGTGGACCGGGAGTTCAACACCACGGATGTGGCCGTGATCGTGAAGACCGACACCGTGACCGAGAAGTACCTGAAGCATTACGAACGCCAGAACTGACCGCGCCTTCCTTTCCCTCGGGGAAGGGCCGGGGTGAGGGGGCTCACCGGCGCCACGCCCAACCCAGCCAAGGAC
>CAXTOB010000474.1:0-5278 GCA_964245505.1 uncultured Acetobacteraceae bacterium | reverse complement strand
ATCCCCGAGGACCTAGCCTGGCTCGACCTGCACCCGCACGCCCCCATCCGGGTCCAGTCGCAACACCTCCCAGATTATCGCGCAACCCTGAACACCCTCGGCGCCCGAGGCCTGATCTACCCCTGCTTCTGCACCCGGGCCGACATCGCCGCCTCCGCCAACGCGCCGCACGGCCCCGACGGCTCACCGCTCTACCCCGGCACCTGCCGCACCCTAGACCCGGCACTGCGAGCAGACCGCCTAGCCCGCGGCGACCGCCACGCCCTACGCCTCGACATGACCGCCGCCACCGCCCAAGCCGGCCCCCTAACCTACTCCGAGGCCGGCCAGCGCCACCCCTGCCGCCCCGAAGCCTTCGGCGACGCTGTCCTAGCCCGCAAGGACGCCCCGGCCAGCTACCACCTATGCGCTACCCACGACGACGCCCTCCAGGGCGTAACCCTGGTAACCCGCGGCGAGGACCTGCGCCCGGCAACGCACCTGCACCGCCTGCTGCAAGCCCTGATGGCCTGGCCGGAACCGGAATACGCCCACCACCCCCTGCTCCTGGACGCCACCGGCCGCCGCCTGTCCAAGCGCGACGGCGCGGCAACCCTACGATCCCTCCGCGCATCCGGGGCGGCGCCGGCCGATGTGCGAAGACTGGCCGACCCGTCGTCGCCATGAAACTTGCCGAAGGACCAGGACCCATCCAGCCCAGCTCAAACCATTGACATGCCGGACACCTCGATCAGCGTCGCCACGAGCAGCCCACAGATCGGCTATGTCTTCCAACCCGTCTCGTCCGGCGCCCTCGCAGGCACCCTGCCATCAGCCACGCTATCGTCCGCGCTCAGTCCACGCCGACCCGCAACTGGCTCGTTCACAGTTGTCGAGGCCTTGCACCGCAAACGACGGCTGTAGCGGCGCGGTCAACGGCCTCACCGTTCCGGAGCCGGCACCCCTATTCCCGCTCTGCACGATGTTGCCTGCTTTTCTGGGACGGGCACAGCGTTGCTTGCTTTTCTAGAACGGCGGCAACCGGAGCAATGGCTCCGCGCATATTAATGTCTCGGCATCAACCGGCCCGGCAGAATCCCGCTCAGCGTCAGGATCAGACCAAGCGCCGCAGCCATCTCCCGACATGGCGCAGCCGTCTCCACTCGGGCACATCGTCCAAAGGCGAGCGGACAAGATAGGGCAAACCATAGGCCTCGATATCGGCAAGCGCAGCCCGCACCGCGGCTTCGACACTCGCGGGGTCGGCGGGATCATAGCGCCACCAATGATCCATCCGGTCTGGACGGAGCGTGCCAATCCGCAACCCCTCTCCCGGAAACTCAGCCGGACGGCGCCACCCGCGCCGGCGAGGTCCCCTCGCGAGGTTCACCGTGAACCGTCCGCCGAGGCTGGTGTTGTTCATCGACTGCTGCAGTTCGACGGCGTCCATCCACAGCCCACGTCGCCGGTTCCATAGGTGCCTCTTCCGTGCGAAGCCATGCGCTGCCAAGGCAGGTCCGACGATGCGGGTCACGGCTGCATCGAAGCTGCGCATCGGCGCCCATCCCTCGCCAAAGCATGTCCGGATTAAACGGCTTCGTTTGACCGGACAAATGCTCGCAAAAACAATAGCTAGAGCGGGTTGGTGCTTCCATCTGCACCAAACCAGTCTAGCCCGACGCGCCCGCCACCTGCATCGGCGCCGGCGCCGCCACCGGCTCGATCAGCTCCGGCCCATTGTTCCGCACGCTATTGACCCGGCTGCTGACCGGCCAAACCCGGAACCCGGCAGAAGAAGGCCGCAGCAGCGCCGCCGGATCGCCATCCTCCTCCCCAAGCCAAGTCGCCCAATCGCCCGGCTCCAGCACAACCGGCATCCGCTCATGCAGATGGCCCAACGCATCCACGGCAGTCGTGGTAATGACGGCGTAGCTACGCACCGCCTCCCCCTCCGGACTCCGCCAACCCTCCCAAACCCCAGCCAGCGCCATGATCGCGCCATCCGCCCGGGCCACCGCATGCGGCTGCTTCGCCCCATCCGCCAGCACCTGCCACTCATAGAACCCATCAATCGGCACGATGCACCGCCGCGCCCGGAAGGCATCCCGGAACATCGGCGCCGTCTGCACCGTCTCGGCCCGGGCATTGATCGGCTGCCGCACCTTCTTAGGGTCGCCACGCACCCAGTGCGGCAGCAACCCCCAGCGCAGCAGATCCAAGCTCCGCACCCCGGTCGAGGGATGCCGGCGCACCACCGGACCATCCTGGGTCGGCGCCATGTTCCAGGTCGGCTCCCAGTTCGGAGTGTCGTTCATCGTCTCGAACACCCGGTGCATCTCATCCGGAGTCGTCATCAGCAAATACCGTCCACACATGCCAAGCACGTTGGCCGCCCCTCACCGTCTTTCAATCGGCCCCGGCGATAGCTACGTTGCCCGCCGCAACATGGGGGTGGACGATGGGCAAGCTGCTGCGGGCATTGGCATTGGTGCTGCTATGCGTCGGATCCGCCCCAGCGACGGGCCACGCGCAGGATCGCGTGCTGAACGTTTACAACTGGACCGACTACATAGACCCAAAGGTCCTAGAACGCTTCACCGCCGAAACCGGCATCAAGGTCCAGTATGACGTCTATGACAGCCTGGAAACCCTGGAAGGCAAGCTGCTGGCCGGCCGCAGCGGCTACGACATCGTCGTCCCCACGGCAGAGCCGACCTTCAGCCGCCTGATCGCCGCCAAGGCGCTGCTCCCCCTCGACAAGTCCAAGATCCCGAACCTATCCAACCTCGACCCCAAGCTGATGGCCCGCGTCGCCACCTCCGACCCCGGCAACAAGTATGGCGCGATCTACCTCTGGGGCACCGTCGGCCTAGGCACCATCCCCGAGCAGATCCATGCACTGGCCCCCGACGCGCCGATGGACAGTTGGGACCTGCTGCTGAAGCCGGAGAACGCCAAGCGCATCGCCCCCTGCGGCATCAGCCTAATGGACAGTTCCATAGACACCATCCCAAGCGTGCTGAAGTACCTAGGCCGCAACCCCGAATCCGCCGACCCCAAGGACCTGGCCGACGTGGAAAAGACCCTGATGGCCATCCGCCCCTACATCCGCACCTTCGCCAGCGGCGGCGCGGTCGAGGCGCTGGCAGGCGGCCAGACCTGCCTGGCCATGACCTACTCCGGCGACGTGATCCAGGCCGCGGTGCGCGCCAAGGAAGCCAAGCAGAAGGACGTCCGCTACATCGCCCCCAAGGAGTTCGCCGAGCTGACCTTCGACATGCTGGCCATCCCCCAGGACGCGCCGCACCCGGTCGAGGCAATGCAGTTCATCAACTTCCTGCTGCAGCCCGACGTGATGGCCGCGATCACCAACCAGGTGCGCTACCCCAACGCCGTGCCAGCCAGCCTGCCGATGGTGAACCCCGACGTGCGCAACGACCCCAATGTATTCCCCGACACCAACTCCGCCCGCTTCTTTACCGTGAAGGCGCCAACTCAGGCAGCGGACCGGGCACGGACGCGGATGTGGGCGCGGTTCAAGGCCGGGTCCTAGCCGGTTGGCGTCGGCACCAGGCACCGTTGACTCAGGCAAAGTTGACCCGGTCACCGTTGGTCCAGCCAAAGTTGACCTCGCCAAAATTAACTCAGGCAACATCGGCCCAGGCAACGTTGATCCCGGCAACGTTGACCCAGGTAACGTTGACGTAGAAGGACTGACCGTCCGCTACGGCCCGGCGACCGCACTTGACCAGCTAGACCTGAGCATCGCCGCCGGCGAGATGTTCGTGCTGCTGGGCGGCTCCGGCTCCGGCAAGACCACCCTCCTGCGGGCGCTCGGCGGTTTCATCCAGCCCAGCGCCGGCCGCATCGTGCTGGGCGGCCAGGACATCACCCGCCTGCCGCCGCACCGTCGCCCGGTGAACACCACGTTCCAGTCCTACGCCCTGTTCCCGCACATGAACGTCGCCGACAACATAGCCTTCGGCCTCCGTCGCCAAGGGATAGCGAAGGCCGAGATCGCATCGCGCGTATCGGCCCTGCTGGACCTAGTGCGCCTCGCCGAGTTCGCCGGCCGCCGCCCAGATGCGCTGTCCGGCGGCCAACGGCAGCGCGTCGCCCTAGCCCGCGCGCTGGCGCCCCGCCCCCGCCTGCTGCTGCTGGACGAGCCGATGTCGGCGCTCGACCGCGGCCTGCGCGAACAAACCAGGCGCGAGCTGCTGCGGGTGCAGCGAGAAACCGGCACTACCTTCGTTCTGGTGACGCACGACCAGGACGAGGCGCTGGCGATGGCCACCCGCATCGGCCTGTTGCACGCCGGCCGTCTGGCGCAGGTCGGGACCCCGGCCGAAATCTACGAACGCCCAGCCAGCCGCTACGTCGCCGCGTTCATGGGCGCGGCCAACATCCTGCCGGGGCGAGTACGGGACGCCGGCCCTCCAGCGGTGCTGGACCTCGACGGCATCGGCCCGGTGCAGGCCGCCGGCCCCGCGCCCTGCCCGGCCGGCGCGGCAGTCCACGTGGCGCTGCGGCCGGAACGGCTGCGGATCGCGCCGGGCGCCGCGGCAGGAATGAATAGCGCCGCCGGCACGGTGGCCGACAGCGCCTACCGCGGGGCTGCCAGGGACCACGAGGTCCGCCTGCCCGGCGGCGCCATGCTGCTGGTATCCCAATCTCTGGCCGACGGCGCCGGAGCATTGCTGTCCCCGGGCAGCGCGGTGGTGGTGTCGTGGGCGCCAGACGCCTGCGTGATGCTAACGGAATGACGACGGACATCACCGAAGCCGCAAGTCGCTTCCTTCTCCCTCCGGGAGAGGGCCGGGGTGAGGAGGTCTTGGCTGCGGAGCGGGGCGCCCCCGGTCCAGCAGCGCCACCGCCCTTCAGCGGGCAAGGACAACGCCTGAAGACCCCCTCACCCCAACCCTCTCCCGGAGGGAAAGGGAGCAGAGCCATCCCATGAACCGCCTCCTCGTCCTCCTGCCCATCTGGGCCTGGCTGCTGCTATCCGTCGCCCTACCCGTCCTGATCGTGGCGCTGCTCTCGTTCTCCACCAGCGTCCCCGGCGTCCCGCCCTATACCCCGCTCGGCGTATCCCCGGACACGGCCAACTACGCCACCCTGACCGAGGACCGCTTCTACCTCGACGCCGGGCTGAAAAGCCTAGCAGTCGCAGCCGTATCGTCGGTGGCCTGCCTGCTGCTAGGCTACCCAATGGCGCTCGCCATCGCCCGGGCGCCGGCCCGCGGGCGGTGCGGGGTGGGGCGGGGGGTGGTGGTGCCGGTGTGGGCCGGGGTGCTGCTGG
>CAXTOB010000473.1:0-5284 GCA_964245505.1 uncultured Acetobacteraceae bacterium | reverse complement strand
GGCCTCGGCGGTGTTGGGGGGCGGTGCCATCCTACGTCCTTCTGCGCTGTGCTGAGCCGGGCGGGGCGTCGTGCGGGTTGGATTGGCCAGGTGGGCGGCCGGAGGCCTCACCTGCCGGTTCATGCATAAAGTACTCCGATCAGCCAATCAGGGCCAGCACTGGCATGACGAAACCGTAGGCGCCCAGAGCCGGTTGCCGCGGGGAGCGTCGTCTGGATGCGCCGGTTGCGGTGGCCTGGGATTGCCGCTGCGTTGTGCGCGTTGCAATGGCCGGAACGATCAAGGCAGGCAGCGGTTGGCGTCACATGGAGGTGGACATTGAACATTGCGCCGGCACCTTGCTAGCGTAGGACTTCGTTCGTGGCAGCCAGAGTGCCGCCACCGCAATCCCGGCCGGAAGACCTGCGTGATGCCCTACCATCGCCGTAGCCTGAGCCTGGCCAGAGCGCTGCCCTTTGCCTTGGCGCCGCTGCTGGGCTTGGCGGGGTGCGGACCGGTTGGCCAGGCTGCGAGCTGGGACGGGCGGCGCGGCTACGATGGACGGGGCGACTACGGCTACGACCTCGACGCGCCCCGGCAGGCCGAGTCGTATGCTGCCCGCGCCAGGCAGGACTACCCCGTCCCCGGCCCGCCGGACGACCCCTGGGGTCCCTATGTCCGGGAGGCCGCGGGGCGCTTCGGCGTGCCGGAAAACTGGGTGCGCGCCGTCATGCAGCAGGAATCCGGCGGACAGCAGACAGGGGCCGACAGCGCGCCCATCACGTCGAGCGCAGGTGCGATGGGGTTGATGCAGGTGATGCCCGACACCTACGCCGGCCTGCGGCAGCGCTACAGGCTGGGCGCCGATCCCTATGAGCCGCGGAGCAACATCCTGGCCGGCGCGGCCTATTTGCGGGAGATGCACGACAGGTTCGGGGCGCCTGCCTTCCTTGCAGCCTATAACGCGGGGCCGGACCGGGTTGCGGCCTACCTGGCTGGCAGCACGATGCTGCCGGACGAGACGGTGAACTATGTCGCCGCAATTGGGCCGCGGATCGGCATGGCGGCGAACTTTGGGCCTGGCGGTTACGGGCCTGGCGGCTTTGGCCAGCCGGGCGCGGTCGAGGTCGCCGCAGCGCCAGCGCAGCCCGGGTCCGCCGATGCCGCATACGCCGGCGGCGGCATGACTGGGGCTGAGTACGACGCCCTGCGGCGCTGACGCGGCGTTTGCCCTGGGCGACACCTCAAACTCTGCCGCAGCCGGGACGCGCCAGCCGCTACACTCGCAAATTCCCCGCTCACGCCGCTAAATAGAACGTGTTTCGAAAATCGCGATCTTTCCCCAGCACGGGTCATCTTTCGTCCACGGCCGGTTGTCATTTTGGAATAAACCAATGCAGTCCCAAAACTGCATTCCGGTTGATCACGTTCAACCAGGCCCGGAGATAGTCCAACCTAGCCCCGCACCCGGCATAGGCAACTCTGCGCGACTCCCGCTTTGCGCCTGGAACCGGCCCATGACGCGCCCGTTGCCGCCTTCCATGAAGCCGAATTTCGCTCTGCCAGCCGTCAACTTCTTCATGGCCGATGTCGGCGGTGGCCTGGGTGCATTCCTGTCCACCTGGCTGGCCCAAACCGCGCATTGGAACCCGGCGCAAATCGGCACTTTGTTCGCCGCCGGGTCGCTGGGGGGGGCGCTGCGGGCCGGGCCGGCAGGGGGGTTGGTGGACCGGGTGGCCCGGCCGCGGCTGCTGCTGGCGGTCGCATGCGGCATCATCGTCGGCGGCGTGCTGATGCTGCTGCCGGCGCGGGCGTTCTGGCTGGTGCTGCTGGCGCAGGTGATCGTGGCCGGCGGCGGCGCTCTCGGCAGTCCGAGCATCAGCGGCCTGACGCTCGCCGTAGTGGGCAAAACCGGCTATCCGCGTCAGCAGGGCACCAACGAAGCGGCAAACCACGCGGGCAACGTGGCGGCGGCCGGGCTGGTCGGGGTGGTGGCGTGGATCGTCGGGCCGACGGCGCCCGTCGCGGTGCTGGTGACGATGGCCGCGGCGACGCTGGTGATGGTCCATCTGATGGACGCCACCGCCGTGGACGCCGACCGGATGCGCGGGCGCAGCCGTCGGGAGAAAAGCGAGAAGCGCGGCGCGACCCGCAGCCTGTTCAAGGACCGGCGGCTGCTGGTGCTGCTGGCGGTGGTGGGGCTGTTCCAGTTGGCGAACTCGGCCATGCTGCCCTTGTTGGGCCAGCGCCTGGTGTCGCAGGGCAGCCAGAATGCGACGAGCTGGATATCGGCCGGCTTGATCGTGTCGCAGTTGACGATGGTGCCGGTGGCCTTGGTGGCCGGGCGCCTGTCGGACCGGGTGGGACGGCGCTGGCTGCTGATCACGGCGTGCGGCATCGTGACGGCGCGGTGCGCGCTGGCGGCGTTCGCGTCGGAGAACTGGTGGCTGGTGCCGGTACAGGTGCTGGACGGCCTGGCGGCGGCGCTGTTCAGCGTGTCGGCGCCGGTGGCAGCGGCGGACCTGACCTATGGCACCGGGCGGACGCAGACGGCTCTGGGCGGGATGGGAGCCCTGCAGGCCGGAGGGGCGTCGCTGGCAGGAGTGATGTGGGGGTTCTCGGCGGACAAGCTGGGCTATGCCGTGACGTTCGGGGCGATGGGGGTGTTCGCGGTCGCGGCCATTCTGGCGCTGCTGACGATCCACTTGCGGGACGATGGGGGGCAGCCGGGCACGGCAGCACCCGGAGAGACGGAGACGGTAAGCGCAACGGTTTAGGATCAGACAATTTCGACGCGAGCCGTTAAAGCATGTTCGGCTCAAACGGCTTCGTTTGACCGAACAGATGCTCGTAATACAATGGCTAGAGTAGGCTTGGTGCTTCTATCTGCACCAAACCCGCTCAAGGGTCGCACATCATGCAGGTGCCCCTTCCACCGGCACCGCCGCATCCGGAAACGCCGCAGCCATCAGCGCCACCGTATAGGGATCGCGCGGCGCGGCGAACACCGCCGCCGCCTCTCCTTCCTCCACCACGCGCCCGGCGCGCAGCACCACCACCCGATGCGCCAATGCCCGCACCACCGCCAGGTCATGGCTGATGAACAGGTAGGCCAGCCCATGCCGGTCCTGCAGCCCACGCAGCAGGTCCACGATCCCCGCCTGCACCGACCGGTCCAGGGCGCTTGTGGGCTCGTCCAGCACCACCAGACGCGGCTGCAGCACCATCGCCCGGGCGATGGCAACGCGCTGGCGCTGGCCGCCGCTGAACTCGTGCGGGTAGCGCCCGGCGGCATCGGCAGGCAGCCCAACCTCGCGCAGCGCGTCCAGCACCCGGGCTGCCCGTGCGGCGCGCGGCAGGCCGGGTTCATGGACCTGCAGGCCCTCGCCGACAATCTCGCCCATGCTCATGCGCGGCGATAGGCTGCCGTACGGGTCTTGGAACACGATGCCCATGCGCCGGCGCAGCGGACGAAGCTGGGATTGCGACAGGGCCGTGATGTCCCGGCCCAGCACCACGATCCGACCGGTGGCCGCCTGCATCCGCAGCAGCGCCAGGCCGGCCGTGCTCTTGCCGGAGCCGCTTTCGCCGACCAGGCCCAGGGTCTCGCCTTCCCGGATGTGCAGGTTCACGCCGTCCAACGCGCGCACCGCGCCCACCTGCCGGCGCAGCACCCCGCGGCGGACGGAGAACGTCACGCCCAGGTCCTCCGCCCGCGCGACTTCCGGCGCTCCGGCCGGGATGGGCCGGGGCTGGCCGGACGGCTCGGCCGCGATCAGCATGCGGGTGTAGGGGTGTTGTGGATGCGCGAACACGTCGGCCACCGGACCGTGCTCGACGAGCACGCCGTCCTTCATCACGCACACCCGGTCGGCGACCCGGCGCACCACGTTCAGGTCGTGGCTGATGAGCAGCAACGCCAGGCCGCGCGCGCGCCGCGCCCGTGCCAGCAGGTCCAGGATCTGCGCCTGGATGGTGACGTCCAGCGCCGTCGTTGGTTCGTCGGCGATCAACAGGCGGGGGTTGTTGGCCAGGGCCATCGCGATCATCACGCGCTGGCGCTGGCCGCCGCTGAGCTGGTGCGGGAAGGCGTCCAGCCGGCGCTCAGCGTCGGGGAAGCCGACCTCGGCCAGCAGGGCCGCCACCGCGCCGCGGGCCGGGCGGGTCGCCCGGGATTTGGCATGCAGGGACATGGCCTCGGCGACCTGCCGGCCGATACGGTGCAGGGGGTTGAGGCTAGTCATCGGCTCCTGGAACACGATCCCCGCGGTGCCGCCGCGCGCCTGGTGCAGGACGGCCGGGCTGGCGCCCAGCATGGGCTGCCAGTCGAGCACGAAGCTGCCGGCGCAGGCGGCCCCAGGTGGGAGCAGTTGCAGGATGGACAGGGCGGTGAGCGACTTGCCGGAGCCGCTCTCGCCAACCAGCGCCAGGGTCTCGCCGGCGGACAGGCTGAAGGACACGCCATCCACGACACGGCGGGCGCCGAAGCTGACGGTGAGATTGGAAACATCCAGGATTGTCATGGCGTTTCCTGCTCCCTCTCCCTCCGGGAGAGGGTCGGGGTGAGGGAAGGCCGCAAGGGCCAACTCTCATCCCGGCGGCACCACCAGCGCTGCTGACTGCCAAGCGCAGGCGTGCGGCTTCCCTCACCCCAACCCTCTCCCGGAGGGAGAGGGAGAAGGGAAAGCGCGCTCACAATCCCTTCCTCGGGTCGAAGGCGTCGCGGACGGCTTCACCGATAAAGATCAGCAGCACCAACACGCCGCCCAGCACCAGGAAGGCCGACATGCCCAACCAGGGCGCCTGCAAGTTCGCCTTGCCCTGCGCCACCAGCTCTCCAAGGGATGCCGACCCCGGCGGCAAGCCGAAGCCCAGGAAGTCCAGGCTCGCCAGCACCGTCACCGAGCCGGACAGGGTGAAGGGCAAAAAGGACAGCGTCGCCACGAGGGCGTTCGGCAGGATGTGCCGGCGCATGATGGAGGCGTTGGACACGCCCAGCGCCTGCGCGGCCCGCACGTAGTCCAGGTTACGCCCGCGCAGGAACTCCGCCCGCACCACCCCGGTCAGCGCCATCCAGGAGAACGCCAGCAGGAACAGCAGCAATATCCAGAACGTGGGAGTGACGATGCTGCCCAGGATGATGAGCATGTAAAGCTGCGGCATGCCCGACCAAACCTCGATAAACCGCTGGAACAGCAGGTCCACCAGCCCGCCATAGAACCCCTGCACCGCCCCGGCGGCAATGCCGATGACGGACGACACCACCGTCAGCGTGAAGCCGAACAGCACCGAGAGGCGGAACCCG
>CAXTOB010000472.1:0-5288 GCA_964245505.1 uncultured Acetobacteraceae bacterium | reverse complement strand
GGCGCAGGCGTTCTATGGCCTGGCCGCGTCGCCGGTGCTGGCGGGGGGGCGGGTGCCGCTGCAACTGGCGTTGCTGTCCCCGGCGGGGCGGCCCATCGCCATCACCGGGGACCTCGCCGGGTTCTGGCGCGGCGCCTGGGCGGATGCGCGCAAGGATATGCGCGGGCGCTATCCGCGGCACGACTGGCCGGAACGGCCCGGGGACGCTCCGCCTTCTCCCACTCCCTCCGGGAGAGGGCCGGGGTGAGGGAGGCCACGCAGCGCGACCTTAGCCCACGGAAGACCGGCATATCGCAGTATAGTGCCTGGCTTACCCCTTCCCTCACCTCAACCCTCTCCCGGAGGGAGAGGGAGAAGAGGCTTTTCGTGGGAACGACGCTGTATCATGCTAAGCGCTGTCCCATGCGCGCGCCCCCGACAGGAGCCCACCAGTCAATGAGCCGCTTCACCCCGCGCATCGTGCTGTTCGCCGCCTTGACGCTCTCGGCCTGCGGCCCCGTGCCGTCCCGAGCGCAGGGCGTGGTCGGCAACGGCGCACCGTCCACCTTCGCCCCACTGGTCCGGCGCGTTGTGCCGGCCGTCGTCAACATCACCGTCACCGAGAGCCAGGCGCCGTCCGAGACCCCTGCCGCCATGCCGCCGGAACTGCGCGGCACCCCGTTCGAGCGGCAGTTCCGCGAGCGGTTCCGGAACCGGCGGGAGCAGGTGCTGGGGGCGGGCTCGGGCTTTATCATTGATGCCAGCGGCTTGATCGTTACCAACAACCACGTGGTCGGGCGTGCCGACAAGATCACCGTTGCCTTGTCGGACGGGACCGAGTTGCCGGCGCGGCTGATCGGCTCGGACGACCTGACGGACATTGCGGTGATCCGGGTGAGCAGCCCGACGCCGCTGCCCTATGTCACTTGGGGTGACAGCAACGCGGCGCAGGTTGGTGACTGGATCCTGGCGGCGGGTAATCCGTTTGGCGTCGGCACCTCGGTTACCGCGGGGATCATCTCGGCGCGGGGGCGGGATATCGGCGCCGGGCCGTTCGACGACTTCATCCAGATTGATGCGCCGATCAACCCCGGTAACTCCGGTGGCCCCACCTTCAATATGAATGGCGAGGTCGTGGCGGTGAACACTGCCATCGTTTCGCCCACCGGCGGCTCGGTGGGCATCGGCTTCGCGGTGCCGAGCGAGATCGCTCAGCGGATCGTCGCCGACCTGCGCGATAAGGGGCATATCGACCGGGGATGGCTGGGCGTGTCGGTGCAGGACGTGCAGGGCGGGCTGGGCGGCGTTGCCCGGACCACGAGCGCCGGGGTGGCGATTGCTGGCATTGACCGGTCGGGACCGGCGGCGAAGGCCGGGCTGCGACCCGGCGATGTGGTGGTGTTCGTGAACGGGGACCGGGTGGACAGCGCGCGCAGCTTGATCAAGGCGATTGCTGCGACGCCGCCGGGGAACTCGGTGCGGCTGCTGGTCCGGCGTGGGACGCAGAACCTGGATGTGCCGGTGGTGGTTGGGCGGCGGCCGGCGGAGTCGGCGGGCTGAACGAGCCATTTACTGCGCGCGCACTGGCGCAGGGCACTTAGCCCGCCTCGGTGAAGGAGCCTTCCGTCAAGCGATTCAGCGGGCCAAACATCCTTCTATCTCCATTGCTGCCAGGCGAAACCGGTAGCCCCGACTGCGGTAAGGACCAACCCGCACCGGCGATAGAAGAGCATCGGCGAGATCAGGGCCTGGCGCTCTGCGTGCATGGCCGCACGCTGTTCAGGTGAGCGGCGCTGGGTCATACGTGCCTTGAACACCTCCGTGCCCCAGGTTGGAGCGTCCTGGTCAAGTTCAGCCAAATTGCAGATTAGGACGGTCAAGCCGCCCAGGAGGAACAGGCCCATAAACCCAAGCCTGTTCACTGCCATCACTGCTCCCGCGATGAGCAGGACGACCACGCCCCAAGCGGCTGCATTTGCGGCAGTGCCGGCGGAAAATCTCACTACGGCAGCGTAGCAACGGGGTTCGCCGGCCCAACAGGAAATTTTGCAAAATACTTTGTTGCAAAACGACTGCACAGTATCCGTGCGCAAAGCCGGTCGTGGACCTACGTAGCCGCCGAGAAAGCTGCCTACCCTACTGGCGCATCCCGCCGGAACGTCAGCACCAGCACGTCCCGGTGCGCCGGCTTGCTCGCGTCCACCGGCTGCACCGGCGTCACCCCATGAAACACCCGGTGGTCGTCCACCAGCGCCGCGTCCATCGGCGCCTCAAGCGTGAAGCTGCCCAGCAGCGTCCGGTCCAGCCCGTGGATGCTCGTCGTCCCCGACGCGATGTTCACGCGGCCAATCATCAGCACCAGCACCCAGTCCACCCCGTCCTGGTGCATGCCCTCGGGCGTCGGCTGCCCGGCCTGGCCTGGACGCGCCTCAATGCGGAACTGATGCGCCTCGACGTGCCACAGCGGCGCGGGGGTGAGGCCGTCGAACAGGGCGTGGCAGGCGCGTAGGATCGCCTGGAACGCCGGGCCATCCGCGGCCTCGGGCGTCACCGGGTCGAACCAGCGGGCGATGCCGCCGTTCAGGGCGTTGAAGTCTCGGCTTTGGTAGTGAGGCTGCGGCGGCTTGGGCTGCGCGCCTGCTGCAGACATGGCGAAGGCGGCGTGGCGGCGCTTCCGGTAGCGCCCGCCGTCAGCCATGTAGGTGTCCATTCCCAGGTCGTCCCAGGTCCGGGCAAAACCGTCCCAGTCGCGCAGCCCCGCCCCCTCCAGCACCGCCCGCATATCCGGCGCGTGGACGAAGGCGAAGCCGGTGCCGCGCAGCGCGTCCGTCAAGTCCTGCAGGGTCATGCCGCCTGTTCCTCCGGTTGCGGCGCCGGCTGTGCCGCGGGGGGTGGCGGGTTGGCGCTCAGCGCGCGGTGCGACGTGACCGGGCTTTCGATGGCCAGCTCGTCGAACCGCTCCTTGACCCGGCGGTTCAGCTCGCGCCCGACAGACCAGCGGCTGGCCGCTTGCGTCTTCATCCGCACGCGCAGCACCCAGGCCAGATCCACGAACTTGTCCACGCCCATCACGTCCAGCGCATCCAGGATCAGCGTCGCCCATTTCGGGTCGGAGCGCATCTTGGCCGCAAGCTCGCGCACGACCTCGATCACCGGCTCCGGCTCCTCGTTCAGCCCGACGCTGATGTCCAGCACGGCGTAGGAGTAGTCGCGCGTCATGTTGGTGACGGTGGTGACGGCGCTGAACGGGATGATGTGCATGGAGCCGTCCAGCGCACGCAGGCGGATGGTGCGTATGCTCAATGCCTCCACCGTGCCGGTCAGGCCGCCCAGGGTCACCACGTCACCGACCTGCATCGCATTTTCCAGCAGCAGGAACAGACCGGTGATCAGGTCCTGCACCAATTTCTGCGAGCCGAAGCCGACGGCAATGCCGACCACTCCGGCACCTGCCAGCAGGGGTGCGATGTTCACGCCGATCTCGCTCAGGATCGTCAGCACCACCACTAGCAGGATCACCACCAGCAGCGTCGTCCGCAGCATCGGCAGCAGGGTGCGGAGGCGGCCGGCGCGGGCGGTCTGCGACGCCTCGGTCAGGTTCGCCAAGTGCTGCGCGATGCCGGCGTTGGCGCCCTCCCACACCAGGATGGCGATGATGACCGTGGTGACGATCAGCACGCCCGCCGACAGGATGCGGCTGCCAAGGTCGCCCGTGCTGAACCAGGTCAGCGGGTTGAAGCCCCAGGCCTGCAGCAGCGCCACGCCGGTCGCAGCCCACAGCACCGACATCGCCGCCAGGCGCAGCATCGGATAATAGGCGCTGACCCTTGCCGCCAGTCCCGGATGCCGGGCAGCCGCCGCGGCGGAGGGGCGCAGCGCGCGGTCCAGCCCACCGAGCATCACGATGGCCAGCAGCCGCGAGGCGATCAGCACCACGCAGGTGACGAGGAAGGTCGTGACCAGCCTCGTGTAGCCGTTGCGCAGCTCGACCGCCCATACCAGCCATAGCGCCACGATGTAGAATACCGCGACCAGGTGCCACACGTCCGCCACCCGGCGCAGCAGGGCGGACCAGACCCCGCTCACATGGATGGCGCGGATACGGTCCGCCACCGGCCGTCGGGCCTGCAGCACCGCCACGACGAGCATCACGTGCACCACAAGCGCGAACAGCTTGAGCAGCGCTTCGCGGGCGGTGTTGTATAGGCCGAACATCACTGCGACTTCGGTGACCGTGTAGGTCGCGATGGCGGTGACGACGATGCGCCGGGTCCAGCGGGTCAGGAACCCTGCCGTTGCCTCGGTGACGTTCAGCAGCCGCAGCCTCGGGGCGGCCGGCGCCACGAGGAAACCGGTGACGATCAGCGTGATGCGGCATAGCAGGTAGGCGGACACCACGGCGCGTATCACCAGCCCGGTGGTCGCAGGCTCGCCCAACATGGTGCCGCGCAGCAGCCCGGCCACTGCCGCGAACACGGCGAGCGGCACCAGGTCCAGCAGGAGGCGGCCCAGCAGGTATGGCATCCGCTGCAGGGTGCTGAGGGTGCGGGTTAAATGCTCCTCCCGCCGCTCCGCCCGTTCGGTTTCACCGGCCTCGGCCGCGGCTAAGCCGCTTTCGGCCGGGTGCGCTTCGGTGGTGATGGAGAGTTCGACGTGATCCGGCGCCCAACCCTCCAACGTCGCCCGGAGGCGGCGCAGCAGGCGGACTGCGGCCCACTCCAGCAACAGGCCAGCAAAAACCACGGCTGCCAGCTTCCAAGCGGTCTCGAGCACGCGTCCGCGGGCGATGGGGTCGTCCGCCTGGGTCGCCACCCAGCGCCACAGCAGCGGCAGGTCGTTCATGGACTTCATAGCCGTAACCACTTGCGCCCCGGCATCCTGCAAGCCGGCCGATGCCCGGTCCAGCACCTCTGCACCGAGGCTGTCGGGCGCGAGGGGGATGACCTTGGCAACTGCGGCACCGGCCCCTGGGGTGGATGCGGCGTCCGGGGGCGAAGCGGTCCCGGCCGGCACGGCGCCGGGCTGCGCACCCGGTGCGACCTTCAGCAGCGTCTCAAGTGTGGCCGTGAACTCGGCCCGGCGCCGGTCGTCGCGCAAAACGTCGAGCACCTGCTGCGCCTGGGCGGGCGTGACCGGCACGGCGGCCGCTGCAGGAGCGACGGCAGGCGTTGCTGCGGTAGGCGCGGGCGCGGCGGCCGGGGATGCGGCAGCTGGGCGTGCGGCTGGCGCGGGCGCTGCGGGCTGATGGGCGGCAGGCTGAACGGTGCTAGGTTGGGGGGTGCCAGGCTGGAGGGTGGTAGGCTGGGGTG
>CAXTOB010000471.1:0-5308 GCA_964245505.1 uncultured Acetobacteraceae bacterium | reverse complement strand
ACTTGCAGCTTCATGTCCGGCCGCTTCGCGCCGGACCCGGCTGCAAACTGCTCTAATGGTGACCGCGTCCCTCGAAGGTGCGGGCTAGCCTTGCCGGCCGCAGCCGAGTACCTGCCGCGCAGGACGGCAACGAGGCGGAACACATGACTCAATCAGCGTTGATCGCAGGCGTCAGCGGCATCGTGGGCAACAACCTGGCCCGGCACCTGCTTCGGCAGGGCTGGGAGGTCAGCGGCCTGGCGCGGCGCCCATCAACCGACATTGAGGGCCTGCACCCTGTCGCCGCCGACCTGCTCGACCCGGCGGGATTGCGCACGGCAGTGCAGGCGCTGCGCCCGACCCACGTCTTCATCACGACCTGGCTGCGACAGCCGACCGAGGCGGAGAACATCCGCATTAACGCTGCCATGGTCCGCAACCTGCTCGACGCCGTGCGGCCCGCCGGCAGCGTCGGCCACGTCGCGCTGGTGACCGGCCTCAAGCACTACCTCGGCCCGTTCGAGGCCTACGGGAAGGGCAGCCTGCCCGCGACGCCGTTCCGCGAGGAGCAGCCGCGCCTCGACGTGGAGAACTTCTACTATGCCCAGGAGGACGAGGTGTTCGCCGCCGCGGCCCGCGACGGCTTCGGCTGGAGCGTCCATCGTCCCCACACCATCATCGGCTACGCCATCGGCAATGCCATGAACATGGGCGTGACCCTCGCGGCCTACGCCACGATCTGCCGCGAAGCCGGGCGCCCGTTCCTGTTCCCCGGCTCGGGCGTGCAATGGAACGGGCTGACGGACATGACGGATGCGCGGCTGCTGGCGCGTCACCTGGAATGGGCCTCGACCACCCCGGCGGCCCGCGACCAGGCGTTCAACGTCGTGAACGGCGACATCTTCCGCTGGAACTGGATGTGGGGCCGCCTAGCCCGCTGGTTCCAACTTGAGCCGGCGCCGTTCCCCGGCCATGCCACGCCACTGGAACAGCAGCTCGCCGGCGCCGCCCCATTGTGGGCGGAAATCGCCCGCAAGCACGACCTGGCCGAGCCGGACCTGAGTCAGTTGGCCTCGGCCTGGCACACCGACGCCGACCTGGGGCGGCCCATCGAGGTGGTCACGGACATGAGCAAAAGCCGCAAACTCGGCTTCCTCGATTACCAGGCCACCGAAGACTCGTTCTTCGACCTGTTCACCCGGCTGCGCGAGGCGCGAATCATCCCCTGAGCAGGCGTGCGGTGCAGGTGGGGAAGGTCGCGCCGCAAGCGGCTTGCGATGGCGGATGCACAGCGATTAGTTGCGAAAGCGGTCAGGCATGTCTGCGCCAGCCGCTTTGTTGGGCACCGCTCCTAACTGGTGCGAACCCTAATCATCGGCGCGTCGGAGCGCACTCATCAGGGTCATGCCCACGCTGATTGCACGCGGCAACGGGTTGCGGGTGGGCGTGGGAACGACCCTGGATTCGGCGTCCGCCGCATGTCCGTTGCGCGCCGCGACATACTACAAGGTTTCCGCAGGCGACGAGCATTACTTGGCACACGTTTTGCTTGGGCGTTTGCTCTTGCAATTGAAGACCAACCGTCCGGAGCGCGAAATGCCGACCACGATCACCGTGATGTATGAGAACATTGACGATGCGACCTTCGATCTCGACTATTACATGGCCAAGCACATGCCGCTGGTTGATGCAAAGTTCAAACCCTTCGGCATCAAGGGATGGCGTGTCCTCAAAGCCGTTGGCACTCCCACAGGCAAAAAGCCTCTCTACAGCATCATCGCCAACCTGGAGTTCGACACCGCCGATCAGTTCAAGGCCGCGGTGGCGGCAGAGGGCGGCCCGGTGTTCGGCGACGTGCCCAACTTCAGCAACAAGGCGCCAGTGGTCGTGATCGGGGACCTGGTAGGCACGGCCTAACCGCAGCGGCTTACATCCATCTGCTTGCCGACTCGAACTTATCGGCCTGATCTGGCTCATGCTCGTTGGGGCTGAGCCGGGTGAGACGGATTTGGACTTCACCCCCGGTAACGTAGCGCATCCACCAGCAGCGCGAACGCTGCCGAGGGCTGGCGGCGGCTCGGGTAATAAAGGTGATAGCCGGCAAACGGAGGACACCAATCCTCCAGCACGCGGACGAGGCGGCCTTCGGCAACATACGCCGCCACGTAGTCTTCCAGCACGCAGGCCAGGCCGAACCCCGCCGCCGCGGCGCGCAGGATCATCGGCACGTTGTTGAACGCCAACTGGCCGTCCACCCGCACCCTCAGTTCGCGGCCGTCCCTTTCCAGCTCCCAGGCATAAAGGCCGCCCAGTGTAGGTAGGCGCAGGTTGATGCACAGATGTTCGGCTAGGTCCTGTGGAATGCGCGGCTGCGGCCGCTCGGCAAAATAAGAAGGCGCGCCCACTACCGCCAGCCGCAGGTCAGGCCCGATGCGAACCGCGACCATATCCTTGGCGACGGCTTCCCCAAGGCGAACCCCGGCGTCGAAGCGTTCGGCAACGATGTCGGTCAGGCCGGAGTTGACCGACATCTCGACACGGATGTCGGGATAGTCAGGCAGCAGCGTTTCCAGCGCGGGCCACACGACGCTGTTCGCCGCGTGCTCGGACGTGGTGAGGCGGATGGTGCCGGCTGGCTTTTCACGTAGTTCGCTGAGGGAGGCGAGTTCGGCGGCGATGGTGTCGAATGCCGGGCCAAGGGTCCTGAGAAGCCGCTCGCCCGCCTGGGTCGGGGCAACACGCCGCGTTGTGCGGGTCAGCAGGCGGACCCCCAACCGGGTTTCCAGCCGCCGGACGGTGTGGCTGAGCGCCGATTGCGAGGTGCCGAGCCTGGCCGCCGCACGGGTGAAGCTTTCCTCCTCCGCGACCGTCGCGAAGGCGTTGAGGTCAACCAGTTCTTCACGACGCATTCGTGAAGCCTAGACATAGGTGCATGCAACTTCCAGCACCTAGTCCATCATGGAGGCCGCGCCCAGCTTGTCCGCCGACAGCGGACGGAGGGGATCATGGACATCAAGCGCAGCGGCTCACAGCCCTCGGCCAAGGGGCCTGAGGAATACTTCACCGGCATGGTCCGGATTGACGCGCGCTTCCAGGGCAGCGGCGACGCGCGGGCCGGCGGCGCCACCGTCACGTTCGAGCCGGGGGCGCGCACCGCGTGGCACACGCATCCGCTGGGCCAGACGCTGCTCGTCATCGCTGGGCTCGGCCGGGCGCAGCGCGAGGGCGGACCGGTGGAGGAAATACGCCCCGGCGACATTGTCTGGTTTGCGCCTGGGGAGAAGCACTGGCATGGCGCCTCACCGCAGTGCGCGATGACCCACGTCGCCATTGCCGAGACGCTGGACGGCAAGGCGGTCGAGTGGATGGAAAAGGTGACCGATGCACAGTATGGCGCCGACGCGGCAGCAGCGTGACCGCCGGGCAGGCTGCCTCCTTGGACAGTTTGCCGTGCTGACGACGGTCGCAAGCGCTGGCGTTTCCTGGACTGACTGGGGCTAAGTGACCCGCCCAGCCTCGGGCAAACCGGCCGCGGCGGGTGCGACCGCCATCACCGTCATCAAGGTGGACAGCATCTGCGCCGCCCGGTCGCGCGGGTAAAGATCGCGCACCATGGCGCGGGCCAGCACGACGCCGGAACAGGCGCCCGCCGCCTGCACCAGACGCCAGCCGATCATCTGCCAAACGCTCGCCGACACCGCGCAGCCCGCCGAGCCGATCACGAACAGGACGATCCCGGCCGCCACGGGTCCCCGGCGCCCGTAGCGGTCGCCGATCGGCCCCCACAGGAGCTGCCCGGCGCCGAGGCCCGCCAGGTAGCCCGCAATCGTCAACTCGACCATGCCCGCGTCGGCCCGCAGCCCCGCGGCCATGGTTGGCAACGCCGGCAGATAAAGGTCGGTCGAGATGGACGCGAACCCCAGCAAGGTGCTCAGCACCAGCAGAACGCGCAGGCTGGCAGGCGTCTCGGCGGCAGCGTTCATGGTGTTCTCCATGTGCGGGGGCACAAGCGCCCGTGCGCCGGGGTGGCGCACGGGCGTGGCATGCAGCCGTTCAGCGACCGGTCGCCGCCAGCAGTTGCGCGGGGTAGCGTTCGCCCTCGATGGCGATCCCGGATGCGGCACGCTCGATCCCGGCAAGATCATCGGCGGTCAATTCCAGGTCTGCCGCACCAAGGTTCTCCTCCAGACGGTGCAGCTTGGTGGTGCCGGGGATCGGCACGATCCAGGGCCGCTGCGCGAGCAGCCAGGCGAGCGCGACCTGTGCCGGAGTCGCATCCTTCTCGCCCGCGACCTGATGGAGCAGGTCAACGAGGGCCTGATTCGCTCCCATCGCCGCCGGCGTGAAGCGCGGCAGGATGCTGCGGAAATCGCCCTCGGCGAGTTTGGTGTCCTTGCCCATCGCCCCGGTCAGGAATCCCTTGCCGAGCGGGCTGTAGGGCACGAAGCCGATGCCAAGCTCGTCGCAGGCCTGCAGCACCCCATTGGTCTCCGGCCCGCGTGTCCACAGCGAGTATTCATTCTGGATGGCGGTCACAGGCTGCACGGCATGGGCGCGGCGGATGGTTTGCGCGCCGGGTTCGGACAGGCCGAAGTGCTTCACCTTGCCCTCCCGGATCAGGTCGCCGACGGCACCTGCCACATCCTCGATCGGCACGCCGGGGTCAACGCGGTGCTGGTAGAACAGGTCGATCACCTCGACGCCCAGCCGCTGCAGGGACGCATCGGCCACGGCGCGGATACGCTCGGGACTGCTGTCCATGCCGGCCTGCTTGCCGGTCGCGAGATCAATCCTGAAGCCGAACTTGGTAGCGATCACCACCCGGTCCCGCACCGGCGCCAGCGCCTCTCCGACCATCTCCTCGTTGGTGCATGGGCCGTAAACCTCGGCGGTGTCGAACAGGGTGACGCCGCGCTCCACCGCAGCGCGGATCAGCGCGATGCCGTCCGCCTTGCTCAAGGCCTGGCCGTAACCGAAGTTCAGGCCCATGCAGCCGAAGCCGATGGCCGCAACCTCCAGGCCGCTTTTGCCAAGTGTGCGCTGCTGCATTGCTCTTGCTCCGGACGTTCTGCGCGGCTTCATGCCGTGCGGTGGCCTGGGAGGTAGGCCGCTACGCTTATGCGGATTAGCCAGGTAAAGCCGCATGAGGTCATATCGGCCATTCATGTGTCGGCGCTGCAGGACGTTTGAGGAAAGCATGACCGTTGAACCGGTCCAGCGGCACGTGCCGGTTGTTCCTCGAACCACTTGTGATGCGCAAACAAATTCTGCCCGGAACCGGAGGCGGGCATCCGCGTCCCAATCAGGAGGCGCCCCACCCCATCGTGAC
>CAXTOB010000470.1:0-5312 GCA_964245505.1 uncultured Acetobacteraceae bacterium | reverse complement strand
TGCCGGGGTCGGCCAGGGTCTCGCCTAGGCGCTGTATATTGCCGGTCAGGAACACGGTGTTCAGCCCGACCCCACCGAACACCGTGGCGGCCGCATTCTGCGAACCCATCGCCACTGCCAGCAGCCATACCTCGGGCCGCCCGGCCCCTTTGATCCCGATGCAGGCCAGCACTGCCAGAGCAGCTGCCGCATAGCACGGCGCTGGCCCTTGGCGCAGCCGCCGCAGCAGCCGGGACAGGACGACGCCGGTAAGGAACGCCAGGATTGTCAGCCCTTGCCGGGCTACTTCGGCCCCGTCCAGCTCGGCGGCCGACAGGCCCAGGAGAACGACCGTGCCCGTCATGTTGGCGACGAAGGCGTGCAGGCCCATCCAGGCCACCGCATCCACCCAGCCACCGGTCCCCGCCAGCGCCGCCGCGGCGAGGAACGCACCCGCGGACGGCCCGCCTGCCTTCGTTGTCCCTGCCATTCCCGTTGGTATCATGCGGAAACATGGCTGTTAACGCGCTTGGCCGTCGTCTGGGAACCCCGGCCCGCCCCGCATGATCCGACGGTTTGCCCATCCGCTTCGAGGAGCCGAACCATGCCGCCCTCGAACCAGTCCATGGTGCCAAGGGACCGCGAAACCCGCGGCTTGCCCAGCACTGCTGCGATTTTCGGACATCCGGTTCACCCGATGATCGTGCCGTACCCCGTTGCATTCCTGACGGCGGCGCTGGCGACCGGTTTGGAAGCGCGGGCGACGTGGGATCCGTTTAGGGGCGGGGCGTCCGGGCTGGTGCTGGGCGCTTGCATCCTGACCGGCACCGCGGCTGGGGCGGTCGGTGCAATCGACTACTACACAATCCGCCGGGTGCGGACGGCGGCGGGCGGGGCGCATCCTATTCGCTGGGCAACGCGGTGGCCTTGGGCCTCGCCGTAGCCAGCTTGGCCATGCGGCGTGGCCGGCACGGCGGCATCCCCGGCCCTGGCGCAATTGCGCTCACAGCGTCGATGACGACCATCCTGTGCGTTACCGCCTGGGTAAGGCTGAGGTGTCCTATGCTCATAGGGTCGGCGTGATGGGCCACGGCGATCAGCACACGGATACGGAGAAGCGTTGCGTCGCTTAGGTGGCTTCGGCTGCCCCGATAGCCTGCACCGCAGCAATCACGGCCGCCGGGTCTAGCCGCCGGGCCACGGCACGTTCAGCATGGGCCAACGTGATCCGTCCGTCCCGGTCGAGGACGAAGACAGCCGGCAACGGTGCCCGCCAACTCCCGTCGCCGTTCAGCACCGGCAGGTCATGGCCGAGCCGGAGGTTCAACGACCGGGCAAACTCCGGCACTTCCCAGTCCACGCCGAATGATCCGGCGACCGCGCCCTTGCGGTCGGACAGGACGGGGTAGGCCAGCAGGTCGCGCTCCGCCACGTTGCCGCATGCCGGCACCGGCTGCGGTGAGACCGCGAGCAGGTCGCCGCCGGCTTCCTGCAACGCCGGAAGGGCTTGCGCCCAGGCTCGCAGGTGTATTGTGCAAAACGGGCACCAGCCGCCGCGGATGAACAGCACCGCCACAGGCCCGAGCACCAACCGGTCGCGCAGACGTATCGCCCGGCCATGCTGGTCCGGCAGGGTGAAGTCGGGCGCCATATCGCCAACCCGCAGCATCCCTGGGGCGGCGGCGGCCCATGCTGTCTCCGACTGGCGTATGACGTCGGCATCTTCTGGCGTCATCCGCGCCAGCATCGTCGCCTTGAACGTCTGAAGCTGCTCGGCCAAGGACGGTCTGCGCCGGCTCTTTGACGGAAGTGAAAGGCCATCCTGCAGTTGCTGGTTCATGGGCGCCTCGACCCTGGGATGCGTTTATCGGCAGGTGGCCCGGCCGCCCAGGGATGATAAGCCGCATCGTACGATAACATCCATACCTCCGGGCATGGTATCCAGCACGCAGGTTAAATGGACCTTCTCTCCGCCTTCCGGACCTATATCCGCGTCGCCGAAAGCGGCTCGTTCTCCGCCGTTGCACGGGAGATGGGCGCGACGCAACCGGCAGTGTCGCGCCAGGTGTCCGCGCTGGAGGAGCACCTGGGCGCGCGGCTGATCCAGCGGACCACGCGCAGCCTGACGCTGACGGAAGAAGGGCGGGTCCTGCTGGACCATGCGCGCCGCGTGCTGGATTGCGTGGAGGAGGCGGAGGCCGCGGTCGGCCGCGGCCATCCGTCCGTGTCCGGCCTGGTCCGCCTGTCCACCCCGGCGAGCTTTGGCCGGCTGCATGTCGCGCCGTTGATCGGCCGCCTGTTGGACCGGCATCCCGAGCTGCTGGTCGAGCTGCAGATGTCGGACTTCACGTCCGACCTGATCGCGGGCGGCATCGACCTGGCGATCCGCGCGGGACAGGTTGCCGATGCTGGCCTGGTGGCCCGGCGAATCGGTTCCTCGCCGCGCCAGGTGTTCGCCTCACGCGAGTATCTCACGCGGAACGGCATGCCGCAGCGTCCCGCCGACCTGGGCGCCCACGCCTGCATCATCTTCCTGCAGCTCGCCACGCCGCACGATTGGAGCTTCGACGGCCCGGACGGGGAGGAGTCGGTGCATGTCGAGGGCCGGTTCCGCACCGACAGCAGCGAGGCCGTGCGGGAGGCGGTGCTGGGCGGCCTGGGCCTGTCGCTGTCGCCATCCTGGATGTTCGGCGATGACGTGGCGACCGGGCGGGTGGAAGCGGTGCTGGGCGAATACCGCGCCGGACAGGTACCGATCCATGCCGTGTATCCTACCCGGCGGCATCTGGCGCCGCGCACCCGGGCGGTGATCGACTTCTTCGCTGACGAGTTCCGGCTAGATCCGGCGATCTCCTCCTATGGGGCGACGTGACATCCCGTTCTGTTCATACTTGTACGCATAGATATTGTTTGCAGGTGCAGTATTTTGCATAGCTGTGGGTGCGGCCAATTACCGCGGCGACGGTGACGTATCCCCGGCTGCAATGTTGGGGCCGCTGCCGCCCAGTTCGGATTTTAGCTTGTCCGGCAGGCTTCCTGCTTAAGGATAGACATTATGAAAAATACCCTGTTCGTCGCTGCCACGCTGTTCACCATGAGCGCCCTGCCCGCCCTCGCCGGCGAGGGTACGGGTGACATCTTTGCACTGCGGACTCCGGGCGTGACGACAATGTCGCCCTCTAAGGGGTGGGATGCGGGATCGTCCCAGGATGCAGTTGTTGATAACCGGGCTGAGCCGGTCGTTGGCGCGCCTGCACGCAACACCTCTCCGACGATTGGCAGCGAGACGCCGGCTCGGACTGCAAACCCGTTTATCCGTGGAGCCAAGCGGGGCAATGTGGCGTCTGTGCAGCAGCACCCGGCGGTCTCGCTTACGACCGCTGAACGGTAAGAGGCCGGTTTCTCCCTTTCTTTTTGGGATGGGATTGAGTTTGGGCGTGCTGTTCGCCAGACGGAAAGTGCTTGGTGTCGAGGGACCGTATCCCGCCTCGGGTTGGGTCAGCACTGGACATCGCCCTCATTTCTTTTCTCTCCCGGAGTAAGGGGGACGGGTTTAGGGCTTCTTGCAACATTGTTCTTACATCAGCATAACGCACCCATAGGGGCGCGTCCTGCCCCGGGCCTTGGGGAGGGCGTGCCTGATGTGGGTCTTGCTATTGTTGCCGTTTATCGGGCTGCTATGGGTGCCGTTCTATAACCACGCTGAACCCAGCCTGTTCGGCTTCCCGTTCTTCTACTGGTATCAGCTAGCCTGGGTTCCCATCACGGCGCTGCTGACCTGGATCGTTTACCGGGCTGGCGGCCATCACCGGGACGGCGGAGATCGTCCGCGGCCGGTCCAAGGGGGCCATCCGTGACCTCAGGCCTTGACTGGACGGCACTGTCCGTCTGCATCTTCTTCTTTGCTCTCGTCACCGTCATGGGGTTTGCCGCCACCCGCTGGAACCGAGGTCCGGCGGACCCGGCGCACCTGGATGAGTGGGGGCTGGGCGGACGCAATTTCGGCACCTGGGTGACCTGGTTCCTGGTCGGCGGCGACTTCTACACCGCCTATACCGTGATCGCCGTGCCGGCGCAGGTGTTCGCCATCGGCGCGCAGGGGTTCTTCGCCCTGCCCTACACCATCGTCGTATATCCCATCGTCTTCGCCATCATGCCGCGGCTGTGGACGGTTGCGCAGCGCCATGGGCATGTCACGGCGGCAGACGTTGTTTACGGCCGCTATGGCTCGCGCGGGTTGGAGCTTGCGGTGGCGGCGACCGGGCTATTGGCCACGATGCCCTATATCGCGCTGCAGCTTGTCGGCATGGAGGTCGTCATCAAGGCACTGGGCCTGACGGGCGAGCTGCCGTTGATCGCGGCGTTTGCGATCCTGGCGCTCTATACCTATTCCGCCGGGCTGCGGGCGCCGGCGCTGATCGCGTTCGTGAAGGATCTGATGATCTACGTCGTGGTGCTCGTGGCGGTGGCGTTCATCCCCTATAAGCTCGGCGGCTACGGCGCGGTGTTCGACGCGGCGGGCGCGGTGTTTGCGCAAAAGCCGCCGGTGCCGCCGTCGGGGCTGGTGCTGAAGCCGGTGCAGTACTGGCCATACGCGACGCTGGCGCTGGGCTCGGCGTTGGCGGCGTTCATGTATCCTCATACGCTGACCGGGATCTTCGCGTCGGCCTCGGCCAACACGATCCGCAAGAACGCCATCCTGTTGCCGGCCTACACCCTGCTGCTGGGTTTGATCGCGCTGCTGGGCTACATGGCGCATGCGGCCGGCGTGAAGCCGGCGACACCGAACGACACGGTGCCGGAGCTGTTCCGGGCTCTGTTCCCAAGCTGGTTCACTGGGTTCGCCTTTGCGGCCGTCGCCATCGGTGCGTTGGTGCCGGCGGCGGTGATGTCCATCGGCGCTGCCAACCTTTTCACGCGCAACGTGTGGAAGGCGTATGTCAATCCGGCTGTGACCAATGCCGGTGAGGCCCAGGTGGCGAAGCTGACCAGCTTGGTCGTGAAGCTCGGGGCGCTGCTGTTTATCCTGTTCGCGCCGGTCCAGTATGCGCTGGACCTGCAGTTGCTTGGGGGTCTGTGGATTCTGCAGACCTTCCCGGCTGTGGTGTTTGGGCTGTTCTTCAATTGGTTCCGTGCGCCGGCGCTGCTGCTTGGATGGGCTGTCGGATTCCTAGGGGGCAGCTACATCGCCTGGTCCGACGGATTGAAGCCGCTGCATACCGTCGTGATTGGCGGGGCCAGCTACACGGTCTATGTCGGGCTGCTGGCGGTGCTGGCGAATGTGGTGGTGGCGGCGGTGGCGAACCTGGCGTTGCGTGGGGCTGGGGCTGGGG
>CAXTOB010000469.1:0-5361 GCA_964245505.1 uncultured Acetobacteraceae bacterium | reverse complement strand
GTCCGGGATTGCCACGCCGCACGTGCGACCTGCAACGACGACCCGGTAACCCAAAGGTCAGTGCGAGGGGCTGTTGGGCTTATACCAAACGCCCTTCACTCTAACCGTCTCCGTTATTGCGAGGAGCGCAGCGACGCGGCAAACTAAGGCGGCAAAGACTGCGCTGGCGGCCCTGGATTGCCGCGCCACAAACGTGGCTCGCAATGACGACTCTGCAACGTAAGGGTCAGTGCGAAGGGCCGTTAGTATTACTAAAAATGCGAATGTCCGTCGGTTTCCCGATTTGCTTTCCCTGATCCCAGCGCCCGGACGAGCACTGGGATTTGGGGCGATACGTAAACCCAGGTGGCCCGGGAAAGGCTAACCGAGCTAGTGACGTTTGCTCTTCTTCGATGACGTCAGGGTGAACGTCGTCACTCCATCACTGGTGCGAGTTTCTGCACTGAGGCGACATCTTCGCCGAGCCATTTTGCGTTTTTGGCTGTGCCGTCGAAAGTCGCGCTGGTCTTGAACAGCTCGTACTTCCCTTGCAGGGCGTATGGCTTGCTGCGGGCCAGCAACTCCGCGACTTTCGCCTTGTCCATCGGCTGGAAGGTCCGGGCTGCTTCGAACGCCTGGTCTAGGTCGCGCTGGTTCTGAATGCCGGTGATGACCACCGAGGTCGGCAGGTTCATCGAGTAGTGCAAATACTCCAGCGGCTGGATCGGTGCGTCGCTCTTGAGAAGCACGCTGTCGCCGAATGTCTTCATGCCCAGCACCGCAATGCCCTGGTCCACCAGGTGCGGCAGCACGCCGTGGGCGAAGGAGCGGAAGTGCGCGTCCATCACGTTGAGCGGCATTTGGCAGGAGTCGAACTGGAAGCCTCGCTCGGCGGCGACTGACAGCATCTGCAGGTGGATGCGCGGGTCCTTGTGGCCGGTGAAGCCGATGTAGCGCAGCTTGCCGGCCTTCTTTGCCTCCATGAAGCCTTCCATGGCTCCGTCCTCGGCGAAGACGCGGTCCGGGTCGTCGAAGCGTAGGATCTCGTGGTGCTGCACGAGGTCGATGTGGTCGGTCCGTAGGCGCTTCAGGGAGGTGTCGATCTGGTCCAGGGCTTCCTTCTTGGTGCGTCCGTCCATCTTGGACATCAGGAACACCTTGTTGCGGTAGCCGCCCTGCTCCAGGGCGACACCCATGCGCAGCTCGGACCGGCCCTCGTTGTAGTCCCAGCAGTTGTCCATGAAGGTGATGCCGCGGTCCACGCCCTCGTGGATCAGCCGCGTTGCCTCGTCGTCGGTCAGCACGCTCTTGCCGAGGTGGAAGCCGCCCATGCCGATGGCCGAGATGCGCTCGTCGGAGCGGCCGAAGCGGCGATATAGCATGTCGCCACGCCGTTCGCCGGGGTCGGTCACGAACAGAAGATCAGCCGGGTCGGCTATGGTATTGCCGGGTAGGGAGGCGAGCGGGGATGGCGATAGGGATGGGGCAGCCTGTGCCACGCCGGCGGTTGCAGCGACGCCGCCGCCCAGGGCTGCGGTTTGAATGAAATCACGACGGTCCATGGAACGCTCCTTTGATTATGTCAGCTCGTTGATGCGTTGGGCGACTCCCAGGAGGCGCAACGCGGCGCAGGCGGCGCCGTAGCCGTTGTCTATGTTCACAACGGTGATGCCCGGGGCGCAGGAGGACAGGATGGCGTCCAGTGCTGCGCGTCCTCCGGCGGCGACGCCATAGCCGACAGAGGTGGGGACTGCGATCACGACGCCCGGAACGAGGCCTGCGAGGACGCTGGGGAGGGCAGCGTCCATCCCCGCTGCCACGATGATGATGGGCGTTGCGCGGATTTCGTCCAGCCGCCGGGTTAGGCGCCATAGTCCGGCTACGCCTACGTCCGCGATTAGGGCTGCGGCTTCTCCGCGGAAGGCCAGGGTGCGCACGGCCTCCCGGGCAACTGGCACGTCGGAGGTGCCGGCGCAGACGACTGCCACCCGCCCCTTGAACGCCGGCTCGGGACGGTCGCCGAAGATGGCGGTTTCCGATACCGGACAGTAGTCGAGCTGCTCGCGTAGGGCGGCATCCAGGGCAGCGAATTTGGTGGGGTCGAGCCTCGTCAGCAGCATCGAGGCGCCCTGTGCCGCGGCTTCTGCGAGGATGGCATTGATTTGTGCGGGGGACTTGCCGGCGGAGAATACCGCCTCGTCCAGGCCGATCCGTTCCCGGCGGCCGAAGTCCAGCACGAATTCGGCGGCGACAGCACTCATGCGCCCGGCACCAGGAAGGCGCTGCCCACGCGGTAGGGTGCGAAGCCGATGGGGCGTCCGGCTAAGCGTGTTGGAGCGGCTGCTCCGATAAGCTGCTGCAGCGCCGCACGGTCAGCATCGTCGAACCGGGCGAGGCTTGCCGGATCGAGTTCGACCACTACGCCCGTGGCCCGCACCCGGCACCGTACCGACCTTTGAGCCCCGCCCTCCGTGCCGAGCTTCGCGGCTACCAGTTGTTCGGTGTGGTGCACGAAGGCGAGGACTTCCGGCTCGACTCGGATGCCTGTTTCGATGCGGCTGGATAGGCAAGGGGCTGATGGAAGCTCGGCTATGTCGCGCAGTCCTAGGGTGCGTGCGAGCGCCCTGACCGCGGACTTGCTGTATCCGGCTTCCACGAAGGGGTGGCGCACGTCATGGTTTCGGGCGGCGTCCAAGCCGGGGCGATACTCGCCGAGGTCGTCGGTGTTGGCGCCGGACACCACCTGCCATGAGGTCATCCCGGCAATGGAACCGTACAGGTTGGTCTTGCAGAAGAAGCACCGGTTGACAGGATTGGCGCGGTAGGCCGGGTCGGCGAACTCCCCGGCGTCGATGACCCTAAGCTGCCAGCCCGCTCGTGCCGCCTCCTCGCGGACACGGGCGGTGGCCTCGGCGGGAACGGCGGGGGAGGTGGCGTGGACGGCCTGCATGGCGCTGGGGCCGAGCAGGTGGTGGGCGAAGCTTGCCAGCGTCATGCTGTCCACTCCGCCGCTTACTGCGACTGCCACTGGGGCGGCGTTGCGCAATGCCTGTTCGAGTTCGGCTGTTGCGGTGGTCAATTTGTGTCTCCCGCCAGAACCGCCTGTTCGGCCTCCCGGCGCAGGGCGGCCCTGGCGAAGTGCCCGTCTTGGGCGAGCACGTCGTCGGATTCTGCCTTGGCCGTGCGTCCGCCGGGGCGGTCCACCGATTTCACGCGCACTGACCGGCCGCCTACCTCCACGGTGTCCGATCGCCGGGCCAGCGCGGCGCCGGCAACGCGGTGGTGGCGAAGGCCGATCGTGGTGGTCTCGCGGAAGCAGGCGCCGATTGCTGCTTCGAGGGCGTCGGCACGGACTAGGGCGCGCACATGCGTCATCATGCGGCCTTTCTTGCCGAATACCGGCATCTGCACGACGTCGAAGATGTCAGGGTGGGTCCGTAGGCGATCTAGCCCCATCGCCAGGTCCTCGGCCGACTGGTCGTCCACCTCGAACTCTATGATCCCCAGTTCCCGATGGCCTGGGGTCATCGGCATCTCGATAAGCGGCGTCTGATCTACGGGCCGCTGAACGAAGGCTAGCAGCCGGACGCAGTTTGGGATGCCCGGCAGGGTGCGGGTGCCGAAGCCGATCCCGGTGCGATGGAGCCGGCGGATGTCACGTGATTGCGGGTTGTCGCCGCATAGGTGCCGGAGGATGGCGGCGCCGGTGGGCGTGACCCGCTCGCCACCTACCCCGTCGTCGATCGTGGCAAAGCCTTGGAGCAGCAGTGCGGTTGCCGGGGCCGGGATTGGCAGCCAGCCGTGGGCGGTGTTGACGCGGCCACTTCCCAAGGGGAGCGGTCCGACCGTCCATTTGGCCGGGGAAAGAACGGCAGCGAGGTGCGCCGCCGCGACGATGTCGGCAATCGAGTCCCAAGCGCCGACTTCGTGGAATGCCACGTCCGCCACCTCGATGCCGTGCACCTGGGCTTCTGCGTGCGCGAGGTGCTCGAAGATGGACAAGGCGCCGTCGCGGACAGCGGGAGCGAGCGGCGCTTGTTCGATTAGGGCGCGTATCCCTGCCCAGGTTTGGTGTGACGCATGGCTGTGTTCGTGATTGGTGTGCTCGTGATGGTCGTGATCGTGGTGGCCGTGTTCGTTGTGGGAATGTTCGTGGCGCGCTTGAGCATGACGCCCATCGTCTCCCGACTTGGGCAGTTCCACGCTGAAGCGGCAACCTTGGAGTACGCCGTCGTGGTGGGGGAGTAGCTGGCATCGTACCGGCACCGACCCTGTGACGGCTGCCACGCTCGCCAGGGTGCTGGCCTCATGCTCCGGGAAAGCGTCCAGGACGGCGGCAGTGAACATGTCGCCTGCCATGCCGCCGAGTGCGTCTATCTGGAGCTGCAAGGGTGCTGGGAGGGTTTTGGACATGCAGCACGAACGTGCAGCCGCATTGGAAGGTTCATCCCAGATATGGTGGTTCTACCTGGTTTAAGGGCGTGGAAGGTTCTTGCGGATGTGCGATGTCATACCCGTCGCGGGCTAGGCCGAAGCAAACCGCGGGATCGCGGCTTCGGCTCTGGCTGCCTTACGGGAGTCAGCTGTGTCCGGGGTGCATATGCCTGAATATGCACGTCTTGTTCTAAATAGAAAGCGTTGCGAAAACCACAATCCGTCTCAAGCCAAGGAGAAGCTTTCATCCACGGTGGATCGTCATTTCGGTGTACAACTAAAACAGGACCGAGCATGCAGGTAAAGCTGAGGTTGGTGATCTGACGGGTGAGGCGCCTGGTTTGGCTCCCCGGCGCGGCATTGCTTCGGTCGTTGCGGCTGACATTCTGGACGAAGGTTTGTCCTGGACCATGCGGACATTTGTTCGCGGTGATACCTGCGCCTCCGCGATGGGATCGCGGGCAGCGATGTCGAGGCGACGCAGGGAATATCCTTGTGGCGGCTGGGTTGCCTGGCCGCAAGCGGCTTGCGATCACGGCAGATTATGGGCGAGACGCATGAGTCCGTGCCAGTCAGGTTGGTAGCCCAGGACCGGAACACAGGAACCGGCGAACGGACGCAGCTACCTGGACGCTGCGGCCTTCTTCGCCTGCCGAACGGCGCGGCGGTGTGCCTTGATATCGTCCAGCGTCACGTAGCCACGCTTGGCCGTATCGATCGCGGCGAAGTCCCGCACGACCGCGTTCATGCGGCCGGCACGTGCCTGTTCCAGCGTCAAATGGCCGTCGTGGGTCGTGTTCGCGGCGTCGAAACGCTCCTGCATGGTCCGGCGGCGATGCGTGGGGGCGGCGTCTGCCGAAGGGGCTGCTGCGGTTGCTGGCTGACCCGAACGAGGTGCGGCAGGCTGTGCCGGCTGTATGGGCTGTGTGGCGGGTTGGCCAGGTTGGG
>CAXTOB010000468.1:0-5362 GCA_964245505.1 uncultured Acetobacteraceae bacterium | reverse complement strand
CAATTAGGGCCTGTTACGGTCGCGGAGATGCCACGCAAGCCGCCCCGTCCCATGTCAGGCCGTCCCACCCCGGAAGTCTCGGCGGTGTTCACCATCGTGTCCGCCAACTACATCGCCCTGGCCGCTACGCTCATGCAGTCCGTCCGGGATCATAACCCCGGCACCGCCCGCTTCATCGTGCTGGTGGACGCGATGCAGGACTTCCCCGGGCTGGACCTGGCGGCGGAGCTGCTGCCTGCCGACGCTTGCGGCATCGTTGGTTTCGCGAACATGGCGCTGTGGTATGACGTGATGGAGCTGAATACGGCGGTGAAGCCGTCCGTGTTCATGCACCTGTTCGACCAAGGCTTCGGCCAGGTGATCTACCTCGACCCCGATATCCTGGTCACGGCGCCGCTGCAGCCGGTGTGGGACGGGCTGGATGATCATAGCTGCGTGCTGACGCCGCACCATCTGCAGCCGCTGCAGGATGGCCGCCATCCCAACGACCTCGCGATCATGAAGTCGGGCGTTTACAACCTCGGCTTTCTCGGCCTGCGTAATGACGCGGACGCGGCGCGGCTGGCGCGGTGGTGGGCCGACCGGCTGCTGACGGGGTGCCGGGTGGACCTGCCGGGCCACATGTTCACCGACCAGCGCTGGATGGACCTGGCGCCCGCCTTCGTGCCGCGGACGCTGATCCTGCGCCACCCCGGCTGCAACCTGGCCTACTGGAACCTGCCGCACCGGGAGGTGTGCGGGTCGGCGGCCGCGGGCTTCACCGTGGACGGCCAGCCTCTGGTGTTCGCGCACTTCAGCGGCATCAGGCCGGACGACTCCCACAGCTTTTCCAAGCACCAGGACCGCTACACCGCCGACACGCTGCCCCCAGCGATGGCAGAGCTGTGCGTGGAGTATCGCCGGCGGGTGATGCGCAACGGCTGGGCGCGCACCGGCGCTCTGCCTTATGCCTTCAGCCGCTTCCCTGACGGCCGCCGGATCGAGCCGGTCATGCGCCGCTGGCTGTTGCGCGCCCTGGATGCTGGCCGCCTGGACCCGCAGGAGCCGGTCCGCATCCCGTCCGACTTCTTCGACCACCCCGAGGATGGGGCAGCGCTGGGCGCGCCGATGACCCGGCTGATGCACCAGCTATGGCTGGACCGCCCAGACCTGCAGGCGCACTTCCCGGTTGCCACGCCCGCAGGGGCCGCGGCCTACCGCGGCTGGTTCCTGTCCGGCGAGGCCGCGGCCAGCGGGGTGGACCCGCGCAGCATCGCCGCCGCCCGTCGCCTGGGCCTACCGCACTCGTTCCCCGCGCAGGCGCCGCCCTGGCCGCGGCTGGCCGGCACGGTCTGGTCTGGTCCGGCGGCGGCTGCTGCTAGTTTTTTGGCGGAGGATGTCCGGTTCGAGCTGGACGGCGCCGCTGTCCTGCTGCCGCGCGGCCTTGCCCTTGGCTGGGAGCGCCGGGCCGACTTGCAGCACCACTTCCCCTTACGGGATCTTGGCAGCCTGAACGCCTATATCGGCTGGTGCCTCACCAGCGGCCTGCACGAGGGCTCCGTCGCGGCGGAGATGATCTCGGACGGGCTGGTGGCGTGGCTGACCGAGGTTGCGCCGGACGCCGGACCTGCAGGAGCCGACGTGCCGTTGACCCGGGCACTGATGCTGACCCAGGGCAGCGCGTTGGGACGCGGGGTGCTGCCGCCGGCCTTGGGCTTCCCGGGGGAGCGTACGGCGCGGCTATCCCATGCGCTGTGGTTCGCCTACCTGGCGCCTGCCTTGCTGCGCTGGCCGGACGCCCTCGCGGCACCCGTGCGCGCCTGGTTTGCGCGGCCCAGCGATGTGTCGGCTGCAGGTTTCACCCTGAACCGGGCCACGCTCGTGCTGTGGTGGCTGCGTCCGGATGTGGCTGCGGCGCATCCGCTGTTCGATGAAGCGTCGCGCCAGGACTACCTGCTCTGGCTGCTGCTGCACGGGCTGCGGGAGCTGGGCCTGGGCGTCGGCGACCTTGACCCGGCGCTGGCGCAGCAGTTGCCGCGGGACGTGCCGCGGATGCCGGGGGTGCCCTGGTTTGCCAAGCTGCTGCATGGGTGCCGGGCGGACCTGCGGGACATCTTCGACCTGGCCACGCCGGCCGGCCGCCGGGGCCTGGCGGGTTGGTGCAGCAGCTTCCTGCCGGCAGAGTATGCCAGCACGCCGGCGGGGCAGGTCCTGTTTCCGTCCGCACAGGCCACGGTTCCCGTGCGGGCGGCGCTGGCGCTGACGGGCTGCTGGACCGGTCAGACCGGCCTTGGCGAGTTCCTCCGCGGCACCGCCATGTCCCTGCGCCGCTGCGGTTTCGATGACTTCGTGATAGTGGACCGGCTTAGCGGCCGCATGTTCCGGGCAGACGGCTCCGTCCTTCCGTCCGGCATGGCACTGCATGTGGACCGCAACCTCGTCCACTTGAACGCCGAAACCGCGCTGGAGGATTGGGCCTGGCTGCGTAAGCTGGGCGTGCAAGCGGCGCGCACGGTCGGCTGGTGGGCGTGGGAGCTGGAAGCGCTGCCGGCCGGGTGGATGGCATCATACAGCTGTTACGACGAGGTCTGGGGCATCAGCGCCTTTACGACAGCGGCACTGGCCCAGCCCGGCCTGCGCCCGGTCCGTACGGTGCCGCAGCCGGTCCACCTGCCGGACGGCTTCGTCCCTGCGCCACGCGCCAGCTTCGGCCTGGCGGATGGCGAGGTGGTGTTCCTGTTCATGTTCGACCCCCACTCGTTTGTGGAGCGCAAGAATCCGCAGGGCGTGATCCGCGCGTTTGCCCAGGCGTTCCCCAGGGGTGACGAGCCGGTGCGGCTGGTGGTCAAAACCCATCATGGCGCCGACTTCCCGGAGGTGATGGCGGCCTTGCGCGCCGTGTCGGACGACCCCCGGGTGGAGATGCGCGACGAGTATAGCAGCCGTGAGGCGGTGCTGGGCCTGGTCGCCGCCGCCGATGCCTTTGTGTCGCTGCACCGGTCGGAGGGATTTGGGCGCGGGCCGGCAGAGGCAATGCTGCTGGGCAAGCCGGTGATCCTGACGGATTATTCCGGTACGCAGGATTTTGCGGATGCCGATGTGGCGCTGCTGGTGCCGGCCAGCCTGGTGCCGGTGGCGCCGGACGAGTACATCGGAGTGGAGGGGCAGCGCTGGGCCGAGCCGGACGTGGCGGCGGCGGCGGCGCATATGCGCTGGGTTGCGCGGAAACCGGCGGCTGCCCGGGGACTGGGCTTGCGCGCCCAGGCGCGGATTCAGAGGGCGCATGGGGCGGAGGCTGTTGGGCGGCAGGTGCTGGCAGCATTGGAGTTGGACGTCCCAAGTGCGGCAGCAGGTTCGCCTGGCAAGGCGCCCCGGGCCAAGGCGATAGGCGGCACGCTGCCCAAGCCGGAGCAGCAAACGCGTCGCAAGACGGCTTGACGGCCGTGGCTGTTGCTTTTCACCTATCTCAGGTGCTCGCGGAAGAACTCGGCCCACCTCGCGGCGGCTTGCGCCCGCCCGAAGGTCGCTATGGCAGCCGCACGTCCTTTGGCGGAAACCGCTGCGCACTGGGCATGGTCGGCCAGCAGCGTCCGGAACAGCGCCGCGGCGTCCTTCGCCTCGTTCACCAGGAAGCCGCTTTCCCCGTCCACGATCAGGTTGTCTATCTCATAAACGCCCGTCAGCCCTTTGGAGAAGCGTTGCCGCCCAACATGCACGACGGGGATGCCGGTCATCCAGGCCTCCACGAAGCCAAGTGTGTAAGGCGCCGGGTTGGTGCCCGTCACAAAGGCCATACGGTGCCGACGCAGCAGTACTTTCTGCTCCTCCGGCCCGGCGACGCCACGCCAGTTCGGAACATCCTCGTTGCCCAGGCCATACAGGTCGAACGGCAGGCTGGCGACGCAGCGCTGATGGAAGTCGAAACTCATGCCCTCGCCACGGGCGCGGAAGTTGTTGTTGAACGTCACGACGCGCGCGGCCGATCCGGTCCAGCCGCCCCAATCCGCCGGGTCCTTGGCAGTGCGTATGACAGCATCGGCGCCGATATAGCGCTCGATGAACCGCTCCTCCGGCGACCATCGCACGATCTTCATGCCGCGGGCACGGAAGTTTCGCATCCGGTCCTCGGCCCAGTGAAGCCCTTGGCCGATGGTCCGCCAGATGACTCGGGAGCCGGTAAGCTCGTCCCAGTTTTCCGCGATGAAGCTTATGTTGTGGTGCACCAGGACGGCATCGAACCCGGCGCAGAACGCGCGCGACACCCGCCATTGCGTCTCGCCCTGGACCTGCGCGCAGCCCTGCGCGACGAATGCCTCCCGGCAGGCACGGTGCCAGTCCGTCTCCGGCAATGGTCCACGCAGGTTGTCCGGCTTGGTGCGGCGGAAGTAGAAGCCGAGGCTGAAGACCTCGTGCCCCATGCTCTCGAACAACTGGATCTCGTCATATTCCAGGACGGGATGGACCGAGATGCACAGGATTCGCACGGGTCACTCCAGGCTGGGCCGGTGCGGCGCCGGAGGCAGGCGTTACAATGGACGGGCTGCTGGCGCAATCGCGACGCCTGGGGGGCGCGCCACCTGAGCACGGAGCATCACGCGACATGACCTGCAAGGCTATATTCGACCTGCTGTCGGACCTTACGCCCTATGACGTGCCGGGGTGCGGCAAGGTGCGGGTGGGATCGCCGAACGACGGCGGCTATGTCATGCTGGATCGTCTCAGGCCCTCGCAGATCGTGTTCAGCTATGGCCTGAGTTGGAACATCGCGTTCGAGGCCGACCTGGCCCGGCGCGGTCATACCGTGTTCATGTTCGACCACACCATCGAGGCGCTTCCGGAGCAGCACCCCGGCCTCAACTGGTCCAAGGAGGGCCTGGCGGCCGTCAGTGCGCCGGAGCAGCGCCTGTTCACGTTGCCCGACCACCTCGCGCGGCTGGCGCCGGACGCCTGGGGCCTGATCCTAAAGCTGGACATCGAGGGGGCGGAGTGGGACGCCTTGGCCGCCCTGCCGGCGGCTGTCTTGGACCGCTTCGAGCAGATTGTGGTCGAGCTGCACGACTTCCGCCGGGCCGGGGAACCTGGATGGCGCAGCCGGGCCAAGACGGTGCTGCACAAGCTGGCCCAGGGGTTCACGGTCCATCACGTGCATGGCAACAACCATGCGCCACTGGCGGTGGTCGGAAACATGTTCCCGGTCGCAGACGTGATCGAGGTGTCGTATGTCCGGCGTGACCTGGAGCCGCGTGCGCGCTTGTCGGCGTTGTTGCCGTCCCACTTGGATGCTCCGAACGACCCGGCGCGGCCGGAGATGCCGCTATGGTTCTTTCCGTTTGTGCCTATGGGGGACCTGGGGGGTCCGGGGGCGTTGGCCGAGGCGCAAGGG
>CAXTOB010000467.1:0-5396 GCA_964245505.1 uncultured Acetobacteraceae bacterium | reverse complement strand
TCACGTCACGCACCCAAACGGAATCCCGATTCCATCAGAAACAGACGTGCTCTAGGCGCGGTACAAAGAATGCATCGGCACGCCGGCGGGGCAGCCACTGGAGACGACGATTGATTAACGACAGCACCAAGTGGCATCCCGGCCGCCGCGCCATCCTCGCAGCCGCCGCGGCCGCACCGCTCGCCGGACGCACCGCCCACGCTGTGGACCCGACGCGCCTCGTCGGCGTGCTGGAGGAGACGCCGTCCATCATCAACCCCGCCATTACTGCGGTCATTTCCAGCTTCTACGCCGGCACCCCCGTTTACAGCGCGCTGACGCAGATCGATCCCGACGGCACGATCCGGCCCGATCTGGCGCTCTCGTGGGAGTCAGCGGCAGACGGCCTTTCCGTCACGTTCCATCTGCGCCCCGGCGTGGTGTGGCACGACGGGCAACCCTTTACAGCCGCGGATGTAAAGTTCTCCCTGCTGAACGCCAATGGCAAGCTGCACCCCTGGGGCCGCGGCGCCTTCCGGGCGGTGTCGCAGATTGACACGCCCGACGACCTGACCATGGTGCTGCGGCTGAAACAACCCTCGGCGGCACTCTTGCTGGGCACCGACGCCGCTTGCGGCGCCATCCTCCCCCGGCACATCTGGGACGGCACCGACATCCTCAAGAACCCGCACAACCTCCAGCCAATCGGCACCGGCCCCTACAAGTTCGTCGAGATGATCACCGGCGACCGGCTACGCTACGTCAGAAACGACATGTATTTCATTCCGAACGAGCCGTTCTTCGATGAGTTGGTCCTGCGCATCATCCCGGACCCCGCCGCTCGGATCGCCGCTTTCGAGAACAACGAAGTCGATATGCTGTATCACAACGCCCTGCCCTTCTCGGAAGCGCTGCGGCTGGCGGCCGAGCCGAATGTGGTGCTCAAGAAGACCAACCTGCGCGGCGCCGGGTTCATGGGCATCTTCAACGTCCGCAATAAGCCATACAGCGACGTGCGGGTCCGCCAGGCCCTCGCACACGCGATTGACCGGGGTTTCATCCGTGACAACGTGGATAAGGGCTTCACCATCAAAATGCTCGGCCCCGTGCCACCTGCCTCCCCGCTGTATGACCAGACGCTGACCGATTACGATTTCGACCCGGCCAAGGCGAATGCGATGCTCGACGAAGCCAGCTATCCCCGGGGCGCCAACGGCCTCCGTTTCGGGTTTGACTTCCTCTGGCCCGCGGCCGATGCCGGGGTGACCCGCATGGCCGACATCCTCCGCCAGAACCTGGCCGCCATCGGCGTCGAAGCACACCTGCAGCCGCTCGACCGCGCGGCACTCACGCAAAAGGCCTACATCGCCCTGCAATTCGACATGCTGTGCGAAAGCTACGGGCTGGGCCCCGACCCGGACATCGGCGTCGAGCGGCAATATAACTCGCACAACATCTTCAACCCGAAGGTCCCCTACACGAACGCAAGCGGCTACGTGAACCCCGAGGTTGACCGCCTATTCGACGAGCAGCGCGTCAAGCTCGATTTCGCCGAACGCAAGGCGATCTACGACCACATCCAGCATCTCATCTGGGCCGATCTCCCGGTCCTGCCGATGTTCTCCTACGACGCGCCGAACGTTTATCATGCCGCAGCGGTGACCGGAATCTACGACGGCTCCTACGGCAACCAGGAGTCCTTTGCCATCGCGAAGCTGCCGGCGAAAGCGGCGGCAGCAACTGCTACGACGGCTGCGGCAACGGAAACGGGCATACGAGGCTGGGCAGTACCGGCCGCCGCGATGGCGGTCGTGGCTGCCGGTGGTGGGCTGTGGCTCCGCCGGCGGGGCCGGGCCGCTGCCGATCGGGTCACCTCGGATAAGGACTGACGCCTTTGCTCGCCGTCCTCCTCCGCCGCCTGGCCTTCGCTCTTCCCCTCATCCTCGCAGTCGTCATCGTCACCTTCGCGCTCATCCATCTGGCGCCCGGCGACCCGGCCTACTTGCTGGCAGGCGACGCCCCTACGCCCGAGTTCCTGGCCCAGGTCCGCGCCCAGTACGGCCTTGACCAACCCCTGATGCAGCAACTCCTCAACTACATCGCCCACGCCGCCCGGCTCGACTTCGGCACCTCTATCTACTTCAAGCGCCCCGTCTTCGCCGTCATCCTGGAGCGCGCACCGGCGACCCTCCTACTGACGCTGTGCTCGCTGGTTCTGGCCACCATCGGCGGCATGTGGCTCGGCATCAGCGCCGCCCGTCATCGCGGCACGCGCAGGGACAGCCTGCTCAGCGCCTTCTCCCTCGTCGGCTACTCCATCCCGACCTTCTGGCTGGGACAGTTGCTCGTCCTCGTCTTTGCCATCTGGCTGCAATGGCTGCCGACCGGCGGCTACACCTCGACCCGCGTCAGCTACGCGGGACCTGCCTATGCGCTCGACGTCGCGGACCACCTGATCCTGCCGGTCCTCAGCCTGGCCCTGTTCGAGTTCGGCCTGATCGCCCGCTTCACCCGCACCGCGATGCTGGAGGCGCTGGACCGCGACTACGTCACCGTCGCATACGCCAAGGGCGCCGACGAAGCGCGCGTCGTGTGGCGCCACGCCCTGCCCAACGCGCTGCTGACCACGGTCACGGTGGTGGGACTCGAACTCGGCGTGCTCCTCGCCGGCGCCGTCGTCACGGAAACCATCTTCGGCTGGCCCGGCCTCGGCACCCTGTTCTACGACGCGGTATTCCGCCGTGACTTCCCGCTGCTGACCGGTTGCTTCATCTTCGCGGCTGTGGCCGTCATCCTCGCCAACCTGCTGACCGACCTGCTCTACGCCGCACTGGACCCACGTGTCCGCCGCTAACGCCGTAGCACCCCGTGTGCCCTTGCCCGGGGCGATTGGGGCAGCTTTGGTCGGGCTCGTCGTACTGGGGGCCTTGCTGGCGCCGATGCTGACGGGCGGCGACCCCGGCGCCATGAGCAACTTGTCCTTCGCGCCGCCTGGGCCAGGCCATCTGATGGGCACCGACGACCTCGGTCGGTCCGTGCTGGCCCGCGTGCTCTATGGCGGCCGGGTCAGCCTGGTGGTTGGGCTGGCAAGCGCCGCCGTGGCCGTCGTGATGGGCACGCTGGTCGGCGCGGCTGCGGGCTACTTCGGCGGCCTGGTTGACGACGTACTGATGCGGATCACCGAGCTGTTCCAGGTCATCCCACGCTTCCTGCTCGCCATCGTCGTGGTGGCGCTGTTCGGCACCGGTGCGCTGCGCCTGGTGCTGGTGATCGGCTTGCTGAGCTGGCCGGCGACGGCACGGATCATGCGCGCGCAGTTCCTAGTGCTCCGGCGGGAGGAGTTCGTGCTGGCGGCGCAGATGGCGGGCGCCGGGCCGCTGCGCATCATCCTGCGCCACGCCCTGCCCAACGTGGCGCCGTTCCTGCTGATCAGCGTCACGCTGCAGACCGGGGCCGCCATACTCGTCGAGTCCTTTCTGAGCTTCCTCGGCCTTGGCGATCCCGGCACGCCCAGTTGGGGCCTGCTCCTGCAGCAGGCGCAGATCTATCTCCGCTCCGCCTGGTGGATGGCGACCTTTCCGGGCCTTGCCTTGTCCGCCACGATCCTGGGCCTGAACATGATGACCGATGGCGTCGAGGGCTGGTTCCATGCAAGACCCGGCCGCTGATCCGCTGCTCTCCGTCGAGGGCCTGCAAACCAGCTTCCCCGGCCCTGCCGGGCCGGTCCCGGTGGTGGACGGCGTCAGCTTCGCCGTCGGCCCCGGCGAGATCGTCGCGATGGTCGGCGAAAGCGGCTCCGGCAAGTCCATCACCGCCCTTTCCATCCTGCGCCTGGGCCCGAAGCCGGGCCGGATCACCGCCGGCACGATCCGCTTCCGCGGCGCGGACACCACCATCATGCGCGGCGCCGCGCTCCGCGACATGCGCGGTGGCGACGTTGTTCCAGGACCCGATGACCTCGCTCAACCCGGTGCTCACCATCGGCGCGCAGGTTGCCGAAGTGATGCAGTTGCACCGCCGCATCCCGGCCAAGGACGTTACCGCCCGCACTGTGGCGCTGCTCAAGCAGGTGGGCATCCCCGGCGCTGAGCGCCGCATCCACGCCTACCCGCACGAATTTTCCGGCGGCATGCGCCAGCGGGCCATGATCGCCATGGCGCTCGCGAATAATCCGGCGCTGCTCATCGCCGACGAACCCACCACCGCGCTCGACGTCACGGTGCAGGCACAGATCGTCGATCTTCTCCGCTCCTTGAACGCCGAGCTGGGCACCGCCGTGCTGCTCATCACCCATAACGTCGCCCTGGTCGCCCGGCTCTGCCAGCGCATGATCGTGCTCTACGCCGGCCGCATCGTGGAAGAAGGCCCGGTGCCGGCGCTATTCGCCTCGCCGCAGCACCCTTATACCTGGTCCCTGCTACGCTCCGTGCCCGGCTTCGGCGCCCGGCGCGGCACCCGGCTGACCGCCATCGCCGGCCAGCCGCCCGAGCCGCGGGACCGCGCCGCCGGCTGCAAGTTCCAGCCGCGTTGCCCATTCCGCATCGAGCGCTGCGGCACCGAGGAGCCGCCGCTGGCCCCGGTCGCCCCGCAGCAACTGGTCCGGTGCTGGGTGCTGATGCGGAATACCTCGGCGTGACCGTGCCCTTGCTGGACGTCCAGGGCCTCGTCAAGCGCTACCCGGTCGGCAACCTCCCCTGGCGGCGGCAATCGGTGCAGGCCGTGGACGGCGTTGATCTCATGCTCGCGGAAGGTGAGACGCTTGGCCTGGTTGGCGAATCCGGCAGCGGCAAATCTACGCTGGGCCGCATGATCGTCCGCCTGCTGGATGCTACGGCCGGCCATGTCACCTTTGCCGGCACCGACGTGACCGCCCTTCGCGGCGGTGCCCTGCGGGCGCTCCGGCGGCAAGTGCAGATGATCTTCCAGGACCCCTACGCCTCGCTCAATCCGTGCATGACGATGCGCGACATCGTGGCCGAGCCCCTGCGCAATCTCGGCATCGCCAGGGGCGCCGAGGCGGACCGCCTGGTGCGCGACATCCTGTCCCGCTGCGGCCTGGGCGAGAGCGCGCTGGCGCGGCTGCCGCGCGCGTTCTCCGGCGGCCAGCGGCAGCGCATTGGCATCGCCCGAGCGCTGGTGGTGCGGCCCCGGCTGATCGTCGCCGATGAGCCGGTCTCGGCGCTCGACGTCTCGATCCAGGCCCAGATCGTCAACCTGCTGCAAGACTTGCCGGCGGAGCAGCAACTGACCTTCCTGTTCATCAGCCACGACCTTTCGATCGTCCGCCACGTCTCGGACCGGGTCGCGGTCATGTATCTCGGCCGCATCGTCGAGACCGGCCCCGCCGACGACGTGTTCGAGCGCCCGCTCCACCCTTATACGCGGCTGCTGCTCGCCTCTATCCCCATGCCCGACCC
>CAXTOB010000466.1:0-5413 GCA_964245505.1 uncultured Acetobacteraceae bacterium | reverse complement strand
GGCTGGAGGCGCTGCGCCCTGGCCCGGACCTTTGGTGGCCGGCAGCCGTCCCGGCCCCGGTGCGGCAGCAGGCGGCCGGTCCCGCCGAGTTCGATCCGCCGTTGCCGGGGCCGGTGGCTGCCGTTGCCGCATTCCGGGGACGCCGCCACCATTTGCTGGCGAAAAACGGCGTGAGGCTTGTGGTCCTGGAGGGCCGCCTGCACGGCGTGAGCACGGAGCGCCCGGCGTGCCGGGTGGAGATGCATGGACCGGTTCCGGCGTTGGCCGCCTGTGCGGCGGCAGTTGCCGGACAGCTCCGCCTGTCGGTGCCGCGCGCAGGCTTTGCGGCAGAGGCGGCGTCTGTCGCGCGGGGGGCCGAGCCGGCGCTGCGGGCTGTGGCGCTGCCGCCGATCCCGGCGGGGCAGGCGCTGACGGACACGGTGTCACAGATCGTCGGCGGCCTGCTGGACGCAATGCTGCACTGGTCGGCGACCGCAGGCGATGGCGCCAGCCCGGTGCCGGTCCATCAAATGCGGGTGGCGACGCGGCGTTTGCGCTCGGCGCTGTCGATCTTCCGCCATGCAGCCGCCTGTCCTGAGGTCGAGCCGCTAAGCGCCGCGCTGCGGGAGACTGCGGCGCAGCTTGGCGCAGCACGGGACTGGGACGTGTTCCTGGCCGGGACCGGGGCACACGTCGCGGCGATGTTCCCGGACGACCGGCGGATGACGGCGTTGCTGTCGGCGGCGCGGCGGCGGCGGGCGGAGGCGTATGCCGGGCTGCGGCTTCATCTGGAGGGCGCTGCGTTCCGTGGATTGTCGGTGTCGCTGGCCTGTGCGGCGGCACTGCGCCCATGGGAGGGGCGGGAGTTGGCGCAGGACGCGGTGCTGCAGGGCGGTACGGAGGGGTTCGCGGCGGCCGTCATGACGCGGCGGCTGCGCCGGGTGCGCCAGGACGGACGCGGGCTGCGCCACCTGCCGATTCCGGCGCTGCACGAGCTGCGGAAGGACTGCAAGCGGCTGCGCTATGCCGCGGAGTTTTTCCAGGCGTTGTTCCCCGACAAGCCCGCACGGCGGTTCGTCCGGCACCTGGCAGAGCTGCAGGATGCGTTGGGGCTGCTGAACGACGGCGCTGCTGCGGCCGGGCTGCTGGCGCAGTTGGGCCGGACGGGACAGGGTTACGCCGCTGGGCTGGTCAATGGCGTCGTTGGGGCGGGCAACGGCGCCATACGGTCGGAGGTGCGGCGGGCCTGGCAGGATTTCCGCCATGCCGGACCGTTCTGGAATTAGGCTATTCTCCGCCGACTGCACCTATAGGTTGCATTCTACGGGCTGGCCGGGTTAGGCGTGGATGACATGAGAGAACCGCGACGCATCTTCCGGAAGGCGGCGATCCCGCGTCCGCGCCTTAGCCGGCCGGTGCTGCTGGCCGCTGCTGGTCTTGCGGTCGGCGGCCTTGCTGTTGCTGGCTTGTCGTCGGATCTGTTTGGGGGAACGACTCCGGCGCCGGAACGCATGTCGGCGGAGGCGGCTGCGGTTACGGTGATTGATGGGGAAACGCTTCGGCTTGGCGCGCAGGTGGTGCGGCTGCGCGGGGTGGATGCGCCGTCGCGGCTGGATTTGTGCCCTGGCGAACAGGACTGCGGCGGTGCGGCGGCGGCGGCGCTGGCGGCGCTGGTGCGGAATCGCCGGGTGGATTGCCGCCTGACTAGCCGGGACCGGCAGGGGCGTCCGTTGGGCACCTGCGAGGCGAACGGCACCGACCTGAGCCGCGCCATCGTCGCCAGTGGGTGGGCACGGGCTGGGGCCGACGCGCCGGGCATGGCGGACTTGGAACTGCAGGCGCGGCAGCGCGGCGCCGGCCTGTGGGCGACAAGGCCGGAGTGACGGCAGACGGCTGATGGCCGCACCGCGAGGTCACGACTGCGGGATGTTGCATCCGGCGCGCTCCGGCTTAGCCGGAATGCTGCATTTGCGAAGGTTGCGTCCGGGCCACCCCCGCCCTTAATTTGCCACCAAGTACGGTGCGAGGCGTTTCTCCTCCGTGGCCACACCGCAAACGGGATGCAGCACGATGGACGCAGTCACCAACCAGACCGTTACCCTGACGATGGACGGCACGAACAAGTCGCTTTCGCTTCCCCTGAAGGCCGCGACGATCGGGCCGGCGGTTGCGGACATCAGCAAGCTGTATGGCCAGCTCGGCATCTTTACCTACGACCCTGGCTACGGCATGACCGCCGCCTGCGAAAGCAAGATCACCTACATTGACGGCGATGAGGGCGTGCTGCTGCATCGCGGCTACCCGATCGAGCAGCTGGCCGAGAACAGCAGTTTCCTGGAAGTGGCCTACCTGCTGCTGAACGGCGAGCTGCCCAACGAGAAGCAGCGCCACGAGTTCGAGCATGGCGTGATGTATCACACGATGCTGCATGAGCAGCTCCGCCGGTTTTTTGATGGCTTCCGGCGGGACGCGCATCCGATGGCGGTGCTGTGCGGAGTCGTGGGAGCGCTCAGCGCATTCTATCATGACAGCCTGGACATCACGAACGACGATCACCGCCGCATTAGCGCCTTCCGGCTGATTGCCAAGCTGCCGACCATCGCTGCCTGGGCTTATAAGTACAGCATCGGCCAGCCGTTCATGTATCCGCGGAACGACCTCGGGTATGCTGAGAACTTCCTTTACATGGTGAATGCGGTGCCGGCGGAGCCGTATCATGTGAACCCCGTGCTGGCGCGGGCGATGGACCGCATTTTCATCCTGCATGCGGACCATGAGCAGAATGCCAGCACCAGCACGGTTCGGCTGGCCGGGTCCACCGGCGCCAACCCGTTTGCCTGCATCGCGGCCGGCATCGCCAGCCTTTGGGGTCCTGCGCATGGCGGCGCCAATGAGGCGGTGCTGAAGATGCTGGCCGAGATCGGTTCGGTGGAGAATATTCCCGCCTTCATCGAGAAGGTGAAGGATAAGAACAGCCATGTCCGGCTGATGGGCTTTGGGCACCGGGTTTATAAGAACTATGATCCGCGGGCGAAGATCATGCAGCAGACCTGCAAGGAAGTGCTGGACGAGCTGGGCATCAAGGACGACCCGATGCTGGATATGGCTGTCGAGCTGGAGCGGATTGCCTTGCACGACGACTATTTCATCAGCAAGAAGCTGTATCCGAACGTGGATTTCTACTCGGGCATTATCCTGAAGGCGATGGGTTTCCCGACCAGCATGTTTACCGTGCTGTTCGCGGTTGCCCGCACCGTTGGCTGGATCAGCCAGTGGAAGGAGATGATCGAGGACCCGGCGCAGCGGATTGGCCGCCCTCGCCAGGTTTATACCGGGGCGGCGCAGCGTGACTTCGTGCCGATGGCTCAGCGGACGTAAAGCAGGTTGCGGTCGGGTCCGGGCGTATGGTGCCCGGACCTGATTTTGCAAGTTTGGTCGGGCGAACCTCAACAGGCTGTCGCGGCCTGTCACACAGATGGCCGACGATCGTGCGAGCCTGCTTCGCTTTTCATCTGTGCGCGAATTTCCAGGAGTTTGCTTAGAAGCTGGGTCGGTTTGCGTTGGGCTGGAATAGGTGGCGGCCTGGGTTGCAACGACCCAAGCCGACTACAACCGCGATGGCGCTTCGCACCGACTATTACTTTGCCAAAGCGTCGTTGCGAGCCGCTTGTGGCGCGATAGATTTACTCTGTGGCCGTGCGGCTCATTAGCGTAAGGGCGCGATCAGGCCAGTCGGTGATTAAACCGTCCACTCCCCAGTCCATTAGGCGCTGCATGTCGGCGACGGCATTCACCGTCCAAGGGATGACACGCAAACCCAGGTCGTGGGCCTGGTCCAGCAGGTCATCCGTCAAGTCGGTATGGTGGGGCGCCCAGGCGCCGCCCCCTTCCGCTGCCACCGCCGCCGGCACGTCAGCCATGCCGGTCACATGGCGGCCCAACCAGAGCGGCGCGTCGGCTATGGTTTTAGAATCCGTGAGCCATCCCGCAGCAATGGCGGGCCGGATGCGCCGGAGATGCCGGGGCGCCCGCCAGTCGAAGCTTTGCAGGGCCACCCGCGGCCCGGCGGCGGCGGCGCCGATGATGTGCAGGACGCGCTCGACCATTTCCTCGGCTGGTATGGTCCAGTCGGGATGCGTGGGCATCACCTTCAGCTCGATGTTCCAGTGCAGGGTTGAGTCCAGCGCCAGGACTTCGTCTAGGGTGGGGACGTGGGTGCTGTCTTGCGGGGTCTGGCCGGGATAGGTTTCTGCATACGGTGTGCCGGGGCGCAGGCGGCCCACGTCATACTCCCGCAGCTGCGCGAGGGTCAGGTCCCGCAGGAGCGGCCCGGCGCCATCCAGCCAGCGGCCGGCTCCATCGCGCGTCGTGTTGGGGTTCAATGCGGGGTCGTGGTGGACGACGACGGCGCCGTCGCGAGTGGTGCCGACGTCCAGCTCCATCGTGCGGACGCCGAGGCGGGCCGCAGCACGAAAACCGTCAAGGGTGTTCTCGGGAAACAGGCCGCGGGCGCCGCGGTGACCCTGCAGGTCGAAGTCCGGGTTGGTCATGCCGGGTCTGCGGCGTTATCCCTGGCCGACAGGACCGAACACTCGCTGTTCCACCTTGTCGCCTACCCTGATACCCAGGCGCTTCACGGTGCCAGCCGCGAGTTCCAGCGTTGCACGCACGGGACCGCCGCTTGGGATGGTGGCGAGGCTCTGTGGCACCGCGTCCTCGGCGATGTGGTGGACCGTGCCGTCCGCGTTGATGAACAGCATGTCGAGCGGGGCCACTGTGTTGCGCATCCACATCGTGCTGTCGCGCGGCGCGCCCCAGTCGAACAGCATCCCGCCATCGGCCGGCACGGTGGGGCGGAACATCAGGCCGACCGTCTGCTGATCGGGCTGCAGCGCCATTTCCACCATGAAGTCGTGGCGGACGCCGTCGCGGGTGACGATCACCAGCTTTTCCTTCGGCAGTTCCGGCTGGGCCTTGGTGGTGTCAGGCATCTGCGCCAGGGCGGCGAAGGGTGCGGCAGCCAGGGCTGCGATCAGGATACGGCGGCGCATAGGGGTCCTCCTGTAGAGTCAGTTCGGCCAGGCGTTTCACGTCGTCGCGCACGGGTCCGGGGCGGGGCGTGTCGCGCAGAGTGGTGAACCAGTGGTCCGGCGGGTTGCGGCCGGCAGCGCGGTTGTAGGTCAGGGCGCGGAGTATGGCCTCCGCCGCCGGGGTCGTGCGGTCCGGGATGGGCAGTTCATTCAGCGTGGCCCACACTCCTGCCCAGCAACGGCCGACGGTGTAGGGATTGTAGCCGCCGCCGCCCGTCACGACCAGCCGGAGGGATAGGGGCTTCAGCGCCTTCACCACGGACCAGTGCGCGTTGCTGGATAGGGACAGCCGGGCCAGCGGGTCCTCCTCCAGTGCGTCGGCGCCGCATTGCAGCATGATGGCC
>CAXTOB010000465.1:0-5418 GCA_964245505.1 uncultured Acetobacteraceae bacterium | reverse complement strand
TGCGCCCAATACGCTGAATGGGGCGCCGGCGCCCCATTCAGCGTATTGGGCGCATCCAGGTCCAGGTCAGCCTGAGCGGCAAACGCGTCCAGCCGCTCCGACGTCTTATCCACCACCAGCCGGCGCAGCACCCCGTCCACCTCGGCGCCATCTCCCGCCCCGGCCGCCGCGTCCACGAAATCCGCGCAGGACCCCAGGATGCGGGACCATGCCGGCGGCGTCACGCGCCCGAACACATACAGCTCAGCCAGGGTCGGCATGTATTCGTATTCGCTGTCGTAGAAGTAGCTGTCCTCATCCTCCCCCTCCTGCAGCAGGCGGGCGCAGAACGGGGCAATGGCAGGCGGCGCCTCACGCAGCCAGCGCGCCTCGGCCCGCAGCTTGGGCGCCGCGGAGGCGGACCGCTTACGAACCCGCATCTCGCTGATATGCAGGCTGTTGAACGCCCGCTCGGTCGTCACGATCCGGCGCGAGCGGAAAAACGTCTGCACATGGCCGAAATCCAGCCACGGGGCCGGCGTCGCCGCCACCAACGCGGCTTCCGCGGTTTGCAGGTTGAGCGCGTCGTAGAAGTCCCCCTCCGAAACCGCCAGCTTCTCGGCAAACCGCGCCGCGCTGCCAAAGGCGAAGTAGCCGCACAACCGCGGACCAGACGCCCCAGCGCCATTACGGTCCGGCGGCGTCACGGCCTCGACCAGCCCATCCCCGGACACCTGCACCGTGGCCCAGCGGTAGCCATCTCCGCCATCCATCACCGCCGCCGCGTCATCCAAACCCAGGTCCACGCCGCCAACCAGCGTATCCCCATGCAGGATACGGAGCGGCCGGTCACGGAACCCCAGCCGGCCCAGCGCAAACAGCAGCGCCGCCCCGAGGCTCAATGCATCCGGCGTCCGGATCAGGGTAAACCCCAGCGCCGCCAGCCGCCCGGCATCCCAGGCCGGCAAGTCGAAGCTGTCCGGCAACGTCAAATGCAGGTCGCCCCCCAGCGGCTCCAGCATCCGGGCCTGCAATTCATACAGCCGCCCCAGCCCGACCGGCAGGAACGCCGGCGGCAGCTCCCCAAACTCCGCCACCAGCTCCTGAACCGCATAGGCGCCGGAGTTGATCAGCACCAGCGGACGCTCGGACGCCACCGTCACTGCAAGGCTGAGCCGGTGATCGCCATCACCTCGGCATGGGACAGGCGCACGAACTCGTCCGGCCGGATCGCCCGGTCATCCACGTAGAAGCCCCCAGCCTCCGGCCAGGGCTTGCCGACATGGATCTCGTCATAAGGAATGTCGTGCGCCTGCAGCCATGCAATGACCCCGGGCAGGGTATGGGCGTTGATGGCGCCGATAGACTTGGCGTGCGTACGCATGTTGCGGGCAGTATAGACCGCGACCTTAAAGCCCTGCGCCCGATACTCCCGCAGCTTCGCGACGACGGCGACGTTCGGCGACAGCTCGGCATACGGCACGCCCGGCGCCTCCACCGTCAGCGTGCCGTCCAGGTCGATCACTATGGTCGGCAACACGCCGCTCCGGCTAGGCAAGGCGCAGGGTCTTGGCCGGACACCAGACTTGGCTCCATCAGGCGCCGCGCCGCAACCAGCCCCGCCGTTTCGGCACGGCGGCTGCCGGAACAGGATCGGGCTTCCGTTCCGGCTCAGGCTCCACCTCAAGCTCCAGCTCCGGTGAGCGCTCGGCGATGGTGACGGCGGACACGGCGATCCCGCGCAGCCCCTCGATGCTGCACACCACCTCCAGCCTGGACGCCTTGGCCTCGGTGACGTCGAACCGGATGTCCAGCAGGGCCGCACGGCCGGCCTCCACATCCAGCCGCCGCTCGGCCAGCATCCGGTCGCCGCCATCCGCCGAGACCTGCAGCAGCACCGACCCCGGCCCCTCCAGGGTAGTGGCGTCCAGCGTGGCAACGTAGCGGCCCCGCGGCAGCGTCACATAGGGTCCAAAAAACAGGATGCCGGTAGAGGAGACCGCCACCAGGTTCCCGTTCAGCAGATGCGCCTCCCGAGGCGATAGGCGCGTTGCCGGGTAGCGCCGCGGGAAGTCCTGCCGGAGCTGGAACGCCGCCTCGTCATCGGCCTCCTCGACCTTGAGCGCGAGCGTCTTCCGGTAATCCACCGTACGCGCCCACGCCATCGCCAGCCAGTCCTCGCGGGTCAGGCAGTGGAACCGCTTGGCGTGGTCGGTGAACTCGCCGGAGTACTTGTTGAACACGCAGCGCGCCCGCGTCAGGTCGGCAATCACGAAGTTGTCCAGCAGGATGTCCATCGTCAGCGTGACCGACGTGCGATCGTTGTGGTGCTCCAGCACCAGGGCGGGGAAGCTGCGCTTGAAGCAGTGATACAGGATGTGCTGCTCCACCCCCAGGCGCGTGTTGAACAGCCGTTCCCGCGCGTTGGAGCCGGGGGCGTGCGGGTGGGTGCGGTAATGCATGGCGTCGGCCAGCGTCATCGGCGGCACGTCCCAGATGCGCCGCACGTCCTCCAGCAGCCCGAAGTGGAACCAGTCGCTGAAGTGCAGCGGCATCCGTTCCAGCGTGTAGGGGTTCAGGGTATAGAGCGGTGAGATCAGCACCCGCTGCGTGAAGGTTGTCGCAACGCTGCGCCGCAGCCCCGCCGCTTCCCGGTGCTGCGCCAGGAAATCCCGGTCGAGGAACAGCAGATCGCTGCGCACCCGCAGCACATAACGGCCTCCGGCCAGGCCCAGCCCGCGTTGCGCCGCGGCGATCTGCAGGTTGGCGTTGTTCAGCTTGGGCGTATCCACCTTGATCGGCGGCAGCGGCAGCGCAGGCTCCGCGAGGGCCACCTTGTCGCAGCAGCTCTGGATGATGCCCAGGGCGGCCAGCAGGTGCCCGTCGTGACGCAGCGCAGGCACTAGGCGCAGGGTTTGAAACACCCCGTCCTGCACCGCGCCGAACACCACGTCCGACAGCGACAGCGACAAGATGATCTCCGCCTTGGGAAATAGCTGGCGCCAATGGCGGCAATGGTTCGCCGTCTCGATGAGGTTACCTTGGAACAGCGCGCCCTGAACGATGATGCTGAGCATCCCAGGGGCGTCAATGTCCTCCGGCGTTGCATCCTGCACGCCTGCCTCCATCATTCCGTGCTCCTTAGCCATTACGGTCCCACGGGTTTGGGCGGGGAGCGGGAATGTGCAAACGACAAACCTGTGATCGCCCCTGCGCCGGATCAGCCCCGGCTATCCTATACGTCTAGAGCATCATCAGACCGAACGTCTCCACGCTCCGAAAAAGACGCTTAACAAAAACAACAGCTAGGGCTGGCTTGGCGCTTTCATCAGTACGGCATCGGCTCAATGCGCCAGAACCATCCCTCGCTTGAGACCCGGCTCGGCGCGGCCTTCATGCCTCCGCAGCCGCTCCGTCAGCCAAGGCAATGGACCGCCGGGCCATTGCCACCGCCCCGGCCCGCGACCGCGCGGCGCCAACGAAGCGGCGCAGGTGGACGAACACCGCATCCGGCACCCCGGTCGCCGCAGGCAACTCCGCTTCCGGCAACCCGGCCCAAGTCTCCGGCAACGGCAGGCGCTGAGCAAAGGAAGCCGGGTCCGGCGGCATGGTATCCACCATCCAATTGCCGTTGCTGGCGGGATAGACCGCATACAGCACCGGCAGCCCGTGCACGAAAACGGCGTTCTTCCAAGGCATGTTGCGGTCCAGCTCCAGCACCCGGGGATCGGCGCTGGCGGCATGCGCGGCCACGACCTCCGTGTCCGCCAACAGCCGCGCCCGCACCTGGTCCACCCGGCGGCGCAGCACCCCGTCCGCCAGGCTGGCGGCCTCCAGGAAGGCAGCATCCTCCGCCACGTCGCCGCGCTCCTGGTCCCAGGGCGGGTTGAAGTCGCCGATCAGCGCCGCCAGGCCCAGCCTGTCCGGCCCTGCGGACACGCCATTATCCACCTCGTCAATCCGGCGGACGATGCCCTGATCCAGGTCTGCGGCGATGGCATCCGCCATGCGCCCGTCGCCCAGCAGAGACTCCACGGCCCGGCGCCCATAGGACTGCCAGACTAGCCCGGCGGAGCTGAACGGCGTGCCGTCCGGACGCTCCGGCGCGCCACGCTGGTGGTGGTCGAACCGGTTGGCGGCGGCATCGAAGTGCAGGCCCACATCCCACACCACGTCGCCGCCCTCAATTACCGCGAGGTCCCGGGTGCGGACCAGGACATGATCCACACCAGGCTGATACACACCCAGGGCATGGCGAAGCACGGCGTAGGCGAACACCTCGTCGCAGTGGAACTTGCCGTTATGGGTGACCAGCGTCGGGACGGAGGGCACGGCGATGCTAACGTATGCCGAGCAGCTCGACGTCGAAGATCAATGTGGCGCCAGCGCCGCGCGCGCCATAGGCGAGGTCCGGCGGCAGCACCAGCATCCGGCGCCCGCCGACCTTCATGTCCGCCACGCCCTGGTCCCAGCCCTTGATGACCTGCCCCGCACCCAGCTTGAAGCTGAACGGCGCGCCGCGGTCGCGTGAGCTGTCGAACTTGCGCCCGGGCTTGCCATTGTCATTCAGCCAGCCGGTGTAATGCACATCCACCGTCTGCCCAGCCTGCGGCTGAGGGCCGGTGCCGACGACCTCGTCATGGTAGCGCAGGCCGGAGGACAAGGTGGTATATTCCGGGGTATCGGCCATGTTGCGGTCCTTCCGTGCAGGTTTGACTGCATCGTCTAGGCCATCCCGCGCGGCCCTGCCAGCCCAGCTGGAAACTCCAGCCCGGCGCCACTCCGTCCCCTGCCAAGCCAGCAGGATCGGCAGCCCCAATGCCAGGTCCCGCGCACGCCGCAGCAGCGACACGCCCAACGCCAACTCCGGCGGCACGCCGAAGACGGCGCCCAAGCCGACATAACCCGCCTCCTGCACCCCCGCCGCGCCAGGCACGACGAAGGCGGCGGCAACCAGCGCATCCAGCAGCGCCTCCAGCGCCAAAACGGCAACCAGGTCGGCATCATGGCCCAGCAGGCGCAGGCTGATCCAGGTGCCGGCGCCAGTGCCGAACCAGGCCAGCAGATGCAAGGTGGCAGCCAGCGCCAGGCGGCGCGGCCTGCCATACAAGCGGGACAGCGCGGCGCCCACCTGCTCCAGCCCGCCCTGCCGCCGGAACCACTCGCCCAGCAGCCGCACCCCCAACCCACGCAACCCGCGGCCGATCGCGGCACGGGCGCGGATAGCCAGGACTATCCCCACCAGCACCAGCCCCAACGCAGCCGCAAGCGGCAGCAGCAGCGGCGACTCCGGCCGCAGCAGCAGCAGCACAAGCAGCCCAAACAGCGAGAACAGCGTCTGACCGATAATCTCCGCCGTCACATCCACCACCGTGCCGGCCGCTGCCGTCGGCCAGGGCACCCCCAGCACCGTGATCGCCCGCGCGCCGATCACATATC
>CAXTOB010000464.1:0-5422 GCA_964245505.1 uncultured Acetobacteraceae bacterium | reverse complement strand
CCACGGAGAGGACGGCACCCTGGCTGGCCTGGACGTTCCCGCAGCAGCCAAGGCGCTGGACGCAACCGATCCCGCCGAGATGGCCGCCGCGGTCCGTGCGGCGCTGCTGAGCGGCGCCACCCCGTTCGCGCGGCTGGACCTCGGCCTAGACCTGCATCGCGGCATCGCCGCGTTGAACGGCCTCGTGACGGCGCCCTCCGGCGAGGTTGGCATCTCGGGCAGCCTGGACCTGCTCGGCCTGACGGACGTACGGCTGCTGGTCCGGCCCACGGCGCCACCGCCCCCGCCCGGCCCCGAGTTAGGCCTGCTGCTGACGGGACCGTCCGCAGCCCAGCGCACGCCGGAACTGGCGGGGCTGTCACGCTGGCTGGCGTCACGGCCCTGATTGGCGGCGCTGCGGACCCTTCTATACCAAACGCCTGTCGCTCTGACCGTTTCCGTCATACCGAGGAGCGTAGCGACGCGGCAATCCAGGACTTCAAGGACCGCGCCGGCGGCTCTGGATTGCTGCACCCCAAGCGGCTCGCAACGACGGCTCGGCAACGTAAAACTCAGTGCAAACGGCCTCTGGTATTATACCAACCGCCGAAAGTTCTGACCGCTAAGGGTATCGTCATTGCGAGCCGCGCTTGCGGCGTGGCAATCCAGGACTGCACGCACAGGTCTTGCCGTCGGGAACTGCCGCGCCGAAGCCGGCTCGCAATGACCGGAGCCAGTTGGGATCGGCAGGTCAGAACTTCTGGCGGTTGGTATTACACCAGCGCCAGCGCGTCCCGGTCCAAAACGCTGAACGCCAGGTTCAGCAGGGTGACCGCAGTCCCAGCAAACCCGGCGTGGTCTGCGTCCCGCGCGAGTTGAATGAGGCGGTCAGCAAGCTGGAGCGGGCTGACCAGGTTAGGCAGTAGTGACGTATTCACAGGATTTTCCTTCGGCATGCGGCACCGATGTGCCGCCGTGCCCAGCATTGCTCCTACGAGTTACCATCCCGTTTATTTTCCGCGCAAAAGTGCTCTCAACCGTAACGCGGACGCCAGCGGCTGCCCCGGCGAGCGCGCGGCATCCACCCGTCCGACCAGGACCGACAGCGGCACGCCCTCCTCATCCGCCAATGCGCCCAGCACCGTCCAGAACTCCACCTCCAACGCGACGCTGGTGCGATGCCCTGACAAGCTGAAGCTACGCTTCTGCAGCCCAACCCAGCCATCCCGCATCAGGACCGCGCCGCAACCCCCCGTCGCGTCACTCCCCGAGCGTCGCGCCAGGCCGCACCATATCCGCCGGCACCACCCAGCGGTCGAAATCCTCCGGCGTCACAAAACCAAGCTGCCCCGCCGCATCGCGCAACGTCATGTTCTCCGCCAACGCCAGCTTGCCGATCCGGACCGCCTTGTCATACCCAATGCGCGGGTTCAGCGCCGTCACCAGCATCAGCGACTTCGCCAGGTTCTCGGCAATCCGCTCCCGCGCCGGCTCCAGCTTATCCACCATATTATGCGCGAAGCTCTCCGCCGCATCCGCCAGCAGCCCGGCAGATTGCAGGACATTGTGAATAATGAGTGGCTTAAACACATTCAGCTCCAGGAAGCTCTGCGCCGCCCCGAACGTGACCGCGACGTGGTTGCCCATCACCTGGGCACAAACCATCGTCAGAGCCTCGCTCTGCGTAGGGTTGGTCTTCCCCGGCATGATCGACGACGACAACCCATCCGCCGGCACCGTCAGCTCCGACAATCCGGATCGCGGCCCGGAACCAAGCAGGCGCACATCGTTCCCCAGCTTGTTCAGCGACACCGCCAGCACGTTCAGCACCCCCGACAGCTCGACAAAGGCATCGTGCGCCCCCATGCCCTCGAACTTGTTGGGATTAGGCGTGAAGGCCAGCCCAGTCAGCGCCGCCAACCGTTCACAGAACACCCGGTCGAAATCCTCATGCCGGTTCAGCCCAGTCCCAACCGCAGTACCACCCTGCGGCACGCTCAGCAGCCGCGGCATGGCATCCCCCAGCCGGGCCAGCCCCAACTCGACCTGCCGCGCCCAGGCCGCCGCCTCCTGCCCCAACGTGACCGGCACCGCATCCATCATATGGGTGCGTCCCACCTTGACGATCCCATCCCACTCCGCCGCCCGCCGCACCAGGCTCGCATGAAGCGTCTGCAGCGCAGGCACCAACCGGTGCTGCACCGCCTCCACCGCCGCGACATGCATCACCGTCGGGAAGCTGTCGTTGCTGCTCTGCCCCCGGTTCACGTGGTCGTTGGGATGAACAGGCTTACGGCTGCCGCGCGGCTGCCCCAGCGCCTCGTTCGCAAGGTTGGAGATGACCTCGTTGGCGTTCATGTTGGTCTGGGTGCCGCTGCCGGTCTGCCAAACCGGCAGCGGAAACTCGGCATCGCGCTTACCAGCAGCGATCTCCGCCGCCGCCGCGGCAATCGGCCGTGCCAGGTCCGCCGGCAACTCCCCGAGCGCCTCATTCGCCTCGGCGCTAGCCTGCTTCTGCAACCCCACCGCGCGGATCAGCACCGCAGGAAACCGCTCGGAGCCGATCTTGAACAGCAGGCGGGCACGCTCCGTCTGCGGCCCCCAATACCGCTCGGCATCTATCTCTATAGTGCCCAGGCTATCTGTTTCGGTGCGTGTCATATGCTGTCCCCGGGCATGTTGCTGCCGGGCAAACGCGCGGCGGCCCAACTGGCTGCCTCGGCGACCACCGGATCGGCATCACGCATCAGGGCGCGGGCCACCGGCAGCAAAGACGCATCCCCAGAATTGCCAATTGCAATCAGCACGTTGCGCACGAAACGGTCCCGGCCAATGCGTTTCACCGGCCCGCCAGCGAACCGGGCGCGGAACCTGGCATCGTCCAACGCCGCCAGCTCCGCCAGGGCCGGCGCACGCAGGTCGTCGCGCGCCCGAAGCTTGGGATGCGCCGCCTGGGCAAACCGGTTCCACGGACAGACCGCCAGGCAATCGTCACACCCATAGATCCGGTTGCCCATCAACGGCCGCAGCTCGTGCGGAATAGGTCCCTGATGCTCAATCGTCAGGTAGGAGATGCACCGCGTCGCATCTAACCGATACGGCGCCGGAAAGGCCGCCGTCGGGCAGGCCTGCAAGCAACGCGAGCAGCTGCCGCAACGGTCCACATGCGGCGGGTCCGGCGGCAGCTCCAGGGTCGTCATTACCTCGCCAAGGAACAGCCACGACCCGTGGGCGCGAGAAACCAGATTGGTGTGCTTTCCCTGCCACCCCAGCCCGGCCTGCTGCGCAACTGGCTTCTCCATCACCGGAGCCGTATCTACGAACACCTTCACCGCAGGTCCAAACCGGCTGACGATGAAGGCGCCAAGATGCTTGAGCATCCCCTTCACCACGTCATGGTAGTCGCGGTTGCGCGCATAAACCGAGATGCTGCCACGCTCCCGCCGCCCCAGCACCGCCAGCGGATCCTCATCCGGCGCATAGGACAGTCCCAGTGCAACAACGCTGCGCGCCTCCGGCCACAGCGCCTGCGGGCTGCCGCGCTGCTCCGTGCGCTCGGCCAGCCACCCCATATCCCCATGCTGCCCAGCCAGCAAAAATGCCGCCAGCCGCTCCCGCGCCTCCACCCCCAGCGAGGCCGGCGCGAACCCGACGGCATGGAACCCAAGCCCGAGCGCCTTGGCCCGAATCAATGCCTTGGCCTCCGCCAGGTCACGCCCGGGCTTTCCATCAGTCGGGCCGTCAATCATCCTGCCGCCATGAAGGCACTCAACTTGCTGCTGATCCTGCTGCTGTCCGCCTGCACCGGGGGCGCCGCGCAGGTATGCATATTGGAGCCTGCAGGGGAGCTGCCGGTGCGGCTGATCGACAACGTCCCGGTCACCATCGTCGGGATCAACAAGCGTCCCGCCTTCCTGATCCTGGACATCGGGTTTGACCTCACCCTGCTGAGTCGCGCAGCGGCCTTGCGGCTAGGGGTGCGGGTGGACAAGCGGCTGGCCATCGGGCTGGACGGCGCGGGAGGCCAGGCCAGCGCCAGCCTGGCGATGCTGCCGGAAGTCCAATTCGGGACCGCGACTCTGCCGAATGTGCCGGTCGTCGTCGGCCGCGGGCTGCGGCCGCCCTTCGACGGTGTGCTGGGCATCAACGTGCTCGCCGGCTTCGAGCTGGACCTGGACGCGCCGAAGGGCAAGGTTGCGCTGTATCGTGCCCGTTCTCGCGCATGCGCCGGGGCGCCGCCGCCCTGGACCAAACCGTTCATCCGCCTGCCGACCGAACAGGAGCCCAATGGCGACCTATTCGTCTCTGCCAGGCTGAACGGACGGCCGATCCGCGCCCTGTTGGATACCGGCGCCAGCCGCAGTACGGTCGGGCTGCCGGCCGCCGCCGCCGCCGGTCTCAGTGCGGCCGACCTGCTCCACGGCCCGTCCAGCGTCACGCAAAGCCTGGACGCCGCTGGGATCATCTCCCGGCCGCGCCACTTCCACAGCCTGCAGATTGGCAACGAGGCCATTGACGATCCCGTCCTAAACGTCGCGGACATACCGGCGACGGCGGGGGACATGATCATCGGATCGGACTATCTCGGCACCCGCCGCATCTGGATCGCGCTCGCCAGCGGCACGATGTTCGCCGCCATCCCGGATCAACCGCGCCCGCGATAGGCCGCAACCCCCTGGTCCGGCACCCAAACCCCGGTCGGCGGCGCCCCGGTCTGCCAAAACACATCAATCGGCATCCCGCCGCGCGGATACCAGTAGGCGCCGATCCGCAGCCAACGCGGCGTCAGCAGGTCCACCAGCCGCTGCGCCACCTGCATCGAGCACGCCTCATGGAACGCCCCATGATTACGGAAGCTGGCAAGGAACAGCTTCAGCGACTTGCTCTCGACGATCCACTCATCCGGCACATAGTCCAGCACGATGTGGGCAAAGTCCGGCTGCCCCGTCAGCGGGCACAGCGAGGTGAACTCCGGGCAGGTAAAGCGCACCAGGTAGTCCATGCCCGGCTGCGGATTGCCGACCCGCTCCAGCACGGCCTCGTCCGGATTGGTCGGCGCCTCGATGACGGAGCCAAGCTGGGTCAGGACGCTATAATCGCTCATCGCACGTCTCCCAAAGGGTCTCCGTTGCCCCAGGCGTTGCGAAGCCCGGCGGCATGGTCGGCAAAACGCCCCGCCACGACCGCCGCGCGCAGGCCGCGCATCAAGGACTGATAATAAGTGATATTGTGCTGGGTCAGCAGCATCGGGCCAAGGATTTCCTTGGCCCGGAACAGATGGTGCAAGTAGGCGCGGCTATGCCGGGTGCAAGCCGTGCAGCCGCAAGCCGGGTCCACCGGCCCGGCATCGTCCATATGCCGCGCATTGCGCATGTTCAGCACACCCTGGCTGGTAACTGCCCGCGCGGTGCGTCCGGCCCGGGTGGGCATCACGCAATCGAAC